>URCB01000001.1 GCA_900546255.1 uncultured Eubacteriales bacterium
GGCCTTTGCTGCGTTATACACGCAGCAAAGGCCTTCTTGCTTGCGGAAGGGATTATTCAATGTCAAATTTTGGCCGGCCGAGCCCAAGGTGCACCTGGGTGCCTTGCCCCAACTGGGATGTCACGGTAATCGTATGTCCCAGCAGGTTTGTCACCCGCCTGCAGAGATAGAGGCCAATGCCGGTGGCCTTTTTGTCCATGCGGCCGTTGTGGCCGGTGTAGCCCTTGTCAAAGATCCGGGGTAGGTCCTCCGGCGCAATGCCGATGCCGGTGTCGGCAATGACCAGCGTCTCCGCAGGGTCCTGGAAAATGCGGATCTCTCCCCCGGCGGGGGTGTATTTCAGCGCGTTGGAAAGCACCTGCTCCAAAAGGAAGGCCAACCACTTCTCGTCGCTGAGCACCTCTAAGTGGGTTTCCTGGAAGGTCAGACGGATCTTTTTCAGAATGAACAGCTTGGCGTATTTCCGCACCGTTTGCCGGATCACGGCATCCAGCTGGCACCGCTGCAGATCCAGGTCTCGGGTCTCGCTGTCCAAGCGGAGGTATTGGAGGACCATGTCCACATACTGGGAGATGCGCTGCAACTCCACCTCCAGGGCGGAGGTATCCTCCTCCTTGGCTTGGAGCAGGAGATCCATGGCCGCAATGGGCGTCTTGATTTGATGTACCCAGAGGGTGTAGTAGGTGGTAAGGTCCTCCATGCTGCCGTCTATCTTGGCGTGAAGCTGCCGGTTTTCCCGGAGAAGCCGCTGGACCAACCGCTGGTAGTCCTCCTCGATGGCGGTGGTGGTGTCCGGCAGGGACTCTGCTGCCACCAGGATGCCCTCCTCCATGATGCGGAGGGTCCGGTGCTTCCGCCGGAAGCGGAGGAAGCTGAGGGTGGCGAAAAAGGCCACCCCCACCAGGCACAGGAGGATGAGGTAGGCGATGGCCTCCCCCGGCAGGCCATAGAGCCAGAAGATCAGCACCCCCAGAAAGGCGCACAGAAGCCCCGCCGCCGCGGTGAGCCGGTGGGCCGCCAGCCAGGCCAGAAAAAGGTTCGCGGTTCGTTCCATCTCACTTCACCAGGTAGCCCAGGCCCTTTTTCGTGGCGATGAAGTCCCGCAGGCCGATGCTCTCCAGCTTCCGCCGCAACCGGGTCATGTTCACATAGAGGGCGTTTTCATCCACATAGGCGTCGCAGGCCCACAGGGCGGCCATGAGATCCTCCCGGGAGACCACGTTGGGCTTGTGCTCCAAGAGGACCTGGAGCAGGCGGGTCTCGTTTTTGGTGAGCTCCGCCGTCTGCCCCTGGTAGGTCACTGTGGAGGCCTGGCTGTTGAACAGGGCGCCGTTGTGCTCCACCAGGTGGCTCTGCCCCTGGTAGTCATAGGCCCGGCGGAGGGCGGCCTGGACCTTGGCCAGCAGCACCGAGAGGTCAAAGGGCTTGGCGATGAAGTCGTCCGCCCCCATGTGGATGGCCATGACGATGTTCATGTTCTCCGAGGCGGAGGACAGGAAGAGGATGGGCACCTGGGAGACCCGGCGGATCTCCTGGCACCAGTGGTAGCCGTTGAAGAAGGGCAGGGTGATGTCCAGCAGCACTAAGTGGGGCTGGAAGGCGGCAAACTCCCCCAGGATATCAGAAAAATTCTCCGCCCGCTGGACCGTGAAGCCCCAGGCGGACAGGTGCTCCTGGATGGCGGCGGCGATGACCGGGTCATCCTCCACCAGGTAGATGCGATACACCGGCGGCTCTCCCCCTTTCCGTTTTTTCCTATCATACCCCACAGCCGTGAAAATCGCAATGGATTTCCACGGCTGCAGGGACATTTGGGGAAAAAGGAAGCACGGCCGGTGCCGGTCAGCGGACAATTTTGTAGTACGTGCGGGCGGTGAGGTGGTAGATCACGAAGTATCCTACGGCGAACACCGCCACCGTCCCCGCGCAGCACAGGGCAAACAGGGGGATGTTCTGCAGCCCCAGGGCGGCCAGGAGCTTGGTGATCATCTTAAAGGCCACCGCCAGGTGGACCATGGCCCCCAGCAGGGGGAGGAAGAACACCATGCGGACCTGGCTGCGGATGGCAGTCCGAACCTGCTGCTGGCTCATGCCCACCTTCTCCAGGATGGCAAAGCGCTCCTTGTCCTCGTACCCTTCAGAAATCTGCTTGTAGTAGATGATGAGCACCGTGGCCATGAGGAAGAGCAGCCCCAGGAACAGCCCTAAGAAGAGCAGGCCGCCGTATAGGGCGTAGAATTCACTCTCCTGCACGTCCCGGCAGCTGAAGCTGCCGTCCCCCGCGTCGGTGAGGACGTTCCCCAGGAGCAGGTCATAGAGGCGGGTGATCTGGTCCTTGGTGGCCCCGTCAAAGTCCATGGAGTATCCCCAGTAGATCTTGCTGACCAAGCCGATTTCTCCGTCTTTCGCCTGCAACTGTTGCTGGTAGATGGCCTCCAGGTCGGCCTCGCCGGCCACCACCAGGAAGAGGTGCTGGTCGGAGTAGCCCTCCACAAAGAGGTCGGGGGGCTCCGGCAGCCACTCCTTCACGGTGAAGGTCAGGTCCAGGAAGGTGACCGTCTGCCAGTCGGTGTGGTCCTCGGAGGCGTTCAGGGCCACCTCTCCGGGGGCCAGGTCCAGGGCGGTTCCGGTCATCTGGCGGTAGCTCTCGGCGGTGGTGATCAGGGTGGTCACGGTGTTGCTGAGATCGGAAAGGTTTGCCTCTGGATCCACCAAACCCAGGGTGGAATCCTCCAGCATGCTGTTCACGGAGGTGAGCTGGTCCATCTCCTGGACATGGGTGGGCACCATGCCCGCCTTGTCCAGGACCTCCTGGATCTGGGCCTTGACCTCCTCCTTGGAGCGGTTACCGGAATCCTGCCAGGACTGGCTGTAGGTGATGTCGTGGGGATACATGGTGTTGAGGGCGTCCCCGGTGCCCAGGTAGAGGCACACGCAGGTGGAGACCGTCACCAGCACCATGGTGGACAGGATGCAGATGTTGGCCAGACCCACGGCGTTCTGCTTCATGCGGTAGAGCATACCGGAGACCCCGATGAAGTGCTTGGGCTGGTAGTAGTAGTCCTTCCGGTGCTTCATGGCCTTCAGGAAGGCGATGGACCCGGCGGTGAAGAGGCAGTAGGTGCCGACGATCACCAGGATCACCGCCAGGAAGAAGAGCATCAGGGCCTGGAGGGGGGCCTCGGTGGTGAGGGCGATGAAATACCCGGCCCCCAGGGTGACCAGGCCCAGAAGGACCAGCAGGAGCTTGGTCTTGGGCTCCTTCTCCCCTACGCTGCCCCCTTTCAGCAGCTCCACCGGCTTGGACAGGCGGACGTGGAGGAGGTTGATCAGCAGGGCCGCCAGGTTGATGGCGGCAAACAGCAGGGCGGTGGTCCCCACCGACTGCCAGTTCACGGTAAAGCCAAAGGAGACGGTGAAGAAGAGGACCTTATAGAGCAACAGGAGGATCAGCTTGGACAGGAGGATGCCCAGCAGCAGGCCTCCCGCGATGGTGATGAGGCAGGTGTAGAAGGTCTCCCACAGCATCACCAGGGCGATGTGCCCCTTGGACATGCCCAGGATGTTGTACAGACCGATCTCCTTCTGCCGGCGCTTCATGAGGAAGGTGTTGGTGTAGAGGAGAAAGATCACCGCAAAAATCCCCACCACGCCGGTGCCCAGGCTCATGATGGTGGGGATGGTGGCCCCGCCGGGCATGTTGTTGATCTCCTTGTGAAAGGCCAGGAAGGTCATGTTGTAGAACATGGCCACGGTGATCAGGCCCGTGAGCAGATAGGGGAACACGAAGCGCCGGTTGCGCACCAGATTCCCGGCGGCCATTTTGGGAAAGAAGAGGTTACCCACGGTCTGCACCCCCTGTGGCCAGGGCGGTCAGTGTGTCCGCAATCTGGGTGAACATGGCCTCGTTGGTCCGCTCCCCCCGGTAGAGTTGGTGGTAGACCTCCCCGTCCTTGATGAACAGCACCCGGCCTGCCCGGCTGGCCGCCCGGGCGGAGTGGGTCACCATGAGGATGGTCTGCCCCTCCCGGTTGAGCTGGGCAAAGAGGTCCAGCAGCTGGTCGGCCGAGCGGGAGTCCAGAGCCCCTGTGGGCTCGTCGGCCAGGAGGAGCCGGGGCTCGGTGATACAGGCCCGGGCCACGGCGGCCCGCTGCTTCTGCCCGCCGGAGACCTCATAGGGGTACTTGTCCAGCACGTCCTGGATGGCCAGCTTTTTGGCCAGGGGGGCCAGGCGGCGGGCCATCTCTCCGTGGTTCACACCGGAGAGGACCAGGGGGAGGTAGATGTTGTCCCGGATGGAGAAGGTGTCCAGCAGGTTAAAGTCCTGAAACACGAATCCCAGGTTTTTCCGGCGGAAGTCTGCCAGGTTTCGCTCCGGAATGGATCCCAAGTCCTTTCCCTCCAGCAGCACCTGGCCGCCGGTGGGCTGGTCCAGGGAGGCCACGATGTTCAGCAGCGTGGTCTTGCCGGAGCCAGACTCCCCCATGATGGCCAGGTACTCTCCTTCCTCCACGGAGAAGCTTACGTTGGTCAAAGCAGGCACCAGGTGGCCGCCTAACCGTGTGGTATAGGTTTTCTTTAATGCTTTCACTTCAAGCAGTGTCATGCTCATCCCTCCAAGTGGTTTCAAACTTCATTTGTATTATATCCTTAGTGCAATGAGACAACCATCGTTTTTCCTTACATTTTTGCGGGGAATCTTACAAATTTGAAAGGTTGCATACACCCGCAGACACGGAAAAAGAGACGCAGGCCAAGGCGGCACCGCGTCTCTTTCCATTGAATGTTTCAGGCCTGATATCGGTAAGCCTCATAGCCGGAGGAGGGGATGAGCTCCCCATCGGTGGTGATGAAGAGGGCCTCCACCCCATCCAAACTTTCGATCAACTGCATGCCCTCCTCGGGTCCCAGCAGCAGGCAGGTGGTGGACAGGGCGTCTCCCTGGGCGGAGTTGTCCGAAAGGATGGTTACGGACGCCAGGCCAGTATCTGCCGGGAACCCGGTAAAGGGGTCCAGCACATGGTGGTACTCTTTTCCGTTGTAGGTAAACTTCCGCTCGTTGATGCCGGAGGTCACCACGCTTTTGTCCGAGGCGGCCACGGTATCGGCCAAAACGCCTTCTTCCTGGTTGGGATCCTGCACGCCAACCGTGAAGTTGCTGCCATCTGGGCGGCCTCCGATGAGGAGAATGTTGCGTCCCAGATCGATGACGGCATGTTCCACGCCTTGCTCCACCAACAAATCCTTGACCCGGTCGGCAATGTATCCCTTGGCGATGGCACCGAGATTGGCGATCATCCCTTCCCGGGCCAGATAGGCCCGGCCCTCCTCCACCAGCAGATCGTCGCTGTTAATCAGGGGAAGGGTTGCGTCCAGTTCCTCCTGGGTGGGATAATGGCCCTCTCCATTGTGGATGTTCCACAGGTCTACCAAAGGACCGATGGTCACATCAAAATGACCCTGAGAAAGGGTATAGTACTCTTTCGACAAGCGGAGGACTTCCTCCGTCTCCGAGGAAATCTCCACCCATTCTTTTCCTGCAGCCTGGGCCAGGCGGTACAAGTCGCTGCCCTCCTGCTCCACGCTTAGTAAGCTCTCCAGGCGACGGATCTCATCAAAGGCCAGGTCAATGGTGCTGCTGTCCTCCCAATCGTATAGTGTGATCTGCACGATGGTGTCCAGCATGAGATTGGTTTTATAGACACTATCCTGCTGCTGATTCTGGCCGGTGCATCCCACCGCAGACAAGGTCAAAAGCAGGACCAAGACAATCGCACATGCTTGTTTCATGGTAGAACTCCTCTTTAAGAACCAAATTTGGTCCTATTATAGCCTATCCCATCTCCGGACGCAAGCCCAATAGGGGCAGGCAAGATTTTAGGGAAAGACGCATACGTATTAGCATGTTGGACGGGGGGTGTACTATGAAGGGATATCGGCGGATCTTGGTGGAAGGGGCCGGCCTGCTTTGCATCGGGGGCCTGCTTTTTGTTTTTCCAGAAGAGAGCCTGGAAGCAGCCCGGGAGGGCATCACGCTGTGTTTGGATGTGCTCATCCCCTCTCTCTTTCCCTTTTTTGTGCTCTCTTCCCTGCTCATTGAAACAGGGGTGGCTGGGTTCTGTGCCCGTCCCCTGTCCCGGTGGATGTATCCCCTGTTTGGCGTGGGGGGCGCTGGGGCTGCTGCCTTGGTGCTGGGGCTGATTGGGGGGTATCCTGCTGGAGCTCGGACCATTGCCCAGCTGGTGGAGCGCGGGGAATGCAGCCGGGAGGAGGCCCGCCGCCTCTCCCGGTTCTGCAACAACTGTGGCCCAGCCTTTTTCCTGGGGGCCGTTGGAATGGGGGTCTTTGGTTCTAAGGAGGTGGGGTTCCTTCTGCTGGGGGCCAATCTGGGGGCGGCGGTTCTGCTGGGAGTGTTCTTTGCCAGGCGGGAAACCCATTGTTCGCCGGAACCACCGCCCATGGCCACTCCGTCTTTGTCGCTGTCTTCCCTCTCTACCGAATTTCCAGGATGTGTGCACAGTGCATTTTCTGCCACCCTGGGTGTCTGCTCCTATGTGATTTTGTTTTCCGTCCTCACGGCGTTGGCTGATTGCTCTGGGCTGTTGCCCGCCTGCATCCAAGCGGTGGCAGGGCTGATTCCGGGGGAGAACGTACCTGTTCTGTGCCGCGGCGCCTGTATGGGGTTTCTGGAAATTTCCACGGGAACGGCTGCCTTACAAGGGGCCGTGGATGCCCCTGGGGCTTTGCCGCTGGCGGCCTTTCTGCTGGGATGGGGCGGGTTGTCGGTCCACTGCCAGTCCCTGCCGTTCTGGCGCGCAGCCGGGGTGCGCCCTGGCCCCTATCTCCGGGCCAAATTTCTCCAGGGGATGCTCGCTGCAGGGATCACGATGCTGGCAAGTGCCTGCCTGCCCCTTTCCGTCCCTGCCATGGCACCGCTTTCGGAGTCCTGGCGCCCCGGTTTGTTTCATCAAGAGGTGTTTGCACTGTTTGTCTTAGCAGGGGTGTCCTTTCTGCGCTTCCCCCAAAAAAGAGTGGAAAAGACAGGGAAAGACGGCTATAATAGACGCAAACGTTAAGGAGACAGGGGGAACGTCCATGCTGTTTAAGAGGAACATCGACCCCAGCTGCACCTATTGCCGCCGGGGAAAGCAAATTACAGAGGAGACCATTCTTTGCCAGCGAAAAGGGGTTGTCTCCCCTGCCGGGTCCTGCACGGCCTTTCGATACGATCCGTTGAAACGGGTTCCGCCTCGCCCGGCCACACCAGACTTCAGCCAGCTCAAAGAGGAAGATTTCCTCCTCTGATCCATACATAAAGGCAGGCCCCACAACGCCGTGGGGCCTGCCTTTATGTATGGATTGGGGCGAAGATTTCTGCGTGACGGGCACACCCGGCAGGCTCGATGCCGGGATGCCCGTGCCTTCTGTTGGGAGGCGCGTTCCCTCCCGAGGATGGGAACGGATGGGTTCCCATTGCTTCGCTGGCCGGATGCTGGCCAGCAGACCATTAGACGAGAGTCTCTGGATGCAGGCCAAAGCTTACGGCAATGGCTTCATCCACCCGGTGCATCATAGGGCCATCTACCCGGCCCATGTGCTCCCGCAGACGCTTTTTGTCCAACGTCCGGATCTGTTCTAGGAGAACCACCGAGTCTTTGGGCAGCCCAAACTGTCGGGCAGCCAGGGAGATGTGGGTGGGCAGCTTCGCCTTTCCCGTCTGGGAGGTGATGGCCGCTGCGATCACCGTCGGGCTGTGCCGGTTGCCGGTGTCATTTTGTACAATGAGCACGGGGCGCACACCGCCCTGTTCACTGCCCACCACAGGGCTCAGGTCTGCATAAAAGATATCTCCACGCTTCACGCTATTGTCCACAAACGCTCACACTCCGCTGGAAGTTAAGATCCTGCGTTACATGGATCGGGGGGATCCTATGTAACGCGGTCACTATGATTCTCCCACGGACAGGCGGTCTTTATACCCGCTGGGAAAACAAACCGCCTTTTGCCAAACTGGCAGGCCGGATAGGCCCGCCGGTTGCCTCCCTCGCCCCATTCTATGCAGGGGAACCCGTTTCGGGAACTTTGTCGATTACCGGTAGATCCGAGGAATGCGGCGGGTGAGCACGCAGAGCAGCTCGTAGGAAATGGTGTTCATCACAGTGGCCCCGGCCTCCACAGGCTGCTCCCCGTTTTCCGTGTGACCGTAGATCACCGCGACGCTGCCTTCTGTGACCTCTGGCAGATCGGTGACGTCTACCATACACATGTCCATGCACACCCGTCCGGTGACAGGGGCCTGTCCCCCTGGAAACAGCACAGAAAGCCGGTTGGAGAAGCCACGGCAGTAGCCATCCCCATACCCAATGGGCACCACGGCCAGACGGGTCTGACGCTGGAGCACGTTGGTGCGGCCATAGCTCACCGGCGTGCCGGCGGGGACGGTGCGGACCGTAACCACCCGGCTTTTCACCTCCATCACCGGCTGCAGGTCACACAGTGCCGGGTCCATGTTTCCGTCCGGGAAATGTCCGTAAAGGGCAATGCCCGGACGAACCATGTCCAGGTAGGTGGCAGGATAGAGCAAGGTGGCTGCGCTATTGGCACAGTGGCGGATGGCAAAGGTGTGCCCCAGGGCTTGGACCCGTTGCAGGATGTCCAAGAACCGGTCAAACTGGAGCATGGTGTATTCCTCGCTGCCATCGGCGTCGGAGAAATGGGTGAAAATCCCCTCGGCGTGGAGGCCGGGCAGTTCCACTGCCTGGGCGATCTCTTGGGCGGCTTGCTCCATGGTATCCTCATGGCAGAGAAAGCCCAGGCGGGACATGCCGGTGTCGCACTGAATATGGACGGTCAAGGTGCCCCCCGTCTCTTGTACCTGGGCCGAGAGGGCCTTGGCGTAGTCCAAGTCGTAGCAGGCCTGGGTAATGTGATACCGCACCAATTCGGCAGCGTAGGCTGCCGGGGTGCCGCCTAAGATCAGGATGGGGGTCTGCACCCCGGCCTGGCGCAGTTCCACTGCCTCGGCCAGGCAGGCCACGCCCAGGTAGTCTGCCCCCAGTTCCTCTAGTTTCTGCGCAATGGGGACGGCTCCATGACCGTAAGCATCGGCTTTGACCAGTCCCATGAACTTGGTGCCGTAGGGGGTCAATCCCCGCAGGGCATGATAATTGTGGGCCAACCGGTCCAGGGAGACCTCTGCCCATGTCCGCATGGTTTGTGTATCCATTTTTGAAACACTATCCTTTCTCTGTTGTCTTTTGTGTTAAAGCAAAGGAAGAAAATACACAGCGAACAATGGTGGTTCCCTCGCTGCGGAGCTCCCCTTGCAGTAAGTCTTTGGTGGCTTGGTCGAACCACAGGATCGTCTCGATTCCTTGACCAGGTTCCCGCTCTGGCTCCCGGCAACAGATGCGGAGGGTTTCCGTCTCGCCCAGAAGTTCGCTGCCGGTTTCCGCCATGTATCCAGACTGCATGGCAGTGAGAAACGCAGGCAATGCATCTAGGGGGGAGAGTCCCTCCTCGTTGAGGGGGCCTGTCTCCAGCTGCACACCGTCGAAGGTCAGGTAGGTCTGTCCCTCTGCAATGGTTGCGGTGATGCCGGCTACCTCCTGGGGGGCGGTGATGACCATGGTCATGCCGGTTTCCTGGGTGCTGGAAAACGAGACAGTGTACGCATACACCCGTTCTCCATAGTCTGCCGTGATATCCATGGTCCCGGAGCAGCCGTCCATGGCGAGAAAATCGGCACGCAATGCCAGGGCCAGATTGTTCTCCTGGACGCTTCCCTGGCACCCGCTGAGGCACAGGAACAGAACCATGGGGATCAGAGGGATACAAAGGGTTTGTCTACGCAAAGGCAACGCCTCCTTGCCGGTTTTTACCCCGGACCGTCCATGGCCTGCTGAATGGCTGCGGGGATCCTCCGCAACAGGTCCGAGGGGGTCATGCCATACTCCCCAAAGTCCTTTGCGGCCAGATCCCCCGCTGCGCCATGGAGCCAAACCGCCGCAGGCACTGCCTGTTTGGGCGGGATGCCCTGCCCCAGCAGGGAGAGGATCATCCCTGCCAGCACATCACCGCTGCCCCCTTTGGCCATGCCAGGGTTGCCGGTGGTGTTGAGGAAGGTATCCCCGTCGGGAAAGGCTGTGATGGTCCGGTGGCCTTTCAGCACCAGGACGCAGCCGTGCTGCTGGGCAAACGCCAGGGCGGCCGCCTCCCGATCGGGGCCAATGGCCTCCCCCTGCCTCAGCCGGAGAAATTCCCCGTCGTGAGGGGTCACCACCGTCAGCCGGCTGCGTCTGGTGTCCAGAACATCTATATGCTCTGCTACGGCGTTTATGCCGTCTGCATCCAGGACCAACGGAGCGGTGACCTGCGCCACCAAATGGCAGGTGCGCACGTCCGTGGCCCGGCTTCTCCCCAGCCCCGGACCAATGAGAACGCTGTCACTCTGGTTCATCTTCTCCAGGAGTTCGGGATAGGGGGGAACGGGGGAAGGCATAGCCTCTTGGCATTTCACCGCCAGCACCGGCCAAATCTCCTGGGGTACGGAGAGGGACACCAACCCCGAACCGGTGCGCACCGCTGCCTCCGAGGCCAAGGCGGGGGCGCCGGTAAACCCCACGCTCCCGGCCAGAATGTGCACCTTTCCGAAGGTTCCCTTGTGACCATTCCTGTCTCGGATGGGTAGGCAGTGGTGGACAAACGGTTGGGTTACCTGTACCATAGCAGATTCCTCCCTCAGTGTTTTTTGCAATCTATTGGGGAATGAAGTGGTTTTCCTTCTTGCATTTTACTCCTTTTTATGATAAACTGCAATCGCTCTTGAAAAACGATGAAAGGGAAAATAACGGAATGCCCTTCCAACAGAGAGGGATGGTCACAGGCTGCAAGCCGTCCTGGAGAGGGTCCGTTTGGTTCGCCCTGGAGTTCCGGCGGGGAAATACGTCGGCGGTGGGTCCACCGTTATGGGACAAAGAAGTGCGTGCAGGTTTGCTGCGCGAAATTCGGGTGGTACCGCGGAAGTCTGTTGCCTTTCGTCCCGTTGCTGCGGGAGGAAAGGCTTTTTTATTTGGGAGGAAACAGTATGAAGGAACAATTGGAAAAAGTGAAACAAGACGCTCTGGCTGCCTTAGCGGCTGCCAAAGAGACGGTGGACCTGGAAAACATCCGGGTAAAGTACTTGGGGAAAAAGGGCGAGCTCACAGCTCTCCTCAAGCAGATGGGTAAGCTCTCGGCGGAGGAACGCCCGATCATTGGTCAACTGGCCAATGAGATCCGGGAGAAGCTGACCAACGAGATCGAAAGCCAGAAGAAAAAGCTGGAGGAAGTCAAGCTGGAAGCCCAGATGCAGGCAGAGGCGGTGGATGTCACCATCCCTGGCCGCAAGCAGAAGCTGGGGCATCAGCACCCCATGTACATTGCCCTGGACGAGATTAAAGACATCTTCGTAGGCATGGGCTTTACCATCCTGGACGGCCCGGAGGTAGAACTGGCTTACTATAACTTTGACCGCCTCAACGCAGAGGAGGGGCACCCCTCTCGGGACTGGTCGGACACCTTTTATTTTGACAAGGACAGCCGGGTGATGCTCCGCAGCCAGACCTCTCCTATGCAGGTCCACGCGATGGAGACCATGGAGCTGCCCATCCGCATCCTGGCGCCCGGCCGGGTGTACCGGAAGGACGAGGTGGATGCCACCCACTCCCCCATGTTCCATCAAGTAGAGGGCATGGTCATTGACAAGAACATCACCATGGCGGATCTGAAGGGTACCCTCAATGCGGTGATGGAGCAGCTGTACGGGAAGGGAACCAAAACCCGGTTCCGCCCCCACCACTTCCCCTTCACCGAGCCCTCCTGCGAGATGGATGTCCAGTGCCACAAGTGCGGCGGCGTGGGCTGCCCCACCTGTAAGGGGGAAGGATGGATCGAGGTCCTGGGCGCTGGAATGATCCACCCCAAAGTGCTGGAGATGTCCGGCATTGACCCGGAGGTCTACTCCGGCTGGGCCTTTGGCATGGGCCTGGAGCGGATCGCCATGCGCCGGTTTAAGATCTCCGACCTGCGGCTGATCTTTGAAAACGACATCCGCTTCCTGGAGCAGTTCTGAGAAAGGAGAGAGACGCAATGTTACTGTCGAGAAAATGGCTCAATGAGTTCGTCCCCGTGGACGCTGACGACCGCACCTTTGCCGAGGACATGACCCTCTCCGGCTCCAAGGTTGAGGTCACCGAAGTGGAGGGTGCTGAAATTTCCAACGTGGTGGTTGGCCGCGTGGTGGAGATTAAGCGCCATGAGAATTCCGACCACATGTGGATCTGCCAGGTGGACATCGGGGAAGGGGCCCCGGTGCAAATTGTGACGGGCGCCCAGAATGTCTCCCAAGGGGATCTGGTCCCGGTGGCCAAGCACAACAGCACCCTTCCCGGCGATATCCACATCAAGAAAGGAAAACTCCGGGGAGAGGTCTCCGATGGGATGCTCTGCTCCTATAAGGAACTGGGGATGACCGACAATGACTGGCCCTACAGCATTGTGGATGGGATCTTCCTGCTGGAGTCTGACCCAGACCTCAAGTCCAAAAACCTGAAACCCGGGGACGATATTTGCACCGCCATTGGTTTAGACGACCATGTGGTGGAGTTTGAGATCACCCCTAACCGCCCGGACTGCCTGTCCGTCATCGGTTTGGCCCGGGAGGCAGCCGTCACCTATGGCAAGCCCCTCACCCTCCACGATCCCGTGGTGAAAGGCGGCGGCCCTGGCAACCTGCCCGACTTGCTGGATGTGGAGACCCCGGACCCTGACCTCTGCCCCCGGTACACTGCCCGGATGGTGCGGAACGTCAAGATTGCCCCCTCCCCCAAGTGGATGCGGGACCGGCTGCGTGCCTCGGGGGTGCGTCCCATCAACAACATCGTCGACATCACCAACTACGTGATGCTGGAGTACGGGCAGCCCATGCACGCCTTTGACTACCGCTATGTGAAGGGCGGCAAGATCATCGTCCGCCGGGCCAAGGACGGGGAGTCCCTCACCACTCTGGACGGCAATGTGCGGAACCTGAATTCCTCCATGCTGGTCATCGCCGATGAGACCCGGGCTGTGGGCCTGGCAGGCATTATGGGCGGGGAAAACAGCGAGATCGTCGAGGACACGGTGGACGTGGTCTTCGAGTCTGCCAACTTCAATGGCACCTCCATCCGCCGCACGGCCCTGGCCCTGGGAATGCGGACCGAAGCCTCTGCCAAGTTTGAGAAGGGGCTGGATATCCTCAACACCCTCCCTGCGGTCAACCGGGCCTGCGAACTGGTGGAGCTGCTGGGGGCCGGTGAAGTGGTGGACGGCACCATTGATATCCTCAACTTTGTTCCCCATCCCACCCAGTTGGCCCTCCGTCCGGAGAAGATCAATGCCCTGCTGGGCACCGACATTGCGGCTGAAGAGATGCGCCGCATCCTGACCGACCTGGGCTTCGGGGTAGAGGGTGACACCATCACCGTTCCCTCCTGGCGGGGCGACGTGGCCCACTACTCTGACCTGGCGGAAGAGGTGGCCCGGTTCTACGGGTATAACCAGATCCCCACTACGGCCATGCATGGCGTCACCACCCAGGGTGGGTACAGCGCCCAGCAGGTGCTGGAACGGAACCTGGGTTCCCTGTGCCGGGGAATGGGTTACAGCGAGATTATCACCTATTCCTTCATCAGCCCCACCTATTACGACAAGATTCGCCTGCCGGAGGACTCCCCCCTGCGCAAGTCCATGAAGATCATGAACCCCCTGGGGGAGGATACCTCCATCATGCGCACCACGGTGCTCCCCTCCATGCTGGAAATCCTCACCCGGAATTACAACTACCGCAACAAGGCCGTGCGTCTGTATGAACTGGGCCGCACCTACTTCGAGCGGGAGGACGGCATGGCAGAGGAACCCAAACTCCTTTCTCTGGGCCTCTATGGTCCGGAAGAGGATTTCTTCTCTCTGAAGGGTTCTGTAGAGACCATTCTGGAAAGCATTCGAGCTGGGGATGTGACCTATGAGGCAGTCCATGACAACCCCTCCTTCCACCCGGGACGCTGCGCCAGGGTGCTGGTTCAGGGGGAAGCGGTCGGTGTTCTGGGACAGATCCATCCGTTGGTGGCGGCCAACTACGGGGTGGATACCGACCTGTATTACGCCGAGCTCTCCTTCGACAAGCTCTTCGCCCACAGAGGGGCCGATCCGGAATACGTTCCCCTGCCCAAGTTCCCTGCTGTGACCCGGGACATTGCGGTCCTGGTGGACCAGGAGATCACGGTGGGCGCCCTGGAGGCCTGCATCCATGAGGCGGCCCAGGCCTTGCTGAAGGAAGTGGCGCTGTTCGACATTTACCAGGGAGAAAACCTGCCGGCTGGGAAAAAGTCGGTGGCATTTAACCTGGTGCTGCGGGCCGATGACCGTAGCCTGACCGCCCAAGAGGCAGACGATGAGGTAAAACTCATTCTGGAACAACTGGGGACCACCTTTGGGGCAACATTGCGGTGAAACTTTTTCGCAAAAATCACACCATTCCTCTTTACTTTCCCTCTTAAGAGGAGTATGATGTATAGGGAAAGTTATTTCCGTGTTGGGAGGGATGTACCCGTGGAGGCTGAATTCACCAGAAAATTTCAAGTGGTCCAGGACCGTAACGAAGAAATGAAGGCCACTCTGATGGCAGTGTATGCGGCCCTGAAGGAAAAGGGGTATAACCCCATCAATCAGATTGTGGGATACATTCTCTCCGAAGACCCCACCTATATCACAAACTACAACAATGCCCGCACGTTGATTCGCAAGTTGGACCGGGACGAACTGCTTCAAGAACTGGTCCGGCAGTATTTGCGGGAACCGTAATTTGTCTGCTCCCCTGTGCCTGGTGCGATCCGCCAGGCACAGGGTTTTTCTAGGGAAAAAAAGAGAAAACAGCAGATCCTCGAAGACAGAGGATCTGCTGTTTTTTGCTGTCAACTAGGGATTAGCCTTCCAAATAAGCCCGGTGGAACACTTTTTTGCCTTTTTTCAGGACGATCCCGTCCCCCTCCAGCTGATCTGCGGTAACGGCGGCGGAAATCTCCTTGACCTTCTCTCCGGCGACTTCGACCCCGCCCTGCTGGATCAGGCGGCGAGCCTCTCCCTTGGAGGGAACCAGGCCGCAACGGAGCATCAGCTCCATGACGCCGATGGCGCCGTCGGTCAGATCGGCGGGGGTGAGGGCTGTGGCAGGCATGTTGGCAGTGTCCCCGCCTTTGGAGAAGAGGCCCCGGGCGGTCTCCTGGGCCTTGGTGGCCTCCTCCTCACCGTGGACCAGCTTGGTGAGCTCATAGGCCAGGATCTCCTTGGCGGTGTTCAGCTGCGCGCCCTCCCAATGGTCCATTTTGTCGATCTCTTCCAGGGGGAGGAAGGTGAGCATGCGGATGCACTTGAGGACATCGTCATCCCCCACGTTTCTCCAGTACTGGTAGAACTCATAGGGAGAGGTCTTGTTGGGGTCTAGCCAAACGGCACCAGATGCGGTCTTCCCCATCTTTTTGCCCTCGGAGTTCATGAGGAGGGTGATGGTCATAGCATAGGCATCCTTGCCCAGCTTCCGGCGGATGAGTTCCGTGCCGCCCAGCATGTTGGACCACTGGTCATCCCCGCCGAACTGCATGTTGCAGCCGTACTCCTTGAAGAGGTAGTAAAAGTCGTAGGACTGCATGATCATGTAGTTGAACTCCAGGAAAGAAAGACCCTTCTCCATCCGCTGCTTGTAGCACTCGGCCCGGAGCATGTTGTTCACGGAGAAGCAGGCGCCCACCTCCCGCAGCAGGTCAATGTAGTTGAGTTTCAGCAGCCAGTCGGCGTTGTTGACCATGATGGCTTTGCCCTCACCGAAGTCGATGAACCGCTCCATCTGCTTTTTGAAGCAGTCACAGTTGTGTTGGATGGTCTCGGGGGTCATCATGGAACGCATATCCGTGCGGCCGGAGGGGTCGCCGATGTAACCGGTGCCGCCGCCCACCAGGACCACAGGGCGGTTCCCGGCCATCTGCAGGCGCTTCATCAGGCACAGGGCCATGAAGTGCCCAACGTGGAGGCTGTCCGCCGTGGGGTCAAATCCGATGTAGAAGGTGGCTTTGCCGGCGTTCACCAGCTCCCGGATTTCCTCCTCATCGGTCACCTGGGCGATGAGGCCACGGGCTTTCAGTTCTTCGTAAATTTGCATGACAATTCTCCTTTTCTCACGAGTGATGCCATGGCCTGGGCAAGAAAAAACGCCCTCTGCCATGGACTGGACAGAGGACGACAAATATCGTGGTACCACCTCTTTTTACCCCGCTCTCACAAGAGGGGCCTCAAGGGGTCTGGCATCGCCAAACCCCACGCGCGATAACGGGCGCACCCGACATACCCTACTGCCCTGTCATGCCAGGGGTTCAGGCAGCTGCTCTGGGAGGTAGCTTCACCGGTGGCGCTCTCCCCCTTGCACCAAACGGGGGCTCTCTGCCCAGCGGAGACACCGGTTACTTCTTCCCTTCATCACAGTGGCGGTTGTTCAGTTGGATGGATTCTACACCTTTTTCTCGGCTTTGTCAATGGTTTTTCGAGGAGAGGGAAGGAACGCCGGGTTCCGAGTCCACCAAGCTCGCGATGACATCCAGAGCTCCTTGGGGATACACGGTTGGAAAGCGATCGATTTCCATTTTTTGCTTTATCGGGCGGTCATTTCTGCCTTATAGCCCTCTGCCTCCTGCAGAAGCTCCTCTGCCCCCTCCAAAATGGTTTGGGACAAGTGGCTGCCCCCTGTCAGGCGGGCCAGCTCCTCTTTGCGGCCCTGGCGGTCCAGGTCTTCCACCTGGGTGTATGTCCGGCCGCCGCGCTCCTCCTTATGGACGGAGTAGTGGCTGTCTGCCATGGCGGCGATCTGGGCCAAGTGGGTGACGCACAGAACCTGGCAGGTCCGGGAGAGGCGGCTCATCTTTTCCGCCACCTTGGCGGCTGCCCGGCCGCTGACTCCGGTGTCCACCTCGTCAAAGATCAGGGTTTGGATGCTGTCATTTTCCGCCAAGACATTTTTTAGAGCCAACATGATCCGGCTCAACTCGCCGCCGGAGGCCACCTTAGCGATGGGCTTTAACGTCTCCCCCACGTTGGCGGACATCAGGAAGGACACCTCATCCATGCCCGTCTCATCCAACCCCAGTTTGCCGGGTTTGGGGGAAAAGGCTACCTCGAAACGAACCTTAGGCATGTCTAGCTGACGCAGCTCCTCCTCAATGCGGGCTTTCAGCGTCTCCGCCGCCTGCCGGCGCTTTTGGGAGAGGGCCTCTCCCTGGGCCCGGGTTTTGGCCAACTGTTCCTTACGCTGCTGTTTGAGTTTGGCCAAGCTGTCGTCGGCCATCTCGATTTGATCCAACTCGTTCTGACAGCGTGCCAGGTACTCCAGCATCTCCGAAACAGAGCCGCCGTACTTCTTTTTGAGCCGGTGCAGGTGGTCCAGGCGGGACTCGACGGCATCCAATTCCTGGGGAGAAAAATCCAGACTCTCTCGCACGTCCCGAAGGCGCTCCGCCACGTCTTCTGTGGTGTAGCGAAGTTCTGACACCGCAGAGGACAGTTGGGACAACTCTCCCGACAGGGCGGCCACCCGGGACAATGCGCTTTCCGCTTCGGCCAGAAGGCTGGCTGCCCCGCTTTGGCTGTCTGTCCCAAAGACGGCATAGTAGGCGCTGCCCACAGCGTCCATCAACTGGTCTGCGCTGCGGAGGATGCCTTTCCGTTCTTCTAACTCCTCTTCCTCTCCTGGTTGGAGGTTGGCGCGCTCCAGTTCCGCAATCTGAAATTGGAGGGTATCAATGCGCCGGGCTTTTTCCGCCTCGTCCATTTGCAGGGAAGCAATCTGGCGCCGGATATGATCCAACCGGTCGTACTCCTCTCGATAGGCTTCCCGCACTTCCTCCAGGCCGCCGAAGCTGTCCAGATATCCCAAGTGGCAGGTCTCATCCAGGAGCTGCTGGCCGTCGTGCTGGCCGTGAATGTCGATCAGTTGGGCCCCCAGGGCTTTCAGCTGGAGAACGGTACAGGGCACGCCCCCCACCCGGCAGAGGTTTTTTCCATCCCCCTGAATTTTCCGAGAGATGACCAGCTCCCCGTTTTCATCTGGTCCCACACCATTTTCCTGGAACCAGGGCAGGTTGGGGAGGTTTTGAAACAGCGCGGTAACCAGGGCAGACTTCTCCCCTGTGCGGATGAGGTCCCGGCTGGTCCGCTCCCCCAGCACGGCGCCGATGGCATCGATGATGATGGATTTGCCGGCGCCGGTCTCACTGGTGAGGACGTTAAAGCCGGGGCCGAAGGAAATATCTGCCCGGTCAATCAGTGCAATGTTTTCGATGTGGAGCAGAGAGAGCATGTTCTATCCCCCGTTTCCCCGTGGTCAGCCATTCTTGTCCAACATTTTTACGATGTCCAGGCAGAGGTCCTCTGCATCCTGGGCAGTGCGCATGATGAGAAGCGCAGTGTCATCCCCGGCCAGGCTGCCTACCATGTTGGGCAAGTGCATCCCATCCAGGGCAGAGCAGGCGGCCGAGGCCAGGCCGGGCATGGTTTTCAGCACCACGATATTCTGGGCGCTGTCAAAGGAGGTGACGCTTTCCCGGAAGATGTTGTTCAGGCGGCCTGCTACGTTCAAAGAGGTTTTGCGCTCACTGACAGTATATTTATAGGTGCTGTGGCCGGTGAGTTCCTTCACCAGGTGAAGCTCCTTAATGTCCCGGGAAATGGTGGCCTGGGTGGATTTGAGCCCCTTCTCCCGCAGCTTCTCCAACAGTTGGTCCTGGGTTTCGATGTCGTATTCCTGGATAATGGAGAGGATTTCGGCCTGTCGTCTGGCTTTCATGACCGGCTCCTCCTTTCCAGTTTATGATTGATCATCTCGTAAAAGCTACGGCCGGAGAGTTTCACCAGGCACAGGCAGCGGCGGGAGCGGCTGACCTCCACGGTGTCCCCGGAGATGAGTTTAAAGGCTTTGCCGCCGTCCACGGAGAGGTAGGCCGTCTTCCGGCTCTGTTTGGGGACGGTGATATCAATCAACCGGTTTTTGTCCAGCACCATCGCCTTGGATTGGAGGGTATGGGCGCTGATGGGGGTCATAATGATATTCTCTGCCGTGGGCTCTACAATGGGGCCGCCTGCGGACAGGGAGTAGGCGGTGGAACCGGTGGGGGTGGCCAGAATGACCCCGTCCCCGAAGATGTTGGAGATGAGGATCTTGTCCCCATACACCTGCAGGTCAATGACCCGAGCCACGGCGCCTTTGGTAATGACGGCGTCGTTGAGGGCCACGCTGCGGAAAATCACCCGCCCGTCACGAATCACCCGAACGTCCAAAAGCATCCGGTTTTCCAGGGTGTATTCCCCGCTGACCAGCCGGGTGAGTTGGGAGAGTTCGTTTTGCTCCAACTCAGCCATGAACCCCACGCTGCCCATGTTGACCCCCACAATGGGGACGCCAAAACTGCTGGCGTCCTTGGCGGCGTGGAGGATGGTACCATCCCCACCGAAGCAGACCAAGAAGTCGGCGTCCGGCAGTTCGGTTTTCATCTCCTTGATTTTGATGGTGGGGTCAATCTCCCCGATGTTGTTCTTGTCCACAGGAAAGGGAAAACAGCATTCCGTGTGGACCCCTGCTGCACGGAGCAGGGTTTCGCTGCTTTTGGCGGCCTTCAGACCCTTGTCTCGAAAGGGATTGGGGCACAAGACAATTTTCACGGTTCTTTTCCCTCCAATCTTGCATGGGATGCCTCCACCAGGGCGGCCAGATCCCCTGTATAGGGGGGCTGCTCCGCTACGGTGAGGTGGCCTAAATATTCAATGTTTCCCTCTGGCCCTCGAATGGGCGAGAAGGTAAGGTCTTTCACAAAAAACTGGCTTTCTGCTGCGTGGCGGAGAAACTGCTCCAACACTTCACGGTGGACTGCCTTGTCCCGCACCACGCCTTTCTTTCCAACCTTCTCCCGGCCGGCCTCAAATTGGGGTTTTACCAAGCACACCAACTCCCCTGTCTCCTTCAGCAGGGGGCGCAGGGCGGGGAGAATCAGCCGCAGGGAGATGAAGGACACGTCGACACTGCCAAAGTCCAAGGGCTCCGGGATGTCATCCTTCGTCAGGTACCGTACGTTGGTGCGCTCCATGCACACGACCCTAGGATCGTTGCGCAGGGCCCAAGCCAGCTGGCCGTATCCCACGTCTACGGCATAGACCTTAGCTGCCCCGTTCTGGAGCATGCAGTCGGTGAACCCACCGGTGGAAGCACCGGCATCAATGGCCACGGCACCTTGTAAGGAGGGCAAGTCAAAAACAGCCATGGCTTTTTCTAGCTTCAACCCACCCCGGCTGACATAGCTCAGCGTTTGACCGTGGACTTCCAACTTGGCATCTTCTGGCACGGAAGCGCCGGCCTTGTCCATCCGACGCCCCTCCCAAAAGACCTGCCCCGCCATGATGATGGCCTGGGCCTTTTGGCGGCTTTCTGCCAAGCCCTGCTCAGTGAGCAGAACATCCAGTCGTTTCTTTCCGGCCATACCGGACCACCTCCCGGGCTTTTTGATATAACGATTCCACATCCAGCCCGCAGAAGGCCCGCAGCTGGGACACGGTTCCATGGGGGATGAACCCTTCCCCGCAGGAACAGAGGACGGTATTCTTTAGACCTATCCCCTGGGCTGCCACGGCGGCCAAAATGCCTTCTCCCGGGCTACCCATGGAGACGCACTCCTGGGCCACCAAAAGGCGGCCAGTTTTTTGGACAGAGTGCAGCACCTCCTGGGTGGGTAGAGGGATGATCTGATTGAGCTTAATGACCTCTGCCCCAATGCCGTCTCGCTGGAGGCGGTCTGCCACGGCCAGAACGTTCCCTGTGAGGGAGCCAAAGGTGACCAGGGAGAGGTCCTCCCCCTCCCGGAGGACACAAGCCGCGGGGCCGCTGTGGTTCTCGTGGTATTGGGTTTCCCCGCCGCGGGGATAGCGCACCGCCACGGGGCCGTTGCAGTGGTGAACGGCCTGGTTCAGCATATCGGAAAGCTCCCCTAAACTGGCTGGGCTGAGCACCGTTATGCCTGGAATGGTCTGGAGGAAACCGGGGTCAAAGAGGCCGTGATGGGTTTCCCCATCGTCCCCCACCAGGCCTGCGCGGTCTACACAGAAGACGGCATGCAGGTGGTCAATGGCAATGTCGTGTACCAGCATGTCATAGCTTCGCTGGAAGAACGTAGAGTACACGGCGAAAACAGGAATGAGCCCCTGTTTGGCCATACCCGCAGCCATGGACACGGCGTGTTCCTCTGCGATCCCCACGTCGAAAAACCGTTCAGGGAATGTTTTGGCAAACCCAGAGAGTCCGGTGCCGTCCGTCATGGCGGCAGTGATGGCACAGATCCTGCTGTCTTCCTGGGCCAAATGCACCAGGTCCCGGCCGAAGCGTTGGGAAAACGTCTCTTCCTTTCTCCCATTGGCTGGGGCGGCTTGGTTCTTTGGACCAATCCCGTGGAACTCATCGGGGCATTTCTCTGCAGGAGGAAAGCCCTTCCCCTTCACCGTTTTCACATGGAGAAGCACCGGCCCGTCCACCGAAGCGGCATAGCGGAGCAGACGGGTGAGGCCCTTCACATCATGGCCGTCTACAGGGCCCATGTATTGAAACCCCATGTTTTCAAACATGCTGCAGGGCAGAAGGCTGGCCTTGATGGCCTCCTTGATTTTATGGATCCCTTGGTGGATGACCCGTCCCGGCGGGGTGGCCCGCATAATCTTTCGGTAAATTTCCTTGGCCCACAGATACTGGGGCTTCAGCCGCTGCTTGGCCAGGTGCTGGGCAATGCCGCCCATGCTGGCATTGATGGACATGCCGTTGTCGTTGAGGATGACCACCATGGGCTCTCCGCTTTGCCCGGCCATGGACAGACCTTCGTAGGCCAAACCGCCGGTGAGGGACCCATCCCCCAGGAGTGCCACCACCCGGTAATCCTCCCCCAGACGGGTGCGCGCAATGGCCATGCCCAGCGCAGTGGATACCGCTGCGGAGGCATGGCCTGCAATGCAGGCATCGTGCTGTGACTCGGCGGGTTTGGGGAAACCTGCAATGCCGCCGAAGGAACGCAAGGTCTCCATCCTTCCGTTCCGTCCGGTGAGCATTTTATGGACATAGCACTGGTGGCCCACGTCAAAGACCAGACGGTCCCGGCTGGTGTCGTACACCCGGTGGATGGCTACGGTAAGTTCCACCACCCCCAGATTGGAGGCCAAATGCCCCCCTGTGTTGGACACCACTTGAATCACCCGGCTGCGCAGTTCCTGACACAATGCCTCTGCCTCTTGGTCGGTGATGTGAGACAGGGAAGGATATTCCTTACTCTGGTTCAACTCGGTCCCTCCTTTGTCTGGCGTGGAGGACAGAGTCACTTACTTTGTCCTCCCTGCCAGAAAGCGGGCAAGCCCGCACAGGTAGTCGCTGCCGGAAAAGGGCAAGAGGCAGGCAATGGCCTCTTCGGTGAGGGTGTTCACCCACGCTTGGCAGGCTTCCACCCCTTTCAAGGCCACAAAGGTGGATTTCTCCTTGGCCGCGTCAGAGCCAATGGGCTTGCCAAACTCCGCCTCGCTGCCCACCACATCCAACAGATCATCTTGAATCTGGAAGGCCAGGCCCAACTTCCGGGCATAGGCAGCGGCGGCTGCCTCCTCCTCCGGGGTGCTGTTGGCGGCAATGGCGCCCAGACGGGCTGCGGCCTCAATCATACAACCGGTTTTCAGGGCCTCAATGGTGGTGATCTCCTCTTCGGTCAGGGACTGCCCTTCCCCCAGGAGATCCAGCACCTGGCCGCCCACCATTCCGTGGGGGCCTGCAGCCTGGGCCAATGTGGCAATCCCTTGGCAAATGCGTTCCGGCGGCAAAGGGGCCTTTGCCAGGGTGGCAAAGGCAGCGGTGAGCAGCCCGTCGCCTGCCAACACCGCATTGGCTTCCCCATATACCTTGTGGTTGGTGGGTTGGCCCCGGCGGAAATCGTCATCATCCATACAGGGCAGATCGTCGTGAATGAGGGAGTAGGTGTGCACCATTTCCAGCCCACAGGCGAAGGGGAGGGCATCCTCTTCCCTGCCACCAAACAGCCGGCACACCGCCAAGGTCAAAGCTGGACGGATCCGTTTTCCACCGGAGAGTAGACTATAGGACATGGCGTCTTTCAAAGCGCCGTAAGAGGGCCACTGGGCGGCATAATCTGCCAAGGCTTTTTCGATGCGGGTTTGGTCTGCGCGCAGTTGTGTCATGAGTTCCATAGTTACGATTCCTCCGGGACAAAGGGGACTTCTTTCAGCTCACCGGTCTCGTCCAGGCGCAGCTTCATGACTTTTTGCTCCGCTTTGTCCAGCATGGTGACGCATTGTTTCATCAGTTTTGCCCCCTCCTCGTAGAGGGAGAGGGACTCGGCCAGGGGATGGTCCCCGGCCTCCAATTGGGCGACAATCTCCTCCAGGCGGGCCATGGCCTGCTCAAAGGTCAGTTTCTTTTCTGCCATCGGTGTTTCTCCTTTCCCGTTGCGGTGCAGGTGACTTGGCCATCCGCCAGACGGAGGGAGAGGGCCTCCCCCACCGACACCTGCTGAATGGAGGAGAGGACGGTTCCGTCCTCCTTTTGGGCGATGGAGTAGCCACGGCTCAGCACCCGGAACGGGCTGAGGGCCTCCAGGGAAGCGGCAAGGCGGGCCGTTTGTTCCCGGCCCGTTTGGAGGTTACGCTCCATCCCATGGACCAGCCGCTGCTGCTGATAGTCCAGCAGCATTCGCTTCTCCTGAATGGTGCGCAGGGGCGACTGGAGGAAGGGGCTGGCCTTGGCCCGTTCCAGCCGGTCCCGCCCCTTTTGGAGGGTGCGGTCCATGGCCCGCTGGAGGCGGGCTTCCCAGTGTGCCAGCACGTCCCGGAGTTCCCCTTGGTCGGGTACCGCACGCTCTGCTCCGTTAGAGGGGGTGGACGCCCGGAGATCGGCGGCAAAATCGGCGATGGTCACGTCCGGCTCATGGCCCACGGCAGCAATCACAGGGATCGCTGACCGGGCAATGGCCCGGGCCACCACCTCTTCGTTGAAGGCCCACAGGTCCTCCATGGAGCCGCCGCCCCGGCCGGTGAGGATGAGGTCGGCCATCTGGCCGGTGTTCACCAAGTCCAGGGCTTGGGCAATTTCCTGGGCAGCTCCCTCCCCCTGGACCCGGACCGGCACCACCAGCACCTTGGCCATGGGCCACCGGGCCCCTAGGATGCGGATCATGTCCCGCACGGCAGCCCCCGCTGGGGAGGTGATGAGGGCGATGGTGTGGGGATAGGCCGGCAGCGGTTTCTTCCTTGCAGGGTCGAAAAGGCCCTCTTTGTGCAGGCGGTTTTTCAGCTGCTCAAAGGCGTAAGCCAACTCCCCCATGCCATCGGGCATCATGTGGTTACAGTAAAGTTGATACACCCCGTCCCGGGGAAACACAGACACCCGACCGGAGACCACCACCTTCATCCCATTTTCCGGACGGAAACGCAGCGACGCTGCCTCCCGGCGAAACATCACGCAGCGAATGCTGCTCTCGGCATCTTTCAAGGAGAAGTAGTGGTGGCCAGAGGGGTAAACTTTATAGTTGGAAATTTCACTGCGCACCAGCACTTGGGAGAGCAGACGGTCCCGGTCCAACAGGCCTTTGACGTACTGGTTGAGGGCGGTGACGGAAATGGGTTCGGTCATCATAGTAGGTTACTTCCGTTCCAAATGGTGGGCTCGCCAGGTGAGGATCGCCGTGCCCATGGCGTTGTCTGTAGAATAGCGGGGCTCGGCAAACACGGCCCCGCAGTGTTGGGTCATCCGCTCCCGCATGAGTTGGTTGGAGGCCACGCCGCCGGCGCAGAGAACCGGCAGCCCGGGGTACTGCTCCAGTGCCTGGCGGGTGGCAGTTTCCACCCCTTGGATAATGGAGGCCAGGACAAACCAGCAGATGTCTGCGGGGCTTGTCCCCTGCTGGGCCAGGGCATTCATCTTGTTTTCCAATCCAGAGAAGGAGAAGGAAGCATCGTGCACTTTCACACGGAAGCTGTCCCGGTGGGCGGCCTCCCGGGAGAGGGCGTCCACGGCCTTCCCTGCGGGGAATGCCAGTCCCAGGCGTTTCCCGGTTCGGTCAATGAGTTGGCCGGCGGAGATATCCGTGGTCCCTCCGATGCAGGTGGCTTTGACCAACACCCCGTCTGGCACTACATGGAGGAGCTCGGTGGTCCCGCCCGACAGGTGCCACACTAGGTGGGGCCGGTCCAGCAGGTCCATCCGCCCGGCGGACCAAGCCGCTGCGGCGATGTGCCCCTGCTGGTGGGAACAGGGATAAAAAGGAATTGCCATGGTCGTGGCTAAAACACGGGCCTGGGACTCCCCCGCCAGAAAGCAGGGCATATAGGAGCCCTCCACCTCCCGGGGACGGGTGCTGGCCCCCACGGCAGACAGCGGGGAGGGCAGGTGCAAGGCGTTTAGGCGCTCTACAATCTCCGGCAGGCGCTTTACGTGTTGGAATAGGGCCTCACTTTGGCGCAGCCCCAGAGAGCCCTGGGGAACCTCCAGAAGCTTGCCTGCGTTTTCCCCGGTCTCCCCGTCAAACCAGGCGGCGGAGGTGGTGTAGTTGCTGGTGTCCAGGCCCAGTACACAGCCCATGGTCAGGCCTCCTCTGGTGCGGGTTTGGCCGGCGTATCCGGAAACTCTGCCCGGACAAAGGCCCCCAAAATGCCATTGATGAAGGAGACAATTTTCTCGTCCTCGTACTTTTTCGCAATCTCTACTGCGTCGTTGATGGAGGCAGCGGCGGGGATATCGGGCCGGTAGAGGATTTCGTACATCGCCACACGCATGATGGCAGCGGCAGGCAGTGGGATGCGCGCAAAGTTCCAATTCTTTGCGTACTGTGCAATGTACTGGTCCAGTTCCGGGCCGTGTTCAGCCACGCCGCGAACTACATCTTGGATGTATTGCAGCTGCTTCTCGTTGGGGTATTCCCGGTAAAGGGGATCCTCCTCCCCCCACTGCAGGAAACGCGCCCGGTCCAGCCGCTCCTGGAGGAGTTCCTCGGCGGACTGGCGGGAAAATCCCAGGGAATAGGCACAGTGGATGGCAATCTCACGTGCAGCAGTTCTTGTCATATGGTATTCCTCCCACGGCGGACCAAGCCGCCGGTTATCATAAAACCAGGGTTACATTCCTTTTCATTATATACAGGAATATGCAAAAAAGAAAGCCCTCTTGGAGATTTCAGGCAAACTTTTTCCGTGCTTCTGGCGACAGAAAGAGACCCGCGGCAGAGCGCGCCGCGGGTCTCGAAAGGGTCAAAGGACTCAATCTTCCGGTTTCTCGAAGGTTACGCCGCCTACACGAACATTGACGGCAGCCACCTTCAGGCCGCTGGTATCCTCCACACTGGAGATGATGGCCTCTTGGACCTTTTTGGCGATCTCCGGGATGATACCGCCATAGCGGATCTGGATGGAGACATTGATGGTAATATTATCAGACTCCCAGAGAATGGTGATTCCCTTGGACAGCTTTTTGCGGCCCAGGATTTGCTCACTCATGGTGCCTCCAGACAGACCGGTGACCCCGTCCACATCCAGGGCGGCGGCGCCGGCAATCATTTCCAGGACTTCTTCTGAGATATAGACGTCTCCGTACTCTTCACTGCGGGAGTAATATTCTCTGCTTTCGCTCATGGCTGTTTTCCTCCGTTGCGGAACAGGATGGGATCCGACGATCCGATGGCCCCGCCTGCACTGGCAAGGGGCAATCCGCTTTTCTCGTAGTATACCATATCCAGGGAAAAGGGGCAAGCCTCTCTTTTCCTTGGAAACTGACCTCTTATCTTCTTATTTCTGGTGCTTTTGGGCGGCCAGGAGGGTGTTTTTCATCAGCATGGCGCGGGTCATGGGGCCCACGCCGCCGGGGACGGGGGTAATGGCGGAGGCCACCTCTTTCACCGCGGGAAAGTCCACGTCTCCGCAGAGTTTTCCCGCCTCGTTGCGGTTCATAGCCACGTCGATGACCACAGCGCCGGGCTTCACCATGTCGGCGGTCACCAGGTTTACCTTCCCCACTGCGGCGACCAGGATGTCTGCGCTGCGGCAAACCTCTGCCAGGTTCGGGGTTCGGGAGTGGCAGATGGTCACCGTGCCGTGGCGGCGCAGCAGGAGAAGGGCCATGGGCTTGCCCACAATGTTGGACCGCCCAATCACCACGCAGTGCTTTCCCTTGGGGTCAATGTGGTACTCGTCCAGGATCTCCATGATGCCGTAGGGGGTGCAGGGCAGGAACCCCTCCCGCCCGATGAGCAGGGACCCCATGCTCATGGGATGGAACCCGTCCACATCCTTCTCCGGGGAGATGGCTAGGAGGACGGCCTCCTCATCAATCCCCTGAGGCAGAGGAAGCTGACAGAGGATGCCATCGATATCGTCCCGGCCGTTGAGCTCCTCAATGAGGGCAATCAGCTCTGCCTGGGTGGTCTCCTCCGGCAGGGCATACTCCTCGCTGAGGAACCCGCACTCTTCGCAGTCCTTCCGTTTGCTGTTGACATAGACCCGGCTGGCAGGGTTGTTCCCTACGATGATGACCGCCAGGCCCGGCTTTCTGGCCAGAGACTGGGCCTCTGCCTTTACTGCTTCCTTGCATTTTGCTGCCAGTGCTTTTCCATCTAAAATTGTCGCCATCATTCACTGCTCCTCTTTTGTTGATTCCGTGGTTGGTTGATTTGCTTCTTTTCGATTGACGTACAGGTCCTCTGGCTTGGGGTGCCTGTGCAGTTTCCATAGGACCAAACAGATTGCCACAGCGCAACTGAGGAAGGCCAGCAGCTGCGAGGTGCGAATCCCGGTGGAGAAGAGGTACAGGCTATCGGTACGCAACCCCTCAATAAATCCCCGCCCCAGGCCATACCAGGCGATATAGAGCAGGAAATACATGCCGTCAAAGGCCCGCAGCCCCTTGTGAAGGAGCCAGCACAGCAGACAAAAGCCCACCAGATTCCAAAGGGACTCATAGAGGAAGGTGGGATGGACCTCCATATACTGCCCCCCCACTTCTAAGCCCATCCGCCATGGCAGGTCGGTAGGGCCACCATGGGCTTCTGCATTCATAAAGTTTCCCCACCGGCCAGCGATCTGCCCGATGAGCAGGCCAAAGGCGCAAACATCTGCCAGGGCGAGGAACGGGATCTTTTTGTACCGCGCCACCAGAAAGGCGATGATGACGCCGGCGATGATGCCACCGTAGATGGCCAGCCCACCCCGGTGAATGTCCAGACAGGCCATGATGTTTAGACTGCCGTCGTCATTCAAGTAGAGACCTGGGTTGAACACAATGTAATAGATCCGCGCGCCGATGATGCCCCCTGGGGCGGCAAAGAGGATCATATCCAGGATATCATCGGGCTTTAAGCCAAACTTCTTGGCCTGCCAGCAGCAAAACGACACCCCCAGGAAGAACCCCAGGGCGATGATCACCCCGTACCAGTAGATTCGAAAGGTTCCAATGGAAAAGGCCACCGGGTCGATGGTAAACTCCAGCCCCAGGCCAGGAAAGGTCACGGTATTCATGACCGTTCCTCCTGGGGACGGATGACCACGAGAGACGTCTGTTCCGGCTTCACCCACTGGGCCAGGAAGGCTTCCACGTCTTGGCGCTCCATGGTGTCATAGAGTTCGGGGAAGGTCCAGGGATCGCCTCCGGCAAAGTAGCCTTGGGCCTGCTCCACGCAGAGGTTTTCAAAGGAGTTCAGGCTGCGGACATACGCGCCGTAGGAGGCTTTTTTCAGCCGCTGGAAGAGGGCTTCGTCCACCCCTTCCCGGGCCAAGCGCGCCCCCTCCTGGAGAATGGCGTCCCGCACCTGTTCGGGGTGCTGGCTCTCCCCCCCTGCCATCAGGAAGGCGCAGCCGGGGTAATCCAGATACCCGCAGTAAAAGCCGCTGTTGATGAGGCCTTCTTCGTACAGGCGGTTGTATAGCGGACTGGAGGAGCCCACTAAAATTTCACAGGCCAGCTCACCCAGCAGGCGCTGGCGGATCTGGCTGGGGCCGTCTGGTGCAGCCGTCCCTTTGATGCCCATCTGCAGCAGAGGGGCAGAAACGGCCATGGTACGGCTGTCCTCCTGGCGGAACACCTGCTGAGACTCTTGTGCGCCACAGTCCCGGGGAATGGGGGGCTTTTTCTCCTGGGGCAAAATGTCCCGGGCCATCTGACAGACCTTTTCCGGATCAACGTTCCCTGCCACGCACAGGACCATGTTGGAGGGGGTATAGAAAGCCTCGTGACAGTGGTACAGGGTCTCTGCCGTAATGTGAGAGATGGACTCCACGGACCCGGCCACAGAGTTGCGCACGGGGTGATGCTGGTACATGGCCTCCAACAGCAGGTGGTAGGCCTGCCAGCCGGGCTGGTCCTCAATCATGCGGATCTCTTGTCCGATGATCCCCTGCTCCTTCTCCACGCTCTCCTTGGTGAAATAGGGAACGGAGACAAAGGTCAGCAGGGTTTTCAGGTTTTCCCAGAACTGGTCGGTACACTCAAAGTGGTACCCGGTGATGGCAGTACTGGTGAAGGCATTGGGGGAAGCGCCGGTGGCAGAGAGGGTTTGCAGGGCATTGCCCCCGTCAGGGGTGTCAAACATCTTGTGCTCCAGATAGTGGGCGATGCCCATGGGGGTGTCCAGCCACTGGCCATCCAGCTGAAAACGGGTGTCCATCCCCCCGTACCGGGTGGCAAAGAAGGCGTAGCACTTGCCAAACTCTGGCTTTGGGAAGACAAAGACGTGCAGGCCATTTTCCAAGGCCTCTTCGTAGACGGTCTCCCCAATCCGTTCATAGATGTGTTTGATCATGGATTAGCCCTCCTTTCCCCGCAGGGTGTAGATGCTGTCCAGCTGAATCTTCTGAGCGGTTTCCACCACCTGGTCCAAGGTGACCCGGTCGACTTCCTCCGCCAACACTTCCGGCGGGAAGTCTGTCCCAGAGACAAAGCGGTTGAGCCAATACTCCTCCAAACGACCCTGGGCATCCAAGGTGGTGCGGAGGCTTCCCATGACGGAACGGCGGGCCGCTTCCCACTCCTCTTGGGAGATCTCTCCCTTTTGGCAGGCTGCCAGCTGGGCCAAGATTTCCTCCTCTGCCTTTTGGAAGTTGGCAAATTCCACCCCAGAGTAGACCTGAAGAATGCCCTTGTTCTGCGCTAGAGAGGAGTTGGCAAAATAGCAGAGGGAGAGTTTCTCCCGCACGTGGAGGAATAGCTTGGAGGTTGTGGTACCACCATAGATGGCGTTGAACAGCAGTCCCCGGGCGATGCTCTCTTGGCTGCGGAAGCTGCCCCCAGTGCGGAAGCCTAGAATCAGCTTTCCCTGCCCCACGTCCATGGCGTCTTGGAACCGGCGAACAGGTCCTGTCGGGCTGTTTACTACTTGGGTCTGTGGGACGGGACGGCGTTCCCTGTTGGGCAGCCCAGCAAAGGCGGCACGGAAGGCAGCCTCCACCCGGGCAGGATCCGCCGAACCGCAGTAGTATAGGTAAACAGGGGCCTGGGCGAGCATCTCTCGATACCGGGTGTAAAGGGCCTCCCCCGTAATGGCGTTGGCCTGGGCTTCGGTGCCCAATTTGTCCAGGCCATAGGCTTCCCCTTGGCACATCTGACCGCGAAGCCGGGCCATGGCATACTGCAGTTTGTCGTTGAGCTGGGCACGGATCTGATCGATCAAGTTTTTCTTTTCACTGTCCACATAGGCGGGGACGAAGGTTCCCCTCTCCCCTGCCGGGGCCAGCACCAGCTCGCCCAGCAGGGCAGTTGCCTCCTCTAAGATAGAGGTGCCTGCGGGAAGAAAGGCTTCATCCAAAAAGCTGCCCCAGAAGCCGATGCACTGCACCTCCCCCTTCTTGCGGAGGATGGGCTGGATGGAACCGCCGTACAGTTCGTCCAAGGCAGCAGACAGGGCCTGCATGTCCGGGTGTGCCTGGGTGCCGCGGTGCAGCACCTTGGGCAGCAGCGCGTGCAGGGCAACGTGTTCTGCAGTCAAAGGCTCGACAAACGTCACAGCCAATAACGATGTTTTAAATTTTTTCGTCTGAACCACCCGGAGCGTTACCCCGGGGGATAAGGTCAATTCCGTCATTGGGAGCATCCAATCGCCCTCCTTTGTCTTCGATGTTCGTAGGAATGACAAGGATATTCTACCATATTTTATGAGAAAGTAAAGGACTGCCAAGGTTCTGAAAAAATCCTGTCCCGCTGCGCAGGATTTTATCCAAATTTCTCTTGACAAAAGCCGCCATCTGGGGTACGATAGTCCCTGTTGTAAAGGAATTCAACTTTACATGCCGCAGGAGGGAGGGTCCGCTGTGAAAAACCAGGCGTATCGCATGACTATGCTCTATGATTTTTACGGTGATCTTCTGACACCCCGGCAAAAGGAATTCTACGACTTATACTACAACGACGATTTATCCCTGGCAGAGATCGCAGAAAACTACGACATCACCCGCCAGGGTGTGCGGGACATCATCGTCCGGGCTGAGAAAACCCTGGAGGATATCGAGGAAAAAACCGGCCTCATCCAGCGGTACCACCGTACCCGGGCCACCACGGCTGTCCTGCGCACGGTGTGTGACCAGATACAAGCCCGGGGACAGGCTTTGGGCAACGACCCCGTGCTGGAAGATCTCTGCCAACAGCTTCGCCGCGCCATTGACGACTTGGAGAGGGAGTGAGTTCTGATGGCATTTGAAGGTTTAACCGAAAAACTCTCCTCCGCGTTTAAAAAACTGCGGAACAAGGGCCGTTTGAGTGAGGCAGACGTCAAAGAGGCCATGCGGGAGATCCGCCTGGCTCTGCTGGAAGCCGACGTCAGCTACAAGGTGGTCAAAGATTTCATCAAACGGGTCACGGAAAAGGCCGTCGGCACCGAGGTGCTGGAAAGCCTGACGCCCGCCCAGGCCATTGTCAAAATCGTCAACCAAGAGCTGATCGACCTCATGGGAGGCGACAGCACGAAGATTACCATCGCCTCCCAGCCCCCCACGGTGGTGATGATGGTGGGCCTCCAGGGCGCTGGTAAAACCACCAACGCCGCCAAACTGGCCGGTCTCATGCGCAAGCAAAACGGCAAGCGCCCACTGCTGGTGGCCTGCGACATTTATCGTCCCGCCGCCATCCAGCAGTTGGAAGTGGTGGGGAAACAGCTGGACATCCCTGTCTTCCAAATGGGACAGGAAAATCCCGTCACCATTGCCCAGGCCGCCATTGAGCACGCCAAAAAGCATGGCAACGACATGGTCTTCCTGGACACCGCCGGCCGCCTCCATGTGGACGAGGCGCTGATGGCAGAACTCCAATCCATCAAGGAGGCGGTGCACCCCAGCGAAATCCTGCTGGTGGTGGACGCGATGATCGGTCAGGACGCTGTGAACGCTGCGAAGGCCTTTGACGAAGCCCTGGACATCGACGGCGTGGTGCTGACCAAACTGGACGGCGATGCCCGAGGCGGTGCCGCCCTCTCCATCAAAGCGGTAACCGGTAAGCCCATCAAGTTTGTGGGCATGGGGGAAAAGCTGGATAACATCGAAGTTTTCCACCCCGACCGGATGGCCTCCCGGATCCTGGGCATGGGCGATGTGCTCACCCTCATTGAGAAGGCGGAGCAGCAGTTCGACCAGCAGAAAGCCCAGGAACTGGCGGAAAAGCTGAAGAAGAACCGCTTTACCCTTCAGGATTACTACGACCAGCTGGTCCAGGTCAAGGGGATGGGTTCCGTGGAGGAACTGCTGGGCATGATGCCTGGGATCAACGCAAAGGCGCTGGAGGGGGCAACCATCAATGAGAAGGCCCTCACCCGCACCGAGGCGATCATCCTCTCTATGACCCCTCAGGAGCGGGAGAACCCCTCCATCCTCAACAGCAGCCGGAAGAAACGCATCGCCGCCGGCTGTGGATTGCAGGTGGTAGACGTCAACCGTCTTCTGAAAGAGTTTGGTATGATGCAGCAGATGACCAAACAGATGAGCAAACTCACCGGCAAGCGCCGGAAGGGAAAGTTTGGCAAGATGCCTGGGGGTTTCCCAGGGCTGCCCTTTAAGTAAGTTGGTTCCCGCACCCCTGCGGTTCCATAGATACAGAAATTCATTTGGAGGTGAAAGGACATGGTGAAGATCAGACTGCGCAGAATGGGCTCCAAGAAGAACCCCTTCTATCGTATTGTGGTTGCAGATTCCCGTTATCCCCGCAACGGCCGCTTCATCGAGGAGATCGGTACCTACGATCCCCTGCAGGAGCCCGCTGCCATCAAGGTGGACGCCGAGCGCGCCCAGGCTTGGATCAAGACCGGCGCTCAGCCCACCGAGACGGTGAAGGCGCTGCTGAAAAAGGCCAACGCCATCTGATTTGGAGGGCACATGAAGGACTTGCTCACTTATATCGCCCAGAATCTGGTGGAACACCCTCAGGCCGTCGACGTTCGCGAGACGGAGACGGACGGTACCATTGTCCTGGAACTTCGGGTGGACCCCAGTGATATGGGAAAGGTGATCGGTCGTCAGGGCCGGATTGCTAAGGAAATCCGTACGCTGATGCGTTCTGTGGCCCAGCGTCAGGGCAAAAAGGTTTCCGTCGAAATTATGGACTGAAAAATGGCGGCGCATTCTGCGTCCGCCATTTTTTCCTTCCCAAAGGAGGCATCCCCCTTGAAAGCGCAATATTTAGAAGCTGGAAAAATTGTAAACACCCACGGCATTGCAGGCGAGGTGAAGATCATCCCCTGGGCCGATGGGCCTGAATTTCTGTTGGACTTTGACACCTTGTACATCGGTGGAAAGCCCATGGACGTACAGCGTGCCCGGGTCCACAAAAACTGTGTCCTGGCCAAACTGGCCGGCATCGACGATATCAACGAGGCCATGAAGCTGAAGGAAAAGGTGGTCTCCATTCATCGGGATGACGCGAAGCTGGAAGAGGGCGCCTTCTTCCTGGCAGATCTTTTGGGCCTGGAGGTCCGGGACGCGGACAGTGGCGAGGTTTTGGGAACCCTCTCTGAAGTCCTCACTCCCCCGGCCAGCAATGTGTACGTTGTCACCGGTGGGAAACACCAGCACATGATTCCCGCCGTTCCAGAGTTCATCGTAGAGACCAATCTTGACGAGGGCTACCTCCGGGTTCGCCTGATCGAAGGGATGTGAAGGGATGGACTTTCTCTATCACATTCACATCATGACGCTGTTTCCTGATGTAGTAGGAGACATGCTGTGCGAGTCCATCCTGGGCCGGGCCCAGGAACGGGACATCATCCGCATCGACTGCCACCAGATCCGGGACTACACCCTCAACAAGCAGAAGCAGGTGGACGACTACCCCTACGGCGGCGGGCACGGGGCAGTGATGCAGGCGGATCCCCTGTACCAGTGCTGGCAGCATCTGTGCGACCTGGAGGGGGAACGGGTCCATACCATCTACCTCTCCCCTGCCGGCACGGTATTTCGCCAGGCCGATGCCAAGCGGCTTCATCAGGACTACAATAAACTCATCCTGGTCTGCGGCCACTATGAGGGCATCGACCAGCGGTTCATCGACGAGTGCGTGGATGAGGAGATCTCCCTGGGAGACTTCGTCCTCACCGGAGGAGAAATCCCTGCCATGGCGGTGGCGGACGCCGTGTGCCGCCTGGTCCCCGGGGTCCTGTCCGACCCGGAGTGCTTCACCGATGAGAGCCACTGGGATGGTTTGCTGGAATACCCCCAGTACTCCCGGCCAGAGGTGTGGCACGACCGGCGAGTACCCCCCATCCTCCTCTCTGGCCATCACGCCAACATCGCCAAATGGCGGCGGAAGCAGGCCATCCTCCGCACCCGAGACCGGCGGCCGGATATGTACGAACGGTTGGACCTCTCCTCCAAAGCAGACCGAAAGCTGCTGAAAGAGATTGCCGATGAGGAAGCGGCCCAGGAAGACAACGTCCCCCTCACCACCGAATGAGATCGGATGGGAGGGGGACGCTTTGCATCATGTGACGGGAAGTGCCTCCAACTCTGCCAGGATCTCCTCCATCAACGGGACATCCTGGGAACGGGAAGACAGATAGAGCAATTTCCCTTGGAGATCTTCGGGAAATTCTGTGCGCTTTTCTTCTAAGGGTTCTAACAGAGCGTCCAAGGCGAAGACCAACTTCTCCCTCGCTTCTGCTTCCTCAGGGACCGCCCCAAAGCTGACCATGTCTATATTGGTCAGATAGAAGGTGTACCCATGCAACCTCTGCCAGTCGTCTGTTTCGTAACGCCCCAAATCCTGGGACAAATCGCTGCAAAGGGAAGCAAACACCACAGAGATTCGGGTGTCCATGGACGTATTTATGGTATCTATACGGCTCTTTTCCGCTTGCCATAGGATCAGGAATAGAACAAGCAGAGCGAGCACAATGGATAGCATGATCCTACGCAATAGAACTTTCGTATTCATATCTTTCTGCTATGCAAACCTTATCTTGTTAGTTTCTTCTATTTTAGAACCTATCACACTCAATCTAATTTGTCAATATACTACAAAAATTTAATGGGAATTTTCCTACGGAAGCAACTGGAGCGGTGGAATATCCTCCATCCAAGACACCAACCCCCTCACGCCCGAATGAGCGCGGACGTGAGGGGGTTTTCCGGTATTACGAAACCATCCGTTCTTCTTGGAGGCGGTGCTCCACCTCCGGGCTGGCGGGGGGAAGCTCCTGTCCCGGCTGCCAAACCAGGACCGCGTCTTTTTCCGCCCCCACATAGATGGCCTTCACATCGGAGGGCAAGGGGATGCCCAGTTTGCCCTTCGCCTCGGTTTCCCCCTTCGGGAGCACATAAAAGGTCTGATTTGACTGCCACCCCTTCAAGGTGCCGTCACCAAAGTCAAAGATCGACCGTTGCGGGATCAGATAAAGAACATGATCCTCTGACCATTGATGGGTAATGTTGTGGGCCGCGTCATCCACCCAAAGGTCCACGTTAATGGATCCGTCGGAGAGTTCCGTCACTTGATTGATCACGATATCCTCCTGAGAAAGGGGAAGGGATACATTCAGCTGCAAAGCGACCAGCACCAGGAACACCGCCACCCCAAGGAACAGCATGGCGATTCCCCCGCGGAACAGGTTCACCCGCTTCTTCTTATTCCACTGTTTCTCTACGGAGTGAAGGGGGGCAGCGGCTTCCCGGGACGTTTCCAGGGGAAGGGGCCGGGAAAGGGCGGTGTAAAACCTCCGGCACCGGGGACAGTCTGCCAGGTGCTCCTCCACCGCAGCGCGGCTCTCTGGGGTACAGCTGCCGTCACAGTAGGCGGGCAGCAGATCTTCGATCACAACGCAGGACAAGGTCATGTCGTCTCCTCCTTTCCAGCCATTTCATCTCCCAAAACGCTTTCCAGCGCCTGGTGATACCCCTCCCAGTCAAAAGAGGGACGGTATGTTTCCCAGAAGGGGATGTATTGCGTTTCCATCATGGTCTCCATGGCAGGGCTTGCCGGGGGAAGGTCCTCTCCCTTCTTCCAGATGAGGATGCGGTCTTTCGGTGTCCCCACATAGACGGCCGGTACGTCTCCTCCCAAATTGTAGTTCGCATGCGGATCGACCTTCTCGGGGTCCTGTGTGACACTGAACGCAATATAGGTGTTGTACAATCCGTATTCCGACGTGCGCCTCGGTTCCAGCAGCGCTCGCTTGGGGGTAAAATACACCGATCCGTCGTCTGTTTCTTCCACCAACAGCGTATCCAGGCTCTTCCCGTCATCAATGTAGAAATGGAAAACAACCGTACCATCCTCCAGCTGACAGGCCTGGGAGATCTGGATGTCCTCTGTCGGGATATCGGTCCCTTTATGGATGGTCAGCCACAGAGGACAAACGGCCAGAAAAATGGCTGCTAAGGCAATGGCAACCCCCTTCCAGCGGGCCCGTCTCCGGGTTTTCTTCCAGGTGGTCTGGACTTCCTTGAGGGCCGCTGTCTCCTCCTTCTCTTCCGGCGTGGGAAGAGGCGCAGAGAGGTCCGCCAGCCGCTGCCGGCAGGCAGGGCACTCCGCGAGGTGTTCCTCCACCAGGCTGCGGCTTTCCTGACTGCACACCTCGTCATAGTAAAGGGGAAGCAGGTCTTGAATCAACCCACATGGCACGTTCATGGCAATCCCTCCTTGATCTTTCCCTTGGCCCGGTAATAGGTCACACGGGCCCAGCTTTCCGTCTTGTGGAAAAGGGCAGCAATTTGCGCAAAAGAGAGTTCTCCAAAGAGGCGGAGGAGAAAGACCTCCTTATAGGGCTCCTCCAAGGCGTGGATCCCCTGGTAGATCTCCTGGAGGGACTCCTGGTCCAGCAGCCGCTCCTCCAAACTGTCCTGGGGCCAGGCAGCGCCCACTTCCTCTTCCCTGCCCTTGCGTTTCTCCCTGCGGCAGTGGTCAAAGTAGGTGTGTTTGGCGATCTGGCACAGCCAGCTGTACAGGGAGCTTCTGCCGTCGAACTGATCCAACTTTTCCAGGACTTTAAAGAAGGTCTCCTGGGTGATCTCCTCCGCAACCCACTGGTTGCGGCAGAGAACCAGCAAGTACTTATAGACATCTCGAAAGTACTTCTGGTACACCTGGTCAAATTCTGTCACCGTTCTCCCCTCCCTTCAACCATAAGACGGCGGAGATGGCCATTCGTTACAATATTTTTCCCTATTCTGCAAAAAACGGCGTCACCTGATTGCGGTGACGCCGTTTTGGATGGGATTGCTCTCTTACTTTACTTATTGACTACGAAGTTTTCGGTGGTCAGCTCATTGTACTTACCACGTTTGACGTAGTGGGTGTGCAGGTACTCGTGGGAAGCATGGCAGCCGGGGCCCTTCCCGTCACCCCACTCCTTATAGAAGTTCATCAGGGACTGGTTCTCATGGGACTTGCGGACGATCTTGCGCTCGTCCTCGCCATAGATGGCCTCCATCCGCTTCTGGCGGACAATGTTGATGTCCTCCTGGGGTCTGGGCTGGCCGCCGCCGGTGATGCAGCCGCCGGGACATCCCATGACCTCGATGAAGTGGTAGGGAGAGGTCCCTTCGCGGACCTGGTCCATCAGTTGCCGGGCGCCGGCATACCCGCTGGTCACGGCGATCTTCACCTCGAAGCCCTCGGCGGCCTTCCACTCTGGCTTTACGTTCTCCAGCTTGATGGTGGCCTCCTTCACCTGCTCCAGGCCTACAATGGGAGAGACATGGAGGTTGGGGAAGGGCAGCTCCCGGCCGGTGATGATCTCATACACCGTACGCAGTGCAGCCTCCATCACGCCGCCGGTGACACCGAAGATGTCCGCCGCGCCGGTGGAGAAGCCCAGGGGGGCGTCAAACTCCTCCTCAGGCAGGTTGTGGAAGTTGATGCCCATGGTTTTGATCAGGTCGCCCAGTTCCCGGGTGGTGAGCACTGCGTCCACGTTGGGGACACCGTCGTTGCTCAGCTCCGGACGGGCACACTCGGTCTTCTTGGCCGTACAGGGCATGATGGAAACCACATACATGTCCTCGGGCTTTTTGCCCAGCTTCTTGGCGTAATAGCTCTTCACCACAGCGCCAAACATCTCGTGGGGAGACTTGCAGGTGGACAGATTGTCCAGGTGCTCCGGATAATTGTGCTCGATGAACTGAATCCATCCGGGAGAGCAGGAGGTGATCATGGGCAGCGTAGCCACACCGCCGGAGATCACGGCACGGAACCGCTCCAGGAACTCGGTCCCCTCCTCCATGATGGTGAGGTCAGCGCCCCAGTTGGTGTCGAACACGTCGTCAAAGCCCATGCGATGGAGGGCAGCGGCCAGCTTGCCGGTCTCACAGGTGCCGGCGGGCAGGCCGAAGCACTCGCCAATGCCCACGCGGACCGCCGGAGCGGGCTGCACCACCACATGCTTGTTGGGGTCGTTGATGGCCTGAATGACCCGATCCTTATGAGTCGTCTCCCGCAGGGCGCCCACCGGGCAGACGATGACGCACTGGCCGCAGAAGGTGCAGGCCGTGTTGCCCATGGGCAGGCCGAAGGCGGGGGTGATCACTGTCTGGAATCCACGGTTTTCCGCCGTGAGGATCGAGGTGGTCTGGATATTCTTACACACGCTGACGCAGCGGCGGCAGAGGATGCACTTGTTGGGGTCCCGGGTGATGGACTCGCTGACGTCGATGGGCTTCAGGTCCCGCTCTCCTTCGTAGGGAGAGTCCTCCACCCCCAGTTCCCGGCCCAGGGCCTGGAACTCGCAGTCCTGGTTCCGAGCGCAGGTGAGGCACTTCTTGTCGTGGTTGGACAGGAGCAGCTCGTACATGGTCTTCCGGGCTTCCTGCACTCTGGCGTTGTTGGTCTCGATGACCATGCCATCCTTGGCCTCCACCATACAGGAGGCCTGGAGATTTTTGGCAGGGGGGCTGACCTGTTCTACCACGCAGATACGGCAGGCGCCGTACTGGTTGATGCCTTCCAGGTAGCACAGTTTGGGGATGTGGATGCCGTTGCGCTCAGCGGCCTGCAGAATGGTGCTGCCGGCAGGGGCGGTACACACTTTTCCGTTGATGGTGAGTTTGATATCTGCCATGTCTCTTACCTCCTGTCACAGCGCAGGCAGCGGCTGGCTTCGGCACGGGCATCCAGCTCGTGCATGCCCAGATTCCGTTCGCAGAAGCTGCCAACTGCTTTTTCCGCCTCGATCTGTCTTGTCAGGAAGCGGTCGTGGGGGACGATATCCCCTTCGATGTGGTAATCGGTGATCTCTTGTTCAAAGCCCTTGTACAGAACACCGGAGCCGCCCAGGTACTTATCAATGCCAGAGGCTGCCACTTTGGCCTCGTGGACGGCGTTGACGATGTCCTTGGGGCCACGGTGGGCATCGCCGCCTACGAAGACACCGGGCATCGAGGTGGCCTGGGTGTAGCGGTCTGCCACCACACGGTCCCCATTGAGCTGGATGGTGCCCTTGATGAACTTGGTGTCCGGCGTCTGGGAGATGGCGGGAATGACGACGTCAAACTCCTCTACATAGGTCTCACCGCTGGGCACGGCCTTGCGCCGGCCGGAGCTGTCGAACTGGCCCAACTTCTGCTTCATGATGCAGATGCTGTTGAGTTTGCCGCCGATGCCCACAAAGTCGGTGGGGTTGACCAGGGTGCGGATCTTGACGCCTTCTTCCAGAGCGTCCTTGATCTCCACCTTGTCGGCGGGCATATCTTCCTCGGTCCGGCGGTAAAGCATGACCACTTCCTTGGCGCCCAGGCGGACGGCAGTACGGGCCGAGTCGATGGCGGTGTTGCCGCCGCCGATGACGGCTACCTTCTTGCCAGTGAAGTCCAGGTCCTTCTTCAGGATCACCCGTTTCAGGAAGTCCAGGCCATGGTAAACCCCTTCCAGGTCTTCCCCAGGGATCCCCAGGTGGAGCGTCTTTTGGGCACCGATGGCGATAAAGATGGCGTCGTAGTTCTTCTGCAGGGAGCGGAAGGACACGTCCACACCGATCTTGGTGTTGAGAATGATGTTGACCCCAGTCCGCTCAATGTTGCGAATCTCCCGCTCGATGATATTGCCAGGCAGACGATAGTCGGGAATGCCATAGCTCATGATGCCGCCGGGACGGTCCTCCGCCTCGTAAACATCGACATGGTAGCCCAACCGGGCCAGGTAGTAGGCACAGGTCAAACCGGAGGGGCCAGCGCCGATGATGGCGACCTTCTTATCCAGCTGCGCAATGGGCTTGAGGTCCTCGTCCGTGGGGAAGCCCTGGGCATAGGCCCAGTCGGTAGCGAAACGCTTCAGTTCGCAGATGTTCATGGCCTCGTCCACGGTACCGCGGCGGCAGCGGCTCTCGCAGGGATGGGTACAGACACGGCCGCAGATGCCAGAGAAGGGATTGTCGCGGAGCATCACCCGGGCGGCGCCCATGTAATCGCCAGTGGCGATGAGGCTCATGTAGCCGGGGATGTTGATGCCAGCGGGGCAGGTGTTCTCGCAGGGGCTGGAAACCAGCTCGCCGCAAACACCAGCGGAACATCGCTTCTCCACGATGTGCTCCTCATACTCAGAGCGGAAGTATTTGATGGTAGACAGAACCGGGTTGGGTGCCGTCTGTCCCAGGCCGCACATGGCGGTATCCTTGATGATGGCGCCCAGGTGCTCCAGGGTTTCGATGTCCCCTTCCTTGCCCTCGCCGGAGGTGATGCGGTTGAGGATTTCCAGCATCCGCTTGGTACCGATACGGCAGGCGGTGCACTTGCCGCAGGATTCCTCCTGGATGAAGTCCAGGTAGAACCGGGCGGTGTCCACCATGCAGGTGTCCTCATCCATGACGATGAGGCCGCCGGAACCCACGATAGAGCCCAGCGCTGCCAGAGACTCATAGTCCAGAGGTGTGTTGATGTTTTCGGCAGTGATGCAGCCGCCGGAGGGGCCACCGGTCTGGGCAGATTTGAACTTCTTCCCGTTGGGGATGCCGCCGCCGATGGAATAGATGACTTCGGCCAAGGGGGTACCCATGGGAACTTCCACCAGGCCGGTGTTCACAATGTTGCCGGACAGGGCAAAAACCTTGGTGCCGGGGCTCTTCTCCGTTCCGAACTGACGGAACCAGTCGGCCCCATTGAGCATGATGGCAGGTACCGTAGCCAGGGTTTCCACGTTGTTGATGATGGTGGGCTTACCAAACAGGCCGCTCTGGAAGGGGAAGGGCGGCTTCTGCCGAGGTTCGCCACGCTGGCCTTCCACAGAAGCCATCAGGGCAGTTTCCTCGCCGCAGACGAAGGCGCCGGCACCGATGCGGATCTCAATGTCAAAGTCGAATCCAGAGCCGAAGATGTCTTTGCCCAGGACGCCTTCCTCCCGGGCCATCTCCAGGGCAGCCTGCAGGCGCTCCACTGCGATGGGGTACTCTGCACGGATATACACCACGCCGTGGTTGGCGCCGATGGCGTAACCGCCGATAAGCATGCCTTCAATCACGCTGTGGGGGTCGCCTTCAAAGACGGAACGGTCCATGAATGCGCCGGGGTCACCCTCGTCGGCGTTGCAGATGATGTACTTCTCGTCGCCTTCCTCTCGGTAGGCAGCTTCCCACTTCACGCCGGTGGGGAAGCCAGCGCCGCCACGGCCACGGAGGCCGGAACGCTTCATCTCTTCGATGACGGCCATCCGGTCCCCCTTCTCCAGGATTTTGGCCAGGGCCAGGTATCCATCCTTGGAGACGTAGCTGTTGATGCAGTTGACGTCAATGAGGCCACAGTTGCGCAGGGCGATCCGGACCTGATCCCGGAAGAAGGCCACATCGTGGATGTTGGACACCCGCTTCTTCTGAATGCTGTCATAGAAGGTGTACTCGGTGACAGGCTCTCCCCCGATGAAGTGCTTCTGCACCACGTCTTTGACCCGTTCGGGGGTCATTTCAGTGTAGTAGGTCTCATCGGGCAGGACATAAACCACAGGACCCACTGCGCAGGTGCCCATGCAGCCGCGTTCAATCACTGCGACTTTATCGGTCAGTCCCGCCTTTTCCAGTTCTTCTACCATGGCGTCCCGGACGTTTTTGCAGCCGGAGGACATACAGCCTGTGCCATAGCACACCATGCACAGGTGGCTGTACTGCCCCATCTTTTCCAGATAGGCTTCCTTCATCTGCTGCAGGTCAGCGATGCTTCTGATCATGCCTGGGCACCTCCTTCCATCCCTTCTTCTGTGGGCTCTTCATACTGAGCCAGGATTCCTCTGAGCTTTGCGGGGGTCACCTGCTTATAGACCTCGTCATCCACCATCATGGCGGGGGCCAGGCCGCAGGCGCCGATGCAGCGGGCAATCTCGAAGGTAAACTGACCGTCCTCGGTGGTGCCGCCCACCTCTACGTCCAATTCCCGCTTGATGGCGTCCACCACTTTCTTGCCGCCTCTCACGTAACAGGCAGTGCCCTGACACATACGGATGGTGTGCTTCCCTCTCTTCTGGGTAGAGAAGAAGGAGTAGAAACTCACCACGCCGCTGACCTCAGACACGGGGAGATTCATCCCATCTGCGATAAACTCCTGCAGCTGCATGGGGAGATAACCAAAAATCTCCTGGGCTGCATGGAGCACCATGATGAGAGAGCCTTCCTTGTCTTTGTACGCCTCGATCACCTGGGCGACCGCGTCGTACAACGCCTTTTCGTCCGCGCCACAGGTTGCGCAGACGATATCCGGTCTTTCGTTCATAGTTTTCCTCCTTTTTGCTCCGGACCTGGGGTGTGCCGTCCGGAGGCTGTGTGTCGCACATAGGCCGAAGCAACGACGGCCCATGACCGTTGGAACGTGGGTGAAACACTTCTTTGGTTCCCAAAGAAACTGCGCTCCACCGCCCAATGGGAAAAAGCAGCCCTGGCCACAGCCAATAGATTCCTCTCCCGAAAAACGAATCCTCCGCAACACCTGGGCACGCGTTTCGGAATCCCTCTTTGTTTATATACGGATCCGTTATATCATGTTTAATTATAGGTATTCCCACCTGTCTTGTCAATGCGCAAATGTTCTGAAAACGCCATTGCACTTGCGGAAAAATTCATTTCCACCCCTACATTTAGTGGTTCTACCCCCTTACTCTCCGAAAAACCTGGTAAAAAGGAAGGTTTCACTGCAAAAAGGAGAGGTTTCTCCTGCAACCGAGAACCTCTCCGCCAAAAAATGTGTTTACACTTTTTTCTTTTTATTGCCCTGTATCAGTGGGCCGTCTCCCCTTCCTTTGCTAGATCTCCTGCTCAAGGCACTGCACTTCCTCGGCAATCTGTACCAGCGTTCTCACAAAATCCTGCCGATCAAACCCAGGAATTCGTTGAAACACCGTTTCCATACGCTGGTGCAGTGCCTCCTGAAACGTGTGTGCCAGCGCGCTGCCTCGCTCTTCCAAGTGAATGATCCAAGAACGGCGATCGTGTGGATCCAAGGTGGTCGTGAGGTACCCTTTCTTACGCAGCGCGTCTGTCATCCGGCAGATGGAGGAGATCGACAAGGGCAGCCCAGTTGCCTGCAAATCCTTCTGCGTGTGGACTTCAGGATAGACAGAAAGGCAAACCAGCACCCGCAGTTCGTTTTCGGAGACATGATATGCTGTGCCAACCTCTTCCAAAACACTCCGGTACTGCTTGGTTAAGATTTGACAGGCGTAGATCAATTTGATACACGCATCCCCATCGGTGGGCAAAAGGATCTGGTCATACATATGGGATACCTCCTTCAGGTCTGCTGGCACATATGCCATATTTCCTGTATCAACAATGTAGAAGATTATAATATCCTTCGCCCGATTTTGCAAGCCGAAATAAATTGACTTGCATATGTTTCTCTGTTTTACCTTAATTCATACTGCGTTTTTCACAACTTTTCTACATTTTTTCTTTTTTATTTCAACCATTTCACAAGAAAATAATTCATTTCTTTCAAATCTGAACCCGATGGAGGTAGAAAAAAAGTCCGCCAGAAATTCTGACGGACTTTTGGGGGTGCACGGTATGACTCAGGTACCCAAATAGGCAGCCTTGACGGCTTCGTTGGTCAGCAGTTCTTGGCCAGAACCAGTCATGGTGATTCGGCCTGTCTCCAGGACATAACCGGTGTTTGCTGTCTTCAAAGCCATATTTGCATTCTGCTCGATGAGGAGGATGGTGACCCCCTTTTTATTGACCTCTTCGATGATACGGAAAATTTCCCGCACTACCAGCGGTGCAAGGCCCAGGGAGGGCTCGTCCATCATCATCACCTTGGGGCGGCTCATCAGGGCACGGCCCACGGCAAGCATCTGCTGCTCACCGCCGGATAAAGTGCCGCCGGCCTGCCACTCTCTCTCCCGAAGCCTGGGGAAGAGATTAAAGACCCACTCCATGTCCTCGCTGATGTCGTCCTTCCGGAGGTAGGCCCCCACTCTCAAGTTCTCCTTCACCGTCAGGTCCGCAAAGATTCGCCGGCCTTCCGGCACCAGAGTAATGCCCTTGGAAACAATTTCAGTGGGGTTCTTTCCGGTAATGTCTTCCCCCTTGAAGAGGATTTTGCCGCTCTTGGGTTTTACCAGACCGGAGATGGCCCGCAGGGTAGAGCTTTTCCCAGCGCCGTTGGCGCCAATCAGGGTGACGATCTCCCCTTCCGGCACATCAAAGGAGATCCCTTTGACCGCTTCAATGCCGCCATAATTCACCTGCAGATTCTGAATGCTAAGAATCGGTTCACTCATCTTCTACCACCCCCAAATAAGCGTCGATCACGTGCTGGTTCTTCTGGATCTCAGCGGGTAGGCCCTGGGCAATGAGGCTGCCGAAGTCCAGCACATAAATACGGTCCGAGATGTTCATCACCAGGTCCATGTGGTGCTCAATGAGCAGGATGGTCAAGTGATACTTATCCCGAATATCATGGATAAAGCTGGCCAACTCGATGGTTTCCTGGGGATTCATACCAGCGGCAGGCTCATCCAAGAGGAGGAGCTTGGGCTCCGTTGCCAAGGCCCGGGCGATCTCCAACCGACGCTGGAGACCATAGGGCAGGCTGGTGGCCAGCTCGTCCCGGTGCTGCCAGAGGCCCTGCTCCCGAAGAAGCGCCTCTGTCTCGGCACGCATTCTGGCCTCTTCCTTGTGGCTTGTTCGGAAAGTAGAGGAGAAAATGTTGTGTTTGGCGCGCATGTGCTTGGCGATAATCACGTTGTCAAACACAGACATGCTCTTCCACAGGCGGATATTCTGAAAGGTACGGGCAATGCCCATCTTGGTAATATGATCCGGCGTAGGGGCCAGAGTATGGTGGGACGTATACATGGCGGGGTTTTCCCCCTTGTACAGCTTTGCCATCTTTCCCCGGGGGTGGTTGCAGACATACGCCTTGTCGTGAAACAGCACTTGGCCGTTGGTCGGCTGGTAAACCCCGGTGATGACGTTGAAGGCCGTGGTCTTCCCGGCGCCGTTGGGGCCGATGAGGGCCACGATCTCCCCTTCGTTCACCTCCAGGGAGAGGTTATTGACCGCCACCACGCCGCCAAACTGCATGGTGATGTTTTCCATTTGCAGAACGTGGTTACGCTCACTCATGGGGTTCATCCTCCTTTCCCTGGGGGCCGTCAGCTGGGGCCGTTTTGGCCGCCTTTCGTCCACGTATCTTCCGGACTATGCCGGTGAAGGACAACTCCTTGTTGCCCATGATGCCTCTGGAGAAGAAGAGGACGATGATCATGATGACAACGGAGAAGACCACCTTCCGGAAACCGTCCCGGAAGAAGGACACTTCCATGCCCATGAAGGAACCGCTATCCAGGAAACGCAGCCACCATTCAGAGCAAGCAATGTACAGGAACGCTGCGATGCAGCTGCCAGTGATGGAACCGATGCCACCGATGACCACAATGAGCAGCAACTCATAGGTCATGGTAGAGGCAAAGGGATCCGCCTGCACGGTGGTCTGGAACATGGCCAGCAGGGCACCGCCCACACCAGCAAAGAAGCTGGAAATGACAAAGGACAGCATCTTATGCTTGAACAGGTTGATGCCCATGGCTTCCGCGGCCACCTCATCGTCTCGAATGGACTTGAAGGCCCGGCCATAGGACGAATTGACCAGCAGAACGATGATGACAATGCTCAGCGTCGCAATCAGGAAGGGGAAGAGGGTATCCAGCTTATAGATCATCCCACCGACCTGAACCTGGATGTCGTCAAAGTTGGTATACTTTCTCAGCAGGTTAGAGCCGTTGGTGATCTTACCCAGTCCGTTCCACTGGAAGATGGCCCGGATAATCTCTGCGAAACCCAAAGTCGCGATGGCAAGGTAATCGCTCTTCAGGCGAAGCACTGGGATGCCGATGAGGGCGGCAAACACTGCTGCCACCAGACCGCCAATGATGATACAGAGGATGGCACCGATAAAGTTACCGGCGTTCACCCCCAGGACATTGCCCAGGGACTCCGGAATCGAGAATTGGATGGCACCGCCGTCAAAGTACTGATACACGGAGGCGTGCTGGTCTGCGGGGATCGAAAAAATGGAATAGGCATAGGCACCAATGAGCATAAAGCCCGCCTGGCCTAGAGAGAACAGGCCCGTAAACCCATTGAGCAGGTTCATCGACACACACACCAAGGCATAGATGGCACCTTTCTTCAGAACGGTAACCAGCATGATGGTGGTGGAGTTGCTGGGCAGGGCATTGTCCAGCAGGAACAGGAAGACATACAGGACCACCAGGCAGATCACCGCAATGAAGCTGCCAATTTTCTGATCGGTGGATTTCTTCGCTCTCGCTTGTAAACTTTTTCCCATAGCGCGCACCTCACACCTTATCCGTGGACTTCTCACCGAAGATGCCGGTGGGCTTCACCACGAGGATGACGATCAGCAGGACGAAGGTGAAGGCGTCGGAGAACACCGTCCAACCCAAGCCCTTGATGATGTTTTCACAGATGCCGATGATAAAGGCACCAATCACCGCGCCGGGGACCGAGCCGATCCCGCCGAACACCGCTGCCACGAACGCCTTCAGGCCAGGCATGGCACCGGAGGTGGGGATGACGGAAGTGTAGTTGGTGAAGTAGAGCAGGGAGCCCACCGCTGCCAGCAGACAGCCGATGGCAAAGGTCATGCTGATCACGTTGTTGATCTTAATGCCCATGAGCTCACTGGTCTCAAAGTCCCGGGAGACTGCGCGCATGGCCATGCCCGTCTTGGTCTTCTTAATCATCGTCACCAGGATGAGGACGAGGATCACGGTAAGAATGGGCGTGATGATGGTGACCATCTTCGTGCTGGCAGAGCCAATCTGCACCTGCTCAGACAGGAAGGGAATGGAGGGATAGATCTGGGGCAGACCGCCGGTAAAGTACAGGGCACAGTTCTGCAGCAGATAGGACACACCGATGGCGGAAATCATAACCGACATCCGGGGGGCCGAGCGCAATGGTTTGTAGGCTACCTTCTCAATGATAACGCCCAAGATCACTGTCACCACAATCACAAGGATGATGGAGACATAGATGGGCAGAGAAGCGGTAGCGTAGACCATGATCAGGCCAGCCACCATGAACACGTCACCATGGGCAAAGTTGATCAGACGGAGAATTCCGTAGACCATGGTGTAGCCAATGGCAATCAGCGCATACTGCCCACCGACGGAAATACCGGAGAGCAAGTATGGCAAATTGTTGGACAAAAATTCAGACATACAGTCTCTTCTCCTTCTCTCGTAGTTTGGGGAGCGCATCGATCTGGCCCCCCAGATGGGTTAGGGGGCGCTGGGGGGAGGGATCGATACGTTCCCGGGTGAAAAAGGGGACAGAAACGAAGATTCTGTCGAACCCAAGGGCGGAAGCGTGGCGGGGGCACGCAGTGTACCCCCGCCACGCAGTTTACCCAATGAAAAACGGGGCTGTGGAGGATCTACAGGGATCAAGCAGTCTCATCGGAGGAGACGCCGGCAACCGTCTGCACGGTGACGAATTTCCAAGCTCCCTTTTCGGTATCGGCCTGCTTGATGAAGGCGCTGTCGCGGATGGCATCGCCCTGTTCATCGAAGGCAATGTCACCGGTGACGCCGGTGTAGGTCACCTGGGGCAGCGCGGCCATCACAGCAGCGGGATCGGTGGAACCAGCCAGCTTCAGGGCTTCCAGAGCCACGTAGTAAGCATCATAGCCCATGGCAGAGACGGCTGCGATGATGTCGTTGCCGCCGTTGTTGTTCAGGTTGTCAGAGTCGGATTTGATGAACTCTTTGAAGCCAGCCTCGAACTCGGTGTCGCCGCCCTCAGCATAGAAGGTGGAGACATAGACATCCATGTCCTTACCCTGGGCAGCGGCCAGCACCATGTTGGAGTCCCAAGTGTCGGGGCCCAGCAGGGGGACGTTCACGCCCTGGGAGTAAGCCTGTTCCACAATCAGCTGTGCATAGCTGATGGAGGTGGGGGCGAAGATGACGTCAGCGCCCTCGTTCTTGGCGGTGGTCATGTAGGAAGTGAAGTCAGAGTTGTTCTTGGGGAAGGACTCCTGGATGCAGGTCATGCCCAGCTCTTCCGCGGCCTGCTTGAAGTAGTTCATCAGACCCTGGTCATAGTCGTTGCCCAGCTGGCCCAGGCAGTAGACGGTGTCAGCACCCAGCTCGTCGTGGGCGAAGTTGGCCAGAACGGTGCCCTGGAAGGGATCCAGGAAGCAGATACGGAAGTAGTGGTCGTTACCCTCGGTGATCTGGGGGTTGGTGCAGGTCACGCCCATGGCAGGCACACCGGCTTCTCCGAAGGTATCAGAGGCAGCGATGGACACGCCGGAGCCGTAGGAACCCAGGACAATGGACACGTTCTGGGAGATCAGCTGGCTGGCAGCAGAGACGGCCTTGTCGTTGGAGGACTCGTTATCCACCACGCTCAGCTCAACCTTATAGGTTTTGTCGCCGATGGTCACCTCAGGGGTGATGGAGTTGGCATACTGCATGCCCAGATACTCCTGCTTGCCGCCGGCGCCATTGTCACCGGTGAGGGGCTCAAAGACGCCGATGACCACGGTGTCCCCGTCCGCAGTGGCGGTGGTTCCGCTGGTGTCGCCGGTGCCGCTGTCCGCTGCGGGGGTTCCGCAGGCGCACAGACCTGCAGCCATACAGCCGGCCAGCAGGAGTGCAAGAATCTTCTTTTTCATAATGTTACCTCCTTTTGATTCGCCGGATGTGTCCTTCCATTGTGGACGTATGTGCGCATCCGGCATTGTCCTTATAGTTTACACGAAACCACTGCATTTTGCAACATATTTTTTCGTATTTCATAGATGGCAGGATATTTTTATTTCTTATGCTTTCCCGGTCCCCTTAACCTTCCATTTGAATGGTACTGCTGCCGCCTCGGTTTTTTCGGATGACAATCTGCCGGTCTATGCGGTGTTTCAGCGCAGCAACGTGGGAGATGATTCCCACCAATTTGTTGCCTTCTGTCAAGCTGCTCAAGGTCTCCACGGCCTGCTCCAAGGCCTCTTCATCTAGGGAACCGAAGCCTTCGTCCACAAAGAGGGCGTCCAGCTGGAGTCCACCGGCGGCAGCCTGCATCTCGTCCGCCAGCCCCAGGGCCAGCGCCAAGGAGGCCTGAAAGGACTCTCCGCCAGAGAGGGTTTTTACACTGCGCTGTCCCCCCTCGTAATGGTCCACCACATCCAACTCCAACCCGCTGCGGGTGCGCTGGTCCTGGGCTTGACGGCGGCGGATCAGCTCATACCGTCCTCCCGTCATCGCCATGAGGCGTACATTGGCCCGGGCCAGAATGCGGTCAAACCAAGTCATTTGGACATAGGTTTCCAGGGTCACTTTGTCTTTCCCTGGCACGGCCCCGTTGGCAGTATGGGACAGGGCCCGGACCCATACCCACTGTTGCTGCACCTCCTGCCGCTCTTGCTCCAAACCGGTTAAGGCTTCCCAGGCCCGTTGGTTGTTGGTGTGTCGGGCCAAAAGGGTTTCAGTCTCTGTGCGAACCTGCTCCAGATCACCTCGAAGGGCTTGGGATTGTACGATGAGACGGGGCAAGTCCTCTTGGGGCATTTGCGCCAGCTGATCGGCCAGGGCCTTTGCCCGGGCGGTGGTTTCCGCCTTTTGCCGCCGGCAGGTTTCATAGGCTTCCCTGGCAGAGGCAACGGCCTGCTCCCCTTCCGCTTTTTGGCGGCGGCAGGCGGCAAGGGCTGCCTCTGCTTCGGTCCGGGTCGCAAAGGTTAGACGCGCTTCCTGGGCGCGAAGCTGCTCTTCCCGGGCGGCCAGCCGGCTGTTCAGGGCTGCGATCTCCCGCTCTGCCTGCAGAACGGTTTCCCGAACCCTTTGAAGGGCTTGGGTCACCACGGGAAGACGGGTGTGTGCCAAGGTCTTCTGTTCCTGCTTGTGCCCCAAGGCGGCACGGGCTGCCTCCAGGTCTTTCTCCTCTGCTTCCAGGGCCTGACGGACCGCTGCCAGACCAGCAGGCAGCGCCTCCCCTGGTTCCTCCCCGAAGAGTGCCATACTCTGGGTGGCCAATCCTTCCTGTGCTGCTATGTACCGGGCCCGGACTTGCCCTGCATAGTCGCTGGCCTGGTGGGCAGCATTTTCGGCCGCTTCCGTGGCGGTGCGTTGGCGGTCTAACGCCTCCCGGGTGGGGACCTCCTTCCTCGCCTGGGCTGGTTCGGGGTGATGGAGAGAACCGCAAACCGGACAAGGCGCCCCCTCCTGGAGAAACCCCGCTAGGTAACCCGCCTGGCCGTCCAGAAACGCCCGCTCCATCTGGCTGTACGCCAGCCGAAGATGCTGGGCTTGCTCCACCGCTTGCAGGTAGTCCTGTTGCGCCGCTGCCATGCTGTTCTGCAACGCAGTACAGTGGTTCCACTGGGTTTCCCACTGGTCCAAGGCAGCTTTCTGGCCGGACAGCTCCCGGGCTTGCCCATCCAGAAGCTGGCTTTGCTGCTCCAAACCCTCTAACTGTGCCAAGGTATCTCGCAGCGCCGCCTCCTCCTGGCTTGTTTCTGCAGCGGTCTGTTCCCCCTCGGCCTTTTGCTGAACCAGTTGGGCAAGGCGGCGTTGATCCTGCGCCTGCTCCTGCCGCAGTTGGTCGCAGGCCGCATAGTCCGGCAGTTCCTGTTCCCTGGTGGCAATCTCGACCGCCAAGGCCCGGTTTGCCTCCTCCAGCGGCTGCACCGCCTCCCAATGAGTCTGGGCTGCTTGCAGGGCCGGTCCCAGACCCGCCAGCTGCTTCTGGGTGGTCTCCCACTCCCGGTGGAGTGCTTCTCTGCTCTCCCCTTGCCCAATCCGCCGGTCCAGGGCTTCCCCCTCCCGTTGTAGGGCTTCCTGCCGGGTCCGGAGCTGTGCAAGGGTTTCCGTCTCCCTGTGGAGCAGTCCCTCCAAGCAGGGAAGGATGGCGCCTTCCTCTCCCTGCAATGCTTCTTCCCAATCTGCCTGCGCCTCCGCCCCCGGCTGCACGCTTTGCCGGTGCTGGTCGATGGCCAGAGAAAGCTTTTCATAGGCCCCCTTCCACTGGGCGGCCTCTCGCCGGAGGGCCTCCTGAAGCTGCTGATAGGGCCCGGTATGAAAAATCTCCCGGAAGATTTTGCTCCGCTCCTCTGTTTTCGCCAAGAGCAGCTGGAGAAACTCCCCTTGCGCCAACATGGCCACCCGGGAAAATTGGGTTCGGTCCAGCCCCACAATCCCCTCTATGGCCTTGGTCACCTCCCGGGTTCCTGTGACGGGGGGCCGGCCATCGGGGTAGGTCAACTGGGCATCCGCCTTTTCTGTGACCCACTTGTCCCCCCGTTTGGCTGGGCGGAGGTACTCCGGGTTGCGATGAACCACATAGTCTGCCTGTTGGCAGCGGAAGGTGAGTTCCACATAGGTCGGTGTGTCCTTGGAAGCATAGGTGCTGCGGAGCATGGCAGCTTCCCGGTAGGGTCCGCTGGCCTCGCCATAGAGGGCAAAGGTAATGCCGTCAAACAGGGAGGTCTTCCCCGCTCCGGTTTCGCCGGTGATAAGGTACAGACCTCGGTCCCCCAACCGAGCAAAGTCCACCGTCACCGTTTCAGCATAAGGGCCGAAGGCGGACAGCGTTAACGTCAATGGTCTCATTGCGTACCCTCCCAAATGGTTTCCATCAGCTGCCGTACCAAGGCCTCCTGCTGGGGCGCCATAGGCTGGTTGTTTTGGAGCTGATAAAAGTCCTGGAACAGCTCCAACGGGGTCTTTTCCTCGGGGCGTTCTGCGCCGGTGACTTCTGCCACGCCCTGCGTGCGGCGGTTATCGTAGGACAGCTTCATGAGGTTGGGATAAATCGTACGGAGTTTTCCCATCGCTTCGGGGACATCCTCCTCGTCGGTGAGAATGACATGGAGGTAGTCCTCCCGGTTGGTTCCCTGGTAAAAGGGTTTCGCGGTCACTTCTTCATAGGTCCCTCGGATCTCCCGCAGGTCCCGGCACGGGGTCAGAGGAAGGGTCTGTATCTCCACCTGCCCCTTCTCTTTCAAGGTGACCAAGGTGACCGACTTCTCATGCCCACACTCGGAGAAGGAATATTTCAGCGGGCTGCCGCTGTACCGCAGGGTGGGCCTTCCCACACTTTGGGGGCCATGGAGATGCCCCAAAGCCACATAGTCAAACGCGGCAAACAGAGGGGCCGGAATTTGATCCACGCCCCCCACAGACCGCTCCTCCGATTCACAGGTCACCCCGCCTGTGACAAACTGGTGGGCCAAAAGAACGTTTCTCCGAGTCTTGTCCACCGCCCATTGCCCCAGCGCGTAGGACACCGCCTCTTCGTAGGAGGCAATGTCTGCCTCGGGGTTCCAATGGCGGACCAGGGCCGGCTTCAGGTACGGCAGGGCGTAAATGGCGACATCCCCATACTCGTCCTGGAGGAGAAACGGAGGCTGGGGCCCTTGATACTGGGCCGTCAGATGAATGCCCTCCCCTGCCAGGAGCCGGGTGGCAAAGGCCAACCGTTCCGGACTGTCATGGTTTCCAGAGATGGCAAAAACAGGAATCCCTCCGCCGGATAGCCGAGTGAGGAACCCGTCCAAAAGGGTCACTGCCTCGGCAGGCGGAACGGGCTTATCGTACAAATCCCCCGCCAGAAGAACGGCATCGACCTTCTCTTCCTCTGCCAGATCGACAATTTGCGTCAAAATAACCCGCTGATCTTCCAGCATGGAGAAGCCATTGACCCGCTTCCCCAGGTGAAGGTCAGAGAGATGGAGCAATTTCATCGCCAGTGCCTCCTTTTCACAAGAACATAAAAACGAGGCCAAGTCGCCTGGTTGGGAGACTTGACCTCGCTTGGATTATGGGGAGAAACACCCGTTACCGGGTGGCGATGACCTCGATCTCCACCAAGGCATCCTTGGGCAGGCGGGCCACGGCAAAGCAGGAGCGGGCAGGCTTATGATCCCCGAAATACTGGGCATAAATCTCGTTGAAGAGGGAGAAATCCTCCATATTGGACAGGTAGCAGGTGGTCTTCACCACGTCCTTCAACGTGAGGTTGGCAGACTTCAGGATAGAAATGATGTTCTCCAAGGCCTGGACGGTCTGAGCAGCCAGACTGTGCGCCATAGCGCCAGTGTCAGGGATGAGGCCCAGCTGACCGGAGAGGAAGATCAGCCCATTGGCTTCGATGGCCTGGGAATAGGGGCCGATGGCCTCAGGGGCCTTCTCAGTGTGCAGAATTTCCATCATAGTGAACGCGTCCTTTCTTTCTGATATCCATATTTTGCCGCGTCCTGAGGCCGCGCTCAGGACCCGTTTGTGTACTATGCCGTCTTATATTCCCTTAAATTTTACCCTACCTTTTCTTATGACGCAAGTACCTTTGTCTTTCCCAGAAAAACCTTGGCGAGAGATACAAAAACGTTCCGTTCTTCTCCCCTCCCCTTTTTCCAATTCTGACAAGAAATTTTCCGCTCCCAACACTCCCTCTCCCTTGCCTGCCTTGTTGCCCTATGCTAGAATAGAAACAATCCCTTCCCGATTGCGCCCGGCGGATCTCCAGATCCGCGGCCCGAGGGAAGCCCATCGACCAAAGACAGGAGTGATTACCATGGAATATACCTTTGGCCTCATCGGCAGCGGCAACATGGGGGGCGCCATCGCCCATGCCGTGAGTCAGACCACAAAAGCCGGTATTCTCGCGGACCACAACCCGCAGCGGGCCCAGAGCCTGGCAGAGGAGCTGGGTTTTGCCCACGGCACCAACGAAGTGGTCGCCCAAAACAGCCAGTACCTCTTTCTCGGCGTAAAGCCCCATTTGATGGGGGGAATGCTGGCAGGCATCCAGCCCGTCCTGGCTGCCCGTCAGGATTCGTTCGTGCTGGTCACCATGGCAGCTGGTCTGGCCATTGAACAGATCCAGCGCATGGCCGGGGGCCCTTATCCCGTCATTCGCATCATGCCCAACACCCCAGTGGCTGTGGGGCAGGGGGTAGTGTTGTATCACGCCAGTGAGCAGGTCAGCCAGGAGCAGGTGGACAAGTTCCTCCAGCTCATGGAAAAGGCAGGTGGCCTCTATCCTCTGGAAGAATCCCTGATGGACGTGGGGGCCGCCGTCTCCGGCTGTGGTCCTGCCTATGCCTACTTGGTACTAGACGCCATGGCCGATGGAGGGGTGGCCTGCGGCTTGCCCCGCGCCGATGCGGTGCGCTTTGCCGCGCAAACCCTTCTGGGGGCAGCCCAGATGGTGCTGACCACCGGCAAGCACCCAGACCAGCTTAAAAATGAGGTGTGCAGCCCCGGCGGCAGCACCATCCAAGGGGTGCGCACCTTAGAGCAGAGGGCTGTCCGTGCCGCGATGATGGATGCTGTCATCACGGCTTGCGACAAAAACGCAGCCCTTGGCAAGTAAAACTCCTTGTCAGACCATTTTTTGAGAAAAAACGCACCGTGCCATCACGTCACGGTGCGTTTTTTCGTCTTTGGTGGGTCCGGGGGTGTTTCCGGCCAGTGGGGGGAGATCCATTTCTGCCAGAGGGTGGCCGCCAGCCACCCGCAAAACACTCCAGTCGCCACACCACCCAACACGTCGGTCAGGAAGTGCAGGTAAAGGTACATCCGGGAAAATCCAATGCCCCCTGCCAGGGCCAAGGCAGGCCACCGCCCCTTCCAGCGATTGAGGAAGAGAACTGTCACCGCAGCGAAGGAGGCCGAGGTATGTCCCGAGGGGAAGGAGGGGTCCTGGGGTTCGGGCACCAAGAGCTGGACCATCTGATTCAAATCAAAGGGACGAACCCGATCCACCGCATTTTTTAGCAGGAGGTTACAAAGTACCAGGCTCAGGAGCAAAGCAATCAACACCTGTAAGCCGGTGCCCCGTTTGCCCCGCTGAAGCAGCAAGATGGCCACTGCCAACGCGATCCAGATGAGCCCGCCGTTGCCCAGGCTTGTGAGCACGGGCATCACTTCATCCCAAAACTCATTGTGGCAGTTGGTTTGAATCCAGTTGAGGATTCCCAATTCCGCCACAGACAGTGACGCCATGCCACCGCCTCCCTTCTATCGATGGAGTTGCGGTGCTATTTTAGCACAGGATGGGGGAAGACGCAAGGAAATCCCCACTTTTCCGATCGGGAAGCGCCAAAATCTCTGCGGTGATCCTCTCCGTAGCTGCCTGGGCAACGGAGAAATCCACATGGGGATGATACAGCTCCTCCAAGACATCATGGCAGGCTTTGGCCTGAGCCAGGTGCCCCATTCCCTCCGCCAACAACTCCTCGGCTACGCGGTCGGACAAGCGGAGGAAACTGCGCCCCTCTTGCCAGGCCTCTTTTTCCACCAGACTTTCCGTGCGGATGGTCCGATACCCGTGACTCTGCTGCCAAGGCCCTGTGACAAAGGCCAGGGACAGCTGCGGAACCAACAAATGCTCCAGGCGGGCAGGTTCCTCCGGGCAGGGGCAGGCGATCACATCGCACCCTCCGGCGAGAAACCCTTTGCGAAGATGCTCCAGCAGGATCCCAGCCAGGCCACCATCATCTTGGATCACATAGCCACGCTCACACAGCACCAGCACGGTTTTTTCCAGCAGCAACCGCCCCTGGCAAGTAGGGCCGCCTAGGAAACGCCGTTGTTCTTTCCCCGGTACTGCACCAGGGGATTTTAGCGTCTTTGTCAATAGGGCCATCGCCCGTTTCTCCGTTTTCTGAAGGGTTTCCTCCGTGTGGAGAGGGGTGGTTCCTCGGCGGCGGGCCTCCACGGCACCGGCAATCGCCCGATAGGCCTGCGGGTAGTAGGAGCGGTATGCCTGGACGGCGGCCACAATCTCCTGCCGCTGGGCGAACAGGGCCTTGCGGTCGTATCCCGCACCCAGGTCCACATAGTGGCCGGTGGCACCCACATACGTGGGGTCCATCACGTGGGGGGAAGTCCCGTCTACCACAGCAGCCCCCTTCCCCGGAATGTAGATTCCATCCAAGGAATCTGGGTCACCGGAACAGAGGATGTACTCCACGCCATACCCCGCCGCCAGGGCCGCTTGGGCCACCTGGGTCATGAGCGTAGACTTGCCGCACCCTGCCCCGCCTTTCAGGCAATAAAAGGCCTGGAGTTTTCGCTGGTCCACCCACCGGTCATATAGAGAAATAAAACCACCTGCGGCATTGGCCCCTAGGAAAAATTGGATTTGCGTAACATCTGACATGTTGTAACCTCCCAGTCAAAGGATTGGTTTACTCCAGTGTACGCCGGAGGGGTTCCCTTGGACACCATCCCCTTGGGGCGGGTAATTTACAGCCAGTCGTCGATCACCTCCCGTAAAGTGCAAGGGGTTACGCCCCCGCGCGCCAGCATCTGTGCCAAGGACAGGATTCGCTCTGGACGCACGGTAATATCCAACACTTCCTCTCGCTCTCCAGTCTGGAGCATGGTGATGCAGACCCCATAACTTTCGCAAGAGACTGGAGGGGGAACGGTCCGCACCAAGATCCAGTACACACAGGTGGCTGGCCGGCCGATCTGGTTACTGAGATCGACCATGTCGTAAAACAGCTCTCTCATTCAATGTCTTCCTCCCAAATTTTATCATTTTGTAACCTTTTGTATTTTTATTGTAATGTCAAAAACTGCTCTTGGGAAGGATTTTCGTTCGTCGCCTTTCGACAGGGTTCGAGCCATTGTTCCGTTTTGCCAAGAAATATAGGTGTTTTAGCGGATTTTTCCCATTACAAATGTCGAAAACTTCTCCCCTTCTTTCTGTATTTTTACATCTTTTCCGACGAGGCTTCCAGCATTTTCCACGTCGTGCACTGCCAGTCTCTCTCTGTCCGGCAAGGTTCGACAGCTTTCTGCCTTTGCCCCATCCTTTAGAATGATATGGCACAAAAATTTTTCTCTGACTCTTTCTGCATTTTTGGATTGACAAGGAGGGCAAGCTGTGGTAGTATAATTTTCGCATCTAACCGGGATCCCCTCCACACGGAGAGATGTCCGAGCGGTTTAAGGAGCTGGTCTTGAAAACCAGTGACCCGAAAGGGCCGTGGGTTCGAATCCCACTCTCTCCGCCAACTTTTATACAAAGCCGAACAATTCGGACTTGGAGAAGTACCCAAGTGGCCGAAGGGGCTCCCCTGCTAAGGGAGTAGGGCGTGTTGAGCGTCGCGAGGGTTCAAATCCCTCCTTCTCCGCCAAAAGAAACACCCTTGAACGGTTTCGTTCAAGGGTGTTTTCTATCATTTCTAAATCTAGCCCACATCCCGGAACGGCATCCCGATCCATTCCCAATTGGAAAGGAGTTCTTCTCTCATGGATGGTCTCACGCCCATACAAGCCCAGCTCTTTGCCCTGCAAGATCTCGGCTATCGCACCTTCCACTGTAAGCTGATGCCCACCGTAGACCCGGAGCGGGTCATCGGGGTCCGCACCCCTCAAATCCGTCAGCTGGCCAAACAGCTGTCTGGAACCCCGGAGGGCGAAGCGTTTCTGCAGGCACTCCCCCACCGGTACTATGAAGAGAACAATCTCCACGGCGCCCTGCTCTCTCTGGGGAAGTCCTACTCCTGGGTGTTGGAGGGGGTAAACGCTTTTCTGCCCTATGTAGACAACTGGGCCACCTGTGACCTGCTTTCCCCCAAGGTGTTCCGCAAGCACTTACCAGAGCTGCGGAGGGAGATTCCCCGCTGGCTGGCAGATCCCCACCCCTATACCGTCCGTTTTGGCCTGGGGATGCTGCTGTCCTTTTACTGGGGGACCGACTTTCAGAGAGAATATTTGGACTGGGCCGCGGCCCTGCAGCGGGAGGAGTACTATGTCAAGATGATGGTGGCCTGGTACTTCGCCACTGCCTTGGCCAAGGAGTATGCGGTGACCCTTCCCTACATCCAAGCCCACCGCCTGGATCCCTGGACCCACAACAAGGCCATTCAGAAGGCCGTGGAAAGTACCCGGGTTTCTCCAGAGCACAAGGCGTACCTCCGCACCTTGAAAGTGAAATCTCCCCCACAACCCGCCCTGTGAGAAAGGATGTGTCCCTATGCGCGCCTATACCTATGTTTCCCCCGGTACCCTTGCCTGGATGGACAAGCCGAAGCCTGTCCTCCAACATCCTCGGGACGCCATCGTCCGCGTGACCTTGGCCAGCATCTGCACCAGTGACCTGCATATTAAACACGGCGCTGTCCCCCGGGCGGTCCCAGGCATCACCCTGGGACATGAAATGGTGGGCATCGTGGAGGAAGTGGGTTCCTCCATTTCCCGCCTTCACCCCGGCGATCGGGTGGCTGTGAATGTGGAGACCTTCTGCGGGGACTGCTTCTTCTGCCGCCACGGGTATGTGAACAACTGTACCGATCCCAACGGCGGCTGGGCCCTGGGCTGCCGGATCGATGGCGGTCAAGCAGAGTATGTCCGGGTGCCGTACGCTGACCAGGGACTCACGAAAATCCCGGATGGGGTGTCGGATCGGCAGGCCCTCTTCGCCGGAGACTTGTTGGCCACCGGTTTCTGGGCCACCAGGATCTCCCACATTACGCCCGAGGACACGGTTCTCCTTCTAGGTGCCGGGCCCACAGGGTTGTGTACCCTCCAGTGTATCTTGTTAAAACAGCCCAAGGGCGTCATTGTCTGTGAAAAGTCCCCCCAACGCCGGGATTTTGTTCGACAGCACTACCCGCAGGTTATGGTCACTTCCCCGGAGGAAGTGCTTCCCTTTACCCTATCCCATACGGAGCACGGGGGCGCTGATGTGGTCATAGAAGCCGCTGGCGGGGAGGATACCTTTTTCCTGGCCTGGCAGTGCGCCCGCCCCAATGCCCTGGTCACCATTGTGGCGATGTATGACACACCCCAGATCCTTCCGCTCCCGGAGATGTACGGGAAAAACCTCACCTTCCAGACAGGCGGGGTGGATGGCTGCGATGTTCCAGAAATCCTCGCGCTCCTGGCCCAGGGAAAGTTAGACACCACGCCGCTCATTACCCACACCTTCCCCTTGAAAGACATTGAGGCCGCCTACGCTCTCTTTGAAAATCACCGAGACGGTGTCATTAAGGTGGCCATTGTTCCGTAAGTGGAAACAGCAAAGTCCGTCCCCAGAGGGGACGGACTTTGCTTTCTGTTGGGGGAACACCCCCCTACTCAGCGGTCGAAGGCCGGGTTGGTATAATACACGTTTTTCTGGTCCAGCTGTTCCCGCACCTGCTGAATGGCGCTGCCAAAACGCTGGAAGTGGACGATCTCCCGCTCCCGGAGGAAGCGGATCACGTCGGTGACGTCAGGGTCATCCTTGGCCAGGCGGAGGATGTTGTCGTAAGTCACCCGGGCCTTCTGCTCGGCGGCCATATCCTCGGTGAGGTCACAGATGGGATCGCCCTTTACCCCAATGGAGGCAGCCGACCAGGGGAATCCCGAGGCTGCCGTGGGATAAATCCCCGCAGTGTGGTCCACAAAGTAGGAGGCAAACCCAGGGTTATTCTGGATCTGGTCGTCGGTGAGGTTCCGGGTCAACTGGTGAACAATGGCGGCAATCATCTCTAAGTGGCCCAGTTCCTCGGTGCCGATGTCTGTGAGCAGAGCCTGCACCGCCGGATAGGGCATGGCATACCGCTGAGAGAGGTACCGCAGGGAAGCCCCCAGCTCCCCGTCCGGCCCACCGGAGTGCATCAGGAGAGGATGTTGCCCTCGCAGTTTCCCTCCTCAGAGGGAAAACCGATATGTCAGACGGACAACCCGATTGGCCCGGTCCCATACGCAGCGGGCCAGAATGCCCTGGGCAGCGCGATGTTTGGCTTGGATGTCTGTCTCTGGATCCTCTAAGGTGGACAGCACCTGTTCCCAACGCCTCCCGTCCGGTTCTGGTTCTCCTGCCTCCCAATCATCCAGTTTTTGTTGGAGCGCCGCTTCCTGGGCCTCCAGCTCCTTTTTGGCCACTTGGTACTCTGCCAGGCTCTCCACCCCACAGAGGAAGGCCTGACGCAGCCGTTGGATTTTCGTTGCCACCGCGACCTTCTCTCGTACAAGGTCCTGGTGTTCCCTGACTCGATCCGTCGGCACTGGGCACATGCTGAGCCCCTTTGCCAAGGCACTATCCGCCCGAAGGCGGTCCATCACCGCACGCGCTAAGACCTCTGCCCTCACATGTTGGGAGCAGGTGCACCTTCCTTTGGCATACCCGCCACACCGGAGGTAATGGGGCTGCACAAACACCAATCCCCCACCGCAGGCGGCACAGGTGGCCAGTCCTGCCAGCCAGTGCTTTCGGTCCCCCCAAGGCCGGGCATGTCGGGGCGTACAGTGGGTGTAGGCCGCCAGCCGTTCCGCTGCTGCTTGGAAGGTCTCCTGAGAAACCAGGGGCGGGTGGGCCCCCTCCACCTCCAACGGGGTTCCCTGTCCCCGCCCTTCTGGGTGCCATCGGAGGGTCCCCAGATAGACCGGGTTGGTCAGGATATACTTCACCCGCCGGCTGTCGAAAGGATTGCCCCGGTGGGTGAGCACCCCCAGCTGCCGGGTCCACCGGGCCAAGGCGGCCATGGACTCCCCTGCCAAAAAGCGCTGATACAGGGCTTGCACCACCCTGGCTTCCTCCTCCACCGGTACCAGGGTGTGCCCCTCCACTCGGTAGCCAAAGGGGGGCGCCGTTTGCAGCTCCCCCCGGCGGGCCTTTTCCACCATGCCCTTGCGCACCTCATCGGCCAGGTTGATGGAGTAGTACTCCGCCATGGCCTCCAGCATGGCCTCTAGGATCAGGCCCATTCGGTCATCCTCTAGGTGCTCGGTGATGCTGATCACCTGCACTCCACACTGCCGGCGGAGGAGGGATTTGTAGACAATGCTGTCCTCCCGATTCCGGGCAAACCGGTCAAACTTATGGACGAGAATGGCTGTAAAGGGAGGTGGCTTTCCTTTGGCTGCGGCGATCATGGCCATGAAGGCCGGCCGGGTCTCCGCCCGCCGGCCAGAGATTCCTGCGTCCACATAGACGTGGGCAGGGTCTATGCTATAGCCGTGCTGCCTGGCATACCCCTCCAAGGCCCGCCGCTGGGCCTCCGGGGAGTACTCCGTCTGCTCCTCGGTGGACACCCGGATGTAGCAAGCCACCTGCTGTTTCGTTTCCATCGCGCGCCTCCTTTCCCTCCACTGTATGCAGAACCTGGCAAGGAAAGGCCCCTCGGTGCATACCTTATACCGAGGAGGAAAAGACATGAAGGAACCCATCCGGGCAGAAAGCCAGCTTCTAGTCGGCGGCACGCTGACCTCTACAGAGGCCCTGGACCGATCCCAGCGCACCTGTTTGGCCTACTGGCTGAAGGAGACCTACCTCAACGAACTGTGCCGGGGAAAAGCCACCGTCCAGACAGCAGCCTCCCGACAGAATCATACGTCAACTGAAAACGGGAAGAACTAAAAACGCCCCCGGCAAAGTACGTTTGCCGGGGGCATCTTCTGTGTGCAAGCGGGAAAACAGGCCAAACCTCTCATTGGGCCGCCAAATAGGCCGCCGTCCGCACTGCCACGTTTTCCTGCAGGTTCCGATAGAAGAACTGGTAGTCATACAAATGGTACACTCCGTCTGGGAAGAGGGAATTGCTGTACGCCGCCGGGTCCACATCAGTGACCCGCAGGGTTCCCCGGTCGGGGTCCAGATAGGCCCCGGTAAACTGAGGCACTTCCGTCTCAATCTCCCCGTCGTAGTTGGTGAAGCAGGCCCCTTGGTTCAGGGACTTGTCCGCCGGGGTGCTGTCGGTTTTCCAGTTCAAGGGGTTGATGGCCAGGGCCTGGGTGCCCGCGGGCACCACCAGGGATTCGGTGATCCCCTCCGCCTCGGTGTTGAAGGAGATGATGACACCGGTGTCGTCCTCTCCCTGGGCCATCTGCAGGTGGGGGTACTGGTTCAGGTCCTCCTCCGTCACCGGCCAGCCGATGCAGTAAGCGGCCACCAGCAGGTCTTGGTAGGACGCTTCGTCAAAATAGTCCTCCAACAGCCGCAGCAGCATTTGGGACCCCTGGGAGAACCCCGCCAGGATCAGCGGCCGGCCGTCGTTGACCTCCGACATGTAGTAGGTAAACGCGTCCGACACATCCTGGTAGGCCAGGTCCAAATAGGCCTCCTGTTCCTCTGCCGTCATGGAGTAAACCGGGAAGGTCACCTGCCGGTAGTAGGGAGCATAGAGGGTGGCGGTGTCCTCGTAAATCCCCCGTTCCATGTTCAGGGCCCCTACGAACGCCGATTTGGTCTCGGTGTCCTCCAGGGACATGTTGTAGTTCCCGTTATCTCCCATATCCACTGTGGGGCAGATGAGAAAGACGTCTACGTCTTTCCCTGCGCCCTCGGCATAGTAGGCCCAGTTGGCGCTGTCGCTGTAGTCCACCTGGACCGTGTCTGTGACGGACTGGGTGGTGTCTTGCGGAGTCTCCCCGGTGCTCTGCTCGGCCTCCCCCTGACAGCCAGCCAGAAGGGTGAGGAGCAGTGCCACAGCCAGGCACAAGGCCCCTCCTTTTTTGCACAGTTGTTTCATGCTTGTATCTCCTTCCTGTTTCATTCGATGGTTCGAATTTGGGTTAGGTCCCCACTGCATAGCTTCTCCAGGTTGCGGAAAATCTTCTCTGGCGGCCAATCCCACCATTTCAGGTCCAGAAGGTAGGCCGTGAGGTCGGGATCAAACCGAGGCCGGATCACCCGGCAGGGGTTGCCCCCGGCGATGACGTAAGGGGGAATGTCCCGGCTCACCACGGAGTTGGCCGCCACGATGGCCCCATCTCCAATGTGAACCCCTGGGAGCACCGTGACGTTCTGGCCGATCCACACGTCGTTGCCCACCACCGTGTTCCCCTTAAAGGGGAGCTGTTCCAGGGTGGGGGTTACCTTCTCCCATCCGTGGCCCATGAGGTTGAAGGGGTAGGTGGTGACGCTGTTCATCCGGTGGTTGGCCCCGTTCATCACAAACTCAATGCCCCGGGCAATGGCGCAGAACTTGCCGATGATGAGCTTGTCCCCCAGGAAAGGATAGTGATGGGTGACATGGTCCTGAAACTGCTCCGGACCGTCGATGTCATCGTAGTAGGTGTACTCCCCTACCTGGATATTGGGTCGGGTGATGACGTTTTTCAGAAAGCAGACCTGTTTGACCGCCTCGTTGGGGTAGACGGCGTTGGGGTCTGGCCCGTACGATGGATGTTGTTTCAAAGGTTGGGCGCTCCTTTCAGCAGGGCCAGGATCTCCTGGGCATTGGTATCCGGCTTCACCTTGGGCAGGGCAGCGGTGATAATCCCCTGCTCATCAATGACATAGGTGGACCGAACGGTGCCCATGGACACCTTGCCGTAGAGTTTCTTCTCCTTCCACACATCATAGGCCTGGATCACCTGGGTCTCCGGGTCGGCCAGAAGCAGGAAAGGCAGGTCGTGCTTGGCGGCAAACTTCTGATGGGAGGCTACGGAGTCCTTGCTCACCCCGATGACCTCCACCCCCAGGGCCTGAAACTGTCCGTAGGCTGCCCCAAAGGCACAGGCCTGGCGGGTGCAGCCAGGGGTGTTGTCCCGGGGATAGAAATACAGGACCACCTTCTTACCCAAAAAGTCCGACAGGGAGATAGGGTTCCCGTCCTTGTCCGGCAGGGTAAAGTCCGGCGCTTTGGTACCAACTTCTAACATGGATTCATGCCTCCTTACAAAATACATAGGTCGTCTCATCGGACCGGTCCCGCTGGAACCGGTAACCCAAGGGGGACAGGGATTGCATAACCTCCGGCTCTTCCGCGCCCTGCTGGGCCAGGCAGCGGACCATCTCCCCCCGGGCCATCTTACACAGGGTGCCCTTCTCCACCACCTTCCCCTGGCGGACCTCCCCAAAGATGCAGGTGATCAGCCGGGTGCCTGGTTTTGGATGGGCGGCGATACACCGGCTGTACTCCTGGGAGGCCAGGTTCACCACGATGTCACTCTCCTCCCACAGGGCCTGGGCCAAGGTATCCCCCCAGTAGGCATACAGGTCTTTTTTCCCAGACACGGAGAGCTTGGCTCCCATTTCCAACCGATATGCAACCACCCCGTCAAAGGGGCGCAGCAATCCGTAGAACCCAGAGAGGATCCGCAGGTGCCCCTCCAGGTAGTCCAGTTCTCCCTGGGTCAGCACCCCCGGGGCCAGATACTGGTACTGGATCCCCTCGTAGGCCATCACTGCCGGGGTCAGGCGGCGCTCCAGATCCATGGTCTCCAGACGGTCCACATTTTGGGCCGCGATCCGGTCGCTGCACTTCCACAGAGTTTGGAGTTCCGCCGGGGACATGGCGCGAAGGGCCGCCAGAATCTCCCGGGTTTGGGGCAGAAAGCGAGGCAGGCTGTGGTATGGGAAACTGTCGGTGTCCTCCCGCATTTTCTTGGCGGGGGAAATGATCAGACGCACAGGTTCACCCCTTTCCAAAGGGTACAATCTGGCCCAGCCGCGCCAAAATTTCTTGGTCTGCCGGGCAGAAGGGATGGGATTGGGCCTCCTGCCACGTCATCCACCGGAGGTCCGCATGTTCCAGCCGCTGGGGCTCCTCCCCGGTGAGAGACGCGGCAAACAGGGTCAGGTGGATGGTGAGGTCCGGGTAGGCGTGGGTGAGTTCCAACACCGGGCGGCCAACCGACACCGTCACCCCCAGCTCCTCCTGGCATTCCCGGACCAAAGCCTGGGGGTTCGTCTCTCCCGGCTCTACCTTGCCTCCCACAAACTCCCACAGCAGCCCCCTGGCCTTGTGGGCCGGCCGCTGGCAGGCCAGGAATTTCTCCCCCCGCAGGAGGAGGGCCGCCACCACTTCTATGGGCACAGAGTGTCCCCCCTCCCCTTCTGGAGAATTGCCTCCGCCATGTCGGCGATCTCCGAGTCCAGCACCGCCAGGGTGATGTCCATGGGGTGGTCCTGAGCAAAGCGCGCCATAGCGTCCAGCGCAATCTCCAAGGCCTCCTGTTTGGGGTAGCCATAAATGCCTGCGGAGATCAGGGGGAAGGCGATGGACCGGCACCCCTGGTCCCAGGCCAGGCAGAGGGAAGTGTCATAACAGCTGCGGAGCAGCTTTGCCTCCCCCTGGCCGCCCCCGTGCCAGATGGGCCCCGCAGTATGGATGATATACTTGGCCGGCAGGGCAAAGCCCGGTGTGAGCACCGCCTGCCCTGTGGGACAGCCCCCGATGGCCCGGCAGGCCCGGTCCAGCTCCCCATAGCCGGCAGCGGCAAAGATGGCCCCGCACACCCCGCCTCCCGGGGCCAGGGCAGTGTTGGCGGCGTTGACGATGGCGTCCACTGGCAAACGGGTGAGGTCCCCCACCACAACAGAAACGGGCATAAAAAGCCCTCCTTTCCCTGGATTTCTCTGGCCACAGTATACCCGGGGCAGGGAGGTTTGTCAACGAGGGCAGCAAGGCGTGGAAGGGCCGGTGCTGCCAACATCTACGGTTAAGTTTCCCACGTCTGGCTTTAACCATAGCTCCATTGTGCGATCCGATTCTCTCTGGTATGATGGGCTCACAAAACGACGGAGGTGACCCATGAAGATCAACCAAATCATTCGTCAAAAGCGTCGGGAATTATCCCTAACGCAAGAGCAAGTCGCAGCGTACCTGGGTGTGTCTACACCTGCGGTCAACAAGTGGGAAAAAGGGAGCACCTACCCCGACATCACCCTGCTGCCCGCCCTGGCTAGGCTGCTGCGCACCGATCTGAACACCCTTCTGTCCTTTCAGGAGGATCTGTCTGACGTGGAAATCGAAACCTTTGTGGACCATCTGGATCAGATGGTCCAGGAACAGGGGTACCAAGCCGCCTTCCAGGCCGCCTGGGACAAGGTCCAGGAATACCCCACGTGCGAGGCCCTCTTGTATTCCGCCGCGCTCTATCTGGAGGGCGCCCTGTCCCTGTACCCAGTCCAACAGCCCGAGGAGTACCAGACCACCTTAGAAACATGGTATCAGCGGTTGGCCCGCAGTGACACCCAGGAAATCAGGGACACTGCCGTCGGCATGCTGATTTCCTACGCGCGCAACCGCGGGGAATTCTCCAAAGCGGAGGAGCTCATCCAAACGCTCCCAGATTCCCCCATCGACAAGGAGGAGCAGTTGGCCATTCTCTACCAGCGCCAGGGGAAATACGAGCAGGCACAGGGGATTTGGGAACACCGCATCTTACACGGGGTCACAGAGATCCAAACGGCATTGATGAACAAGCTGGAATGGGCCCTGCTGCGAAAGCGCCCGCAAGAAGCGGAGGCCCTGGCCGACTTGTACGAAACCGTAACCTCCCTTTTCTGCTTCCCCGGTTGGATGCGCTACAACGCCCGCCTGCAGATTGCCTTAGACGCGCAGGATGGCGATGCCTGCTTCGCCATCCTCTCCCAGATGCTGCCTGCCATGAAAGAGACATGGGATCCCCAGACACATCCCCTGTACGCCAGCGCAGACGACGCCGGCGGATCCACCTTCCTGTCCAGCAGACTAGCAGACACGTTTTGTTTCGAACTGTCCACTCACGAGGAATATGCCTTTCTCCGTGACCGGGCCGACTTTAACGCACTTATGGAAACGGTTGGTCATCGGTCATAGGCACGGCGTGTTTTCCAAAGGGGTAGAAAAGCCAGGGGCGGCAGCACATGTGCTGCCGCCCCTGGCTTGCTCCACTTTGATTTTAGAACCATGGCGAAAGGGCTTCAGACAATGGCCTGCGCGGCCTGCTTTTGGGCAAACTCCCGGGCAAACACAGCGGCCCCCAGGGCCCCCATCACCTGGGGGTTCCCCAGGACTTGGACCGATTGGTGAAGGGACTGACTGAGGGCATCCACCAGGGCGCCGTTGAGGGCTCCACCCCCGGTCATCACCACCTGGGGCTCCACACCCACCCGGCCGGCCATGCCCACGATGCGGGTGGCGATGGAGTGGATGGCCCCAGCGGCCACATTGGCCTGGGACACCCCGGCGGCCAGGTGGGAAATCACCTCAGACTCGGCAAACACGGTGCACAGGTTGCTGATGGACACCGGCGCCTCCCCTGCCCGCGCCAGCTGGGCCAGGGATTGGATGGGGCAGTCCAGCACCCGGGCCATCACCTCCAGGAACCGGCCGGTGCCGGCGGCGCACTTGTCGTTCATGACGAAGTTCTCCACGCCCCCCTGGTCGTTGAGGCGGATGACCTTGGTGTCCTGCCCACCCACGTCCACGATGGTGCGGGCTTCCGGGGAGAGATGGCGCACTCCTTTGGCGTGACAGCTGATCTCGGTGATCTGCTTGTCCGCCCCCTGGTAGGTCATCCGGCCATAACCGGTGACCACGGCGTAGCGGACCCCTTCCGGCCCGGCCCCCGCCTGGGCATAGGCGGCCTCCAAGGCCTGATGAACGCCCTTGGTCCCCGTGCCCAGGTTCACCACCTGAGCCGCTAAGATCTCCCCTGCCTCCCCCAAAAGGACCACCTTAGAGGAGGAGGAACCGATATCCAATCCCAAATACATCCGAAACTTGCTCCTTTCCTGTCCTGTATCAGGACAGATTGATCTCTAAAAAGCCCTGAATCCGGGTGCGCAGCTGCTCGGTGGACTCCACCAGCTGGTCGTGCTCCACGCTCAGCAGGGGGACCCCGGCCTCCTCCAGGTCCTTCTTTACCAGGGGGTAGTCGAAGGCCTCTGGATCACAGAACTTCATGAGGCAGAAGTACACCGCGTCAGCCCCCCGTGCCTTGGCCAGCTGGGCCAGCCACTTGCCCCGGGGCTTCTTGGGCTCATAGAGGGGGGAAGCCCCCTTCAGGTCCAGGAACCGGTAGGCCAGCTTGGAGGCCACGGTCCCCCCTTCCCGGGTGGGGGTGCGGAACTGCATGGACTCGTGGCAGAGCAGGTCGTCCACCACCGCCACGTTCAGTTCCTCCAGCAGGTCCAGCACCGGCAGGGAGTCCAGCATGATGCCGGTGACCAGGAACTTCTTCCCGGAAAAGACTTCCTTGGGCTGGGCCTGCAGGGCCGCGGTGAGGGCCCGGATCTTCTCGGTGTAAACCTTCTTATCCATGAACCAGGCCGCCTTCAAAATCAGGTGGCGGACCTTGGGGGTGACGGTGTTGAGGTAATCCGGCACCGCGTCCAGGAAGGCCATCATGGCGGCACGGTAGTCCTCATAGATGGCGAAGGCCTCTTCCAAGGGTATGGGCTGGCAGTCCGGAGTCTGGACTTTGGCCAGGGCCTGGGCAAGATAGTCAAACTCGTCCAGCAGCTGGCCGTGGGCAGCCTGAATGGTCCGGTTCTGGGGAATGGTCACCCCGATGACGGGGACCTTGGGCACCGCCACCTTGAAGTTCTCACAGACGCACTTCAGGGTGTCGCACTGGGAGGGGATGAGGGCCGCTTTCAAGAAATCGTAGGCCCCGGACATGCCCAACTCCAGGTTGGCCCGCATGATGGAGCAGGCGAAACTCTGGATGTATTGGTTGGACTTCTGGAAGGCAGAGATGCCTCCCCACATCCCCACCGGCAGGAACCCGGCGGCGTAGACCAGTTCCTCCGGGACAAACAGGGGGAAGCAGCCCACGGCAGGTTTCCCGGTCTCCTTCAAACTGGTCTGGATGGTGGCCTGAGGGTTGGCCCCTGCGGTACACAGGTCCTGGATCATGGTTTGCAGTGTTGTCATTGTGCCGCCCGTCCTTTCTTGGCTTTGTTCTCCGCCATCATCTCGGCCAGGGCCTGGATGCGGGTCTCATACTGGGCTTCGGAGAAGAGGCGGGGGTCGGTCTGGTCCCCGTCGAAGATCACCGAGGGCACCCCGCACTCCTCCAGCACCCGGCGCTGGACCTCATACTGCCGGAAGTCCATGAGCTTGCAGCTGCGGTTGGAGTGGAAGATGATGCCGTCCAGGTCAAACTTCTTGGCCAGGTTCACCATGTTGGCCACGTCATAGTTCAGGTTCCGGTTGGGGTAGACGTTGGCCGAGTAGGCCCGGGCCATGCCCTCGATGTCCCCGGTCTCGTAACTCACCGTCCAGGATTTGGGGTAGGTGGAGGTCACCATGTTGATGCCCAGCTTTTTCAGGGTCTTGTAGGTGTAGCGGAGGTAGGGCCAGCAGGCGATGCCGTCCCACAGGACCCGGTACTTCTCCTCCTGGTCCTTCCAGGGGCCCTGGTGGTTGCGGATCTTCTCCTCCAGTTCGTCATGCCAGAGGTGGAAGAGGTCCCGGGCCTCGGTGGTGCCCCGGGCAAAAACGATGATGGCCATGTAGTTGAAAATGTCAAACCCGTCCAGGGGGGAGGGGTGGGCGGCTGCCTTCTCCGTGGCCTTCTTCCACCAGTAGCAGGTCTCGTTGGAGATCTCCATGACCTCCCGAAGCTTGTCGTAGTCAAACTTCCGGCCGGTGATCTCCTCCAGCTGGTCGATGATGGCGTAGAGCTCCCCCTTCATATACTTGGCGTTGTGGTCCTGAACCTCATCGGTGTGGTTGAAGGGGGTGTCGAACATGATGAGGGGGATGTTCAGTTCCTTGGACAGGTTCTCATACCACTTGATCACCGTGTGGCAGATGTTGGTGGTGCACAGGAGGAAGTCCGGCATGGGCATGTTCTCCGCCTCGCTGTGCTGGATCTTCGAATAGGCCAGGTTCACCCGGGCGTAAGAGCACAGGTCAGAGGAATAGCCCGCCCGCTCCGTGTAGGAGATGAAGGGCTCGGTGTCCCGCCGGGCGCCGATGGCGGCGGCGTGGTTTTCCGGATACATGGTCACAATGTCCATGGTGGTCAGCAGTTCCTGGGGGGCAATGGAGGTGCTCCAACACACCAGCCGTCCCTCGGCTTTGGCCTGCCGGGCCTTTTCGTAGTGTTCCCGCAGCATCTGGTCCACCCACTGTTTGGATGTGAGCTGGGTCGTTTGCTTCTGCATGGTCAATCCTCCCGTCGGTTTCGTCCCGGCAGGGCCGCCGGGCTTTCTTAAGGCCAGTATAGTCTCCCCCGCCGGGCTTTGTAAAACGACCATTTTTAAAAATTGATTTCAAAACCCTTCATACTACCCCCAGGACAAGGGGGACATTCTATGGTATACTGTGGGAAAACACCCCATTGAGGAGGACTCTGCCTATGAGCATTAAGAAATACGAAGTCCTGCTGCAGACCGCAGACCTGGGCAGCTTTACCAAGGCTTCGGAGGTTCTGGGTTACACCCAGTCGGCCATCAGCCACATCATCACCGGACTGGAGGACGAGTTGGGTCTGAAGCTCCTGGCCCGGGACCGGTTCGGCGTGCGCCTGACCGCCGAGGGGGAGGCCCTCTTGCCCGCCATCCGGGCGGTCTGCCAGCAGAACCAGGAGCTGCTCCGCCAGGCCGCCCAGTTCCACGGGCTGGAGGTGGGACAGGTGCGCATTGGCACCTGGCTGAGCGTGTCGGTCCATCTGCTGCCCCGGCTGCTCCAGACCTTCTCCCAGCGCCACCCGGACATCACCTTTGAGCTGCTCCAGGGCAGCTACGAGGACATCGAGCGCTGGCTCAGCGAGGGGCGGATCGACCTGGGCTTTCTCCGCCTGCCTGCCAGCGGACACTTTGAGACCACCCTGCTCCTGGAGGAACGGATTCTGGCCATCTTCCCCCCGAACCAGGCCCCGGCCTGTGAGCGGGTCACCGTAGAGCAGCTGAAGCAGTCCCCCTACATTCTCCGGCTGGACTCCCTGGACAACGACACCCGGGAGCTCTTCCGCAAAACCCAGCACACGCCGCGGATCACCTATTCGGCCAAGGATGACTACGCCGTCATGGCCATGGTGGAGCAGGGGCTGGGCATCAGCATCCTGCCGGAGCTTCTGCTGAAAAACGCCCCCTACCACCTGGAGGTCCGGGAACTGGACCCGCCCGCCACCCGGCAGATCGGTGTGGCCTGCAAGCATGCCAACACCCTCTCCCCCGCCGCCCGGCAGTTCCTGCAGCACGTCAAGCAGGAGGCAGGCGGGGACGAATGTTGAATTTTCTCGATACCCGGTTTTAAGATTCCGCGTTTTACATTCCGCTTCCTGACGGCTATACTGCAACTATCGAGCGGACGGCGTCCCGCCGCCAGTGCCACAGGAAGGAGAATCGTGATATGGCAAAGTTCGTGACAGCCCAAGAGGCAGTGCAGCACATCCATTCCGGCGACCGGGTTGCTTTGGCCCACAGCGTGGGGGAACCCCAGGCCTTGGTCAACGCGATGATTGATAACTACCAGGCCTATCAGAACGTGGAGATCGTCCACATGCTGGCCCTGGGCCCCTGCAAATACACCAAGCCGGAGATGGCCGGCCATTTTGGGCACAACTCCCTGTTCGCCGGCCCCGGCAGCCGGGATGCGGTCAACGAAGGCCGGGCTGACTACACCCCCAACCTCTTTGGGGAGTCCCCCCGGCTGTTTTATGAGGGGATCATCCCCATTGATGTGGCCCTTATCACCCTCTCCCCTCCCGACGAGAAGGGGTACTGCTCCTACGGCGTCACGGTAGACTATACCAAATGCATCACGGAATGCGCCAAACTGGTCATCGCCCAAATCAACCGCAACATGCCCCGGACCTATGGGGACACCCTGGTCCACATCGACGACATCGACCTGGCGGTAGAGTGTGACGAACCCCTCTTCCTCCGCCCCATCCTTCCCGTGGGAGAGATCGAGGAGCAGATCGGCCGCAACTGTGCCAGCCTCATTGAGGACGGCGCCTGCATCCAGCTGGGCATTGGCACCATCCCCGACGCCATCCTCCACTTCTTGGGGGACAAGAATGACCTGGGAGTCCACTCGGAGATGCTCTGCGACGGCGCTTTGGGCCTGCTGAAATCGGGGAACATCAACAACCGCCGCAAGCAGATCAACAACGGCGTCTCCGTGGTCACCTACCTCTATGGCCGGGAGGAACTCTATGAGTACGCCCGGATGAACCCCAAACTGCAGATCTTCCCCGTCAACTACGTCAACGACCCCAGGGTCATTGGGCAGAACGACAACGTGGTGTCGGTAAACTCCGCCCTCAGCGTGGATCTCATCGGCCAGGTGGCCGCGGACTCCATCAGCGCCGACAAAATCTTCAGCGGCGCCGGCGGGTTTGTAGACTTTGTCCGGGGCGCCTCCTTCTCCAAGGGGGGCAAATCCATCATTGCCATGCCCTCCACCGCTATGGGCGGCAAGGCCTCCCGGATTGTGGAGCAGTTTGACGCCGGCCGGCCCATCACCCTCTCCCGGTTTGAGACCCACTATGTAGTCACCGAGTACGGCATCGCCCAGCTCCGGGGGCAGACCCTCCGCCAGCGGGCTCGGGCCCTCATCGAGATTGCCCACCCCGACTTCCGGGACGAGCTGAAGGAAGCCTACGAGCGGAAGTTCCAGGAAGCCTATTGATGGACCGTTACCATACCATCCAAGTAACCTCTGATCCCTCTATCCTCCAAAGAAAACCAGCGGGACACCGATGCACCTCGGTGTCCCGCTGGTTGTTTTGTCTTAGAACGGGTCCATCGCCCTTATCCTTTCTCCACCCACTGGGCCAGTTCCCCCTCCAAATTGGCGTAGAAATGGGCCATATGCAGCCCGTCTACCAAGCCATGGTGGCACAGGAGGCTGACCGGCAGGACCACCCTGTCCCCCTCTCGCCGGAACCGCCCCCAGGTGATCCGTGGGTTGGTGTCTGCCGGGCTGGGGGTGGGCTGGACAAGGGCCTCGTAATGCACCCAAGGCAGGGTGGAGATGAAGAGGAGGGGCAGGGCATCCTCCTCTCCCCCGTCGTCCAAACTGCGCTGGGCCTTGGCCGCTTCCTGGGTCTGGATGGCATGGGGGAGGTAGTCTGAAAACGGGAGGTCACTGCGCAGGGCGCAATAACAGTACGTCCCGTCCTCCAGGGCCACAGTGTGGGAGGTGGGACAGTGGTCGTACTCCAAAATTTCCTCCCCCCGCAGCCGCTGCCGGAGTTCCGGCACACCGTTGGCAGCCCGGGCCGCACAGTAGAGGAAGGAGAGGAAGAAAGGCACCTTCCGCGCCCCCACCGCCTGGTAGAAGGCTGTGATGTCCACTGGTACCGTGAGCCCTGCATAGGGCTGGGCCATGGTACAAAAATAGTCCAAGTGGGCACACCGAGGATAGGTTTCCCGGGAAATGATGCGATAGGTTTCCATGGTATGACTCCCTTCTCTCCACGGTCAAAAATCAGTCAACAGAGGTTTTCCTGGCCCGGCATGGAAAAATTCCGTCGTGTAAAAAGATGATACCATCGAATGGAATCCGCGGCAAGTGTGGGCGCACGGTCAGTCCTCCCAGGAAAAAACTTGTCCTTTGCCAGAGACCTCTACCACCCGGTCCCGGTACGGCGCACTGCAGGGAAGGGTTCGTAGGGTCTGTACCAAGGTGTAGTCCTCCCAACTGTGCATGGGAAAGGCGTGCTTGACTTCCATGGTGCGCATCCACCAGTCAAACCCCCACCAAAACTCCCCCTCTTGCCGGGGGTCCAGGACGAAGAAGCCCACGTCCACCGGTTTCCCCTGGAGCTTGGCGCACTCTTTCTTGAAGTCCCGTTCCATCGCCTGGTTCCAGGCCGCGTCCTCCTCCGCCCAATGCCACCAGTGCAGGTCCCCTGCGTGGAAGATGGTTTTTCCTTCGACCTCGACCAGAAAGGCCACGCCGGCATCGGTGGAGCGGTAGGTTTGTATGTCCAGCCCTCCCAGGGAAAGGTGCCGGCCTGCTGCCAGACGGAACACATGGCTGTCGTCAATCCCGAGGGCAGCCTTCCGCTTGGCCGAAAGACGAATGCAGTTGGCCAAAACGTACCAGACATTGTCCATCCCCAGCTGGGCAAAAATCTCAGGGGCGTAGTGGTCGCCATGGTGGTGGCTGGCAAAGACATACAGCGGTTTGCTCCGGTCATAGTCCGGCACCGGACCGCCGTACCAGTCAAAAAGCAGGGTACAGCCGGACAGTTCCACCAAAAATGAGCTGTGATAAAGAAAGGTGATGTTCATAGAACCCTCCTGTGTGCGCATGTTCCAATGGCTCCAGTGTACCCAATCTCCTCGGGGTTGTCAATCATCCCGGCACGCCAAGTTTGGGCCGGGCATACACTGGGGAGAAAGGAGGTCGTTTCTATGCCACAATCCGGCATCCTAAAAACCCGGGTGTTCACCAGCCGCGGCCAACTGCCTGTGGAGGACGCCGCCGTCTCCATCGTGCAGCACGGACAAGATGGCCGGCAGCATTTGCTGAACATCCAGTCCAGCGACCGCAGCGGCAACACCCTGCCCACCGTCATCGAGACGCCAGACGCCTGGGAAAGCCAGTCCCCCGGACAGGAAGCTCCCTTTTCCCTGTGTGACGTCTGGGTGGAGTGCCCCGGGTATCAGCTGCTGCTGGTGCAGAATGTGCAGATTTTCTCGGGGGTCACCAGCATCCAGGACCTTCCACTCATCCCTTTGGCCGAGGCCACCGGCCGGCCAGCGTCCCGGGTGGACATCACCCCCCAGAACCTATAGGAAAGGAGGGACCGTATGCCCATCATTGTCACCCCCTACGTTCCCACTTACATCACAGTGCACTTAGGCACCCCAGACAGCGACGCGGAAAACGTCACCGTCGCGTTCCTGGATTACATCAAAAACGTCGCTTCCAGCGAGGTGTATCCCACCTGGCATGTCTCCGCGCTGCGGGCCAACATCTTGGCGCAGGTTTCCTTTGTCCTGAACCGGGTATATACCGAGTTCTACCCCAGCCAGGGGTACGATTTCAACATCACCGCGTCCACTGCCTATGATCAAAAATTCATCAAAGGGCGCAATATCTTTGAAAGCGTCAGCACCTTGGTGGATGCACTCTTTACCAGTTATCTCCGCCGTCCAGGGTTTGCAGAGCCCTTGGCCGCCAGTTTCTGCAACGGCACCACCTCCACCTGTGATGGCCTCTCCCAGTGGGGCAGCGAACACCTGGCGCAGGAGGGATACAATTCCGTGGAAATCTTGCAGCATTACTATGGGGAAAACTTAGAAATTGTAAACAACGCTCCCATTCAAAACATCCAATACTCCTATCCCGGCGTCCCCCTCCGTTTGGGTGACGTCAGCCCTTACGTCCGTATCGCCCAAATTATGGCCAACCAGATTGCAGCGGCCTACCCCGCCATTCCTAAGATTTGGGACGTCAACGGAGTGTTCGATGCCGCCACGGAGGATGCCGTACGGGAGATCCAGCACATCTTTAATCTGACCGTGGATGGCATCATTGGCAAGTCCACCTGGTATATGATGGTGCATCTATACACCGGAATTCTCCGGTTATCGGAACTGGTCAGCCAAGGGCAAACCTATTTTCAGTTAGGATTCACCTATGAGGAAGCCATCTATTACGGCCAGCAGGGAGAAGCCGTCTCCTTGCTGCAATACCTCTTGTCCATTCTCTCTGAGTTTTACCTTACCATTCCCTTTCTCACCATCGACGGCATCTTCGGAGACGAGACCTTAGCCGCAGTCAAGGCCCTCCAGCAGGATGCCGGCCTGGAGCAGACCGGTGTGGTCAATGAGGAAACTTGGAACGTCATCGTGGACCGCTTTCTGGGCATTGACCAAACCGTCCTCAGTAACCCCGACTTCTTCCCCTACCAGAGCCCCTCCGGGGAGACCGTGGAACCGGAGACCTTGCAGGAATACCTTGCCACCACCCCGGGACAGTTCCCCGGCTTTCCCCTGGTGCTGGGCTCCACAGACAGCGACCAAGAAAGGAGCAACCCATGACCCCCACCCCCTCTCCCGCTTTTCTCCGCGGGCCTGTGAGTACGTTGCAGGAGATGCTCCGCACCATCTCCCATGTGGACCGTGCCATTCCCTTTCTCCGCCCCACGGGCATCTTTGACGAAGACACCCTAGCCGCGGTGATGACCTTCCAAAAAGTCCATGGCCGCCCGGTCACTGGCGTCGTGGACCAGCAAAACTGGAATGCCATTCAAACGGCCTATCTCCAAGCGGCCCAACAGCTGACCCCGCCCCGTCCTGTGACCCTGTTTTCCCAGGGCGCTGCGCCCATTCATCCGGGCCAGCGCCACGCCTCCCTGGTCCATGTGCAGGGGATGTTTCGCGCCCTGGCCCAAGTGTTGGACGAGGTCATCCCCACCCCGTCCACGGGCGTGCTGGACCAGGACAGCACCGCCAACCTCCGTTGGGTACAGCGCCACGCCAACCTCCCCCAAACCGGGATCTTGGATGGGAATACCTGGGAGACCCTCGTGCGGCTGTTTGAGACCTTCGTGACCCAAACGCCCCAGCAGGTGATTTCCGGCAGCGGATAAGGGAGGGTTCCCGCCCCCATCGGGGGCGGGAACTGCCAGCCCCATTGACCTGGGCCTCCATCCATAGTATACTGGTGAACACTTCCACCCAATAGCAATGAACCGTTTTCCAGGAGGCGCGATACAACATGCAGGTATGGCAAAAAAGGGGCAATGCAACCACCATCTTAGAGGCAATCCTAGCCCGGGCAGAGGCCAGCGAGGAGGAACTTCTCGCCCCCTGCCCTGCCCCCCCCGAGGCAATCGACGGGATTCCTGCCGCAGCCGATCTCATCGTCCGCTGCGCCCTTCAAGGGGACATGCCCGTGGTGATCGTCGGCGACTATGACGCAGACGGCGTCACCGCCACTGCCATCCTGGTAAAACTGCTCCACCATTTCGGCGTCTCCCCCCGGGCCATCATCCCCCGCCGTTTTACCAACGGTTACGGAATCACCCACTCCCTGGTGGAGGGCATCTCCCACTCCCTCCTGATCACCGTGGACAACGGCATTGCCGCTGTGGAGCCCATCCAGGCTGCCAAGGCGGCGGGGAATGTGGTGCTGATCCTAGACCACCATCTGCCCCAGGCAGAGATTCCCCCCGCCGACGTCATCGTGGACCCCCACCTGCATCCGGAACGAAACGGGTATGAGCACTATTGCGGCGCCGGGCTGGCCTATAAACTGGCCGAGTACCTGTGCCGAGAGGAGTCTTCCCAGGAGAAAAAGGATCTCTTTTTCGACCTGCTGGTGCTGGCCTGCCTGGGTACCTTGGCCGATGTGATGCCCCTCACAGGGGACAACCGGCGGTTGGTCATGTCGGGGCTGGCCGTCATCAACCGGGACAGTTGGTACCACCAGCTCTCCCCTGGCCTCAAGTCTGTGCTGGACCTGTCCCCCCGCCCCTATACGGAGGACACCATCAAGTTCCAAACGGCCCCCATCCTCAACGCCACAGGCCGGCTGTTTGACGCGGGAAGCGCATCGGTACTCAAAGCACTCATCACCACAGAGCCTGCTGCCGCAGCTGGTTACGCCGCCAAGATGAAGGCCATCAACCAGCGCCGGAAGGACTTGGTTGCCCAGTGGCTGGCGGCGGTGGAGGAAGCCGCCGCCGGGCAGGAGGAGGCGCCCATTCTTTTGGTCCGATGCCAGGGAATCCCGGAGGGGATTGTGGGCATCGTCGCCGGAAAGCTCAGCGAGGCCCACCAACGCCCTGCCTTCGTCTTCTCCGACATTGCCAGTGCCCCTGGCCTGCTCCGGGGATCCGGCCGGACCTATGGGGACTTTGACCTCTCCCCCCTGATCCCTGTGGTCACGCCCTTCGCGGAAAGTGCCGGCGGCCACGCCGGGGCGGCCGGCATCACCGTCTCTGAGGGGCAGTACGGCCCCATGGGGCAGGCCATCACCCAGTGGGCCCAGGACAACCGCCCCCCAGCCGCCGATGACACGCTGTACTACGATTTGGATGTCACCGAGGCTGACCTGCCCGCCGTCCTTTCGGTGCTCAAAGCCCACGCCCCGTACGGTCCCGGCGCAGAAAAGCCGGTGCTGGCCCTGCGGGGCCTCCGCCTCCAAACCCGAGGGGGACAGTGCTATCGCCTTATGGGGAAGGGGCACGAGCATTTGAAACTCTTCGGCCAAGTCTCTGACGCAGTGGGGTTTGACCTCACCGCCGCTTACCTGGACCTGGGCTGCCCGGGCACCGTGGATCTGCTGGGTGTGGTGGAGGAAAACCAGTTCCTGGGGAAAACCTCCCTCCAATTTCAGTTCCATGCCATTCGTCCCTGCGTGGAAACCACCCAGCCTCTGCTGCCGGAGGAGCCGCTCCTGGCCCAAGTATGAGACCACTTCCAAAACAGAAACACCGTGCAGAGCCTCTTATGGGGTTCCGCACGGTGTTTTCTTTGTTGGGTGCTCTGCGATCAAGCGGAGCTTTTGCGCCCGGGTCAGCTGCTTGATCGCCCATTCCCGGCGCATGGCTTCCTCCTTGGTGGCAAATTGCTCTTGGTAGACCAGCACCACCGGGCGGCGGGAGCGGGTATACTTCGCGCCGGTTCCCGCGTTGTGGGCCAGCAGACGGTTGGTCAAGTCATTGGTCCAGCCGGTGTACAAGGTCCCGTCCCGGCATTTCACAATATATGTATAATTTTCTGCCACAGGCCCCCCTTGCCTCCTTGAAAAAAATGTTGTAAACTAAGCTACAAAAGAATCAAATCAGGAAGAAATCCCTTCTGGCCCCAGTGCCTGGACTTTTTTCCACCGCCAGTATATCCCATCCCCCACCCGAAGGCAAGGAAAACTCTTTTCCCCGCCGGTCTTGGGAGAACCGCGAGAGGAGCACCCCTGTGAAGAATCATTATACCAAAGAACTGCTCATCACCTCCACCTATTCCGACCGTTTTTGTGAGTTGGGCCTGACCCAGGCCACCCTCCTGCTCCAAGACGCCATGACGGAGCTCTTCTACACCTACCAATGCGACGCCATTCGCCTGTCCCAGTCCCACCAGGTGATTTGGGCCGTGGCCCGCACCAAGCTGCGGTATGACGGCCCCATCCGGTGGATGGACCGGGTAAAACTCACCGCCTTCCCGGTGAAGGTCTCTCCGGTGGCCATCCATCTCAACCTCTTGCTAGAAGGAATGGATGGCACGCCCCTCCTCCGCGCCCGGCAAGAGACTTGCGCCATTGATGTCACCACCCACGCCCTTCGAAAGACGGACACCACCCCCTTCCCCCGGGACCTGACCTGGCCGACCCCAGTGTTTACTGACCCCTTCTGCCGCACCAAGCTGAAGTTGGGGGAAGAGGACCTGGCCCTTCGCCACCAGGTCCGCACCTCTGACACTGATATGAACCAGCATATGAACAACACGGACTACGTCCGCTTGATCCTGGATACCCGCCCCTCCTCCTTCTGGAACACCCACCGCATCCGGGATTTTGACGTCCACTACGTCAGCGAAGCCGTGGAAGGGGAGGAACTCCAGGTCTATTGCCAGGAGACCAGCGAGCAGTTGGCTGTACAAATCAAACGGGGAGAGACCTCCCTGGTCAAGGCATTCCTCCAGCTGGAGCCCAGGAGCCCCCAAGGGTGAAGCGCACCCTTCTCCTGGAGGGGCGGACCATCCCCTACGAGCTGACCCAGAAGCCCGTGAAAAACATCAACATTCGGGTCCATGCCGATGGGTCTGTGAGGGTCTCCGCAGGGCCGTGGGTCTCCCCGGAGGCGGTAGACGCCGTGCTCCGCCAGCGTTCCGCCTTTCTCCTTCGGGCGCTGGATCAGTTCGCCGCCCAAGCCCCCCTGCGCCCGAAACCCCACACCTATGGTTCCGGGGAAATGGTCTACCTGCTGGGCAAGCCCTATCCCCTCCGCCTCCGGCCAGGTCCTAAGGTTGAGGTTCGGCAGACCCCTTCTCACCTTCTCCTCACGTTGCCGGACCCTGAGGATTCTCAGAGCCGGGTGCGGGCTATGGAGGCCTTTCTGAAGCAGACCTGCCTTACCGTTACCACGCAGCTGTGCCGCCAATACCATCCCCAACTGGCCCCCTTTGGGGTGCCGATGCCAGAGATTCGCGTGCGGTCCATGACCTCCCGCTGGGGCAGCTGCTCCCCTACCAAAGGGCGGGTGACCTTTGCCCGGCAACTGGTGGAGGCCCCTTTCGACTGTGTTGCCTATGTGGTCTGCCATGAGTTGGTTCATTTTGTCCACCCCAACCATTCCAAAGCCTTTTACGCTTGTTTGGCACATATTTTCCCGGACTGGAAGGCCCAACGGCAGCGGTTAAATTCCTACAGCTATCGCCAGGATCCTCATCCCTAACACAGTTTCCTCACAGCACAGCGTCAAACGCTGTGCTGTTTTGCCAAAAAGCGGGGAGGAGGACCCCCTACTTCCTGTTGCATTTTCTTAGAAAATCCAGTACACTAAGGGCAGAGGCTTCCAGATGCCTTCTGGACAAGCCTGGAAATGACTCCAACACGGGAGGAACGAGAGATGAAACAACCCATGAAAAAACTGCTGTCCCTAGCCCTGGCCTCGTCCATGGTCCTGGGGATGGCCACCACTGCGCAAGCTGCCTTTCAGGATTTCACCGATGTGAAGGGCCACTGGGCAGAAGCTACCCTGCAGCAGGCCTACGAAGACGGCATTCTGCAAGGCAGCAGCGCCACCACCATGGCCCCTAACAGCAGCCTCACCACCGCCCAGGCAGTGACCATTCTCTGCCGGGTGCTCCACGTCACCGGCCAAGGGGACACCTCCGGCTTTTCCATTCCCGAAGGGGCCTGGTATGCCCAAGACGTTGCCAAGGCCGTCTACGCCGGTCTGCTGGACCAGCGCTTCGCCGACACGCTGGACCAGCCCATCCCCCGGGGAGAGGCCTTCCTCCTCTTCGCCCGGGCCTTTCAGTTGATGCCCACCCAACCGGACCTCTCCGTGCTGGACCAGTTCCCAGACACCAAGTACCTCACCGGGGACACCGCCGAGGCGGCCGCCGCCCTGGTGAAGGCCGGCTTGGTCACTGGCAGTGAGGGCGAGCTTCAAATGGACCGTCCCCTCACCCGGGCGGAGTTTGTCACCATTCTCTACCGCCTGGCAGACCAGTATCTCCCCGCCAGCAGCTACACCGGCCAGACGGACACCGGCGCCGTCCTGTCTGGGGACACTGCCTTGGCTGACCTGACCGCCGGGGATCTGTGGCTGGACCACAGCGTCTCCCAGATCCAGTTGACCAACGTCACCGCCGGCACGGTCACGGTGCGCTCGGATGTACTAGAGGGCCTGTCCCTGGAGGGCACCGGCCACTTGGACCGGCTGGTGCTGGCAGCCCGGTCTGGGGACGTGACCCTGTCCCTGCCGGAAACCTACACCTTAGGCACCCTGGTGGTGGGAGACGGCACCGGAACCGTAGACTTCACCGGCACCGCCGATGCTCTGGAGGTCACCGGCAGCGGCCGTACCATCACGGTAAACAGTTCCCTGGACTCTCTGGTGGTCTCCGGCAGCGACAATCAAATCACGGTGTCCCGTGGATGCACCGTTGACCAGATCACCATTCTTGGCACCGACAACACCCTTCGGATGAATGGCCAGGCAGAGGCCCTCCTGCTGGCCGGGCGGGACAATACCGTCAGCGGCAGCGGCCGGGTTACAGAGGTCACCTTGGAGACCCGGTATTACACCCTCACCGTCCCCAAAAACCGCCTGGTCCGTTGGGAGAACTATGATATCCACAACGTCTCCATTGACCTGGGTGTCCCAGAGCACCTGGACGCCGGAGAGACCTTGGCCGCCACCGCCCACCTGAACTTCTCCGAGGCCGACGTGGGCAAGTGGTGCACCGGCACCTGGTATCTCAACGGGGAGGCCATGGAAGAGACCACCCTCATTCTGGGGGAGGACACGGAAACCGTCTCCGCTTTCGTCCCCAACTACACCCACGACCTGGACTTGGACGCTACGGTGGAGTTTGTCCTCACCTACACCAACCATGACGGAGACGACTTCTCCCAAAAAGCCTCTGCCCCCATTCAGTTGGAGACCTTTGAGGACTTGGGGCTGGCAGATGCGGAGATCACAGTCTCCCTGCCCAAAGTTCTTGCCGCCGGGGAGACCTTGACCGCCACCGCCACCGTGGACACCCCGGAGTCTGGGCAGGTGTGTACCGGCACCTGGTATGTGGATGGCCAGGAGGTCGCCTCCGAGCCCCTGACCCTGGGGGAAGGGCCCGCCACCCTCTCCTATCAGTATGACTACTACTATGGGATGCCAGAGACCAGCACCGTCTCCTATCGTCTGACCTATACCACCCAGGACGGACGGGAACAGGAAGTTTCCGCGGAAAACCAACTCACCTTGGAAAACTTCCCGGACAATGGCATCGCCCACGCCACCGCAACCCTTCAATGCGCCGATCCCCTGCCGGCGGGGGAGGCCTTGATCGTCACCGCCAAGGTGGAGTATCCTGAGGCAGGCAAGGCCTGCACGGCCTACTGGTACATAGACGGGAAATTGGTGGACACCCAAGACATTGTCCTGGGCACGGATGTCCCCAAACTCACCCATGCCTACACCTACACCGAGGACATGGCCCTCTCCTCCCAGATTCAGTTCGTTCTCACCTACACCACAGAGGATGGCCGCGACCAGCGGGTCACCGCGGAACGCACCATCACCCTGGAAAACTACGATTACCTCTACTACCATGGGATCACCGAGGAGGAACTCCTCAACATGGTCACCAGCCAGTACGCCGGGAACTACACCCTGGCCTGGGCGCAAAACCATGACTACCCGGAGGAAATCAAAACCGCTTGGGTGAACCTGAAGGGGTATCAGAGCAATTCCAAGTACCTGGTCTGGGTCAACCTCACCTACCAGCGGGTGAATATCTTTGAGGGGTCCCAAGGACACTGGAAGCTCATCCGCACCTGTCTGTGCGGCTCCGGCACCAACGCCACCCCCACCATTCGCGGGGTGTTCACCACCTCCTACAAGCAGACCGCTTGGGACTATGGTTCCTACTACTGTGGCCCCATTGTTCGGTTCTACGGCACCTCTGGGTATGCCTTCCACTCCCGCCTGCAGTACTGGCCCATGAACTCTGACCGGTACTATGATGCCCGGATTGGCTTCCCCATCAGTCACGGCTGCCTGCGGATGTACAACGACGACATCTGGTGGATGTACAACAACATCCCCAATGGGACCACGGTGGTGGTGCATTAAACGCAGAGTTCGTTTCCTCAACCATGCAAAGAAATGCTCCCGTGCAAATAAGCACGGGAGCATTTTCTATCGATTTCTATTACACGGGATTTCATCAAGGGAAGAGGCCGCAGCCTTTACCGCTTCCCACCCTTGGTGTCACAGTACAGGCAGCGGTACACCCCGTGCTCCCGGTCGGTGAGACGGAAGATGTGGGGCAGCTCCTGCTCGATGGAGGTGATGCACCGGGGATTCTTGCACCGGATGACCCCGGTGATGGTCTCCGGCAGGTGAGGATGGATCTTCTCCATCCGCTCTCCCCCCCGGATGATGTTCACGGTGATGTGGGGATCGATGTATCCCAGCATCTCATAGTTGAGGTCGATGACCTCGTTGATCTTCAGGATGTCCTTCTTGCCGTACTTGCCGCTGGAGGCGTTCTTGATGACAGCCACCTCGCACTCCAGCTTGTCCAGCCCCAGGTCCCGGTACAGGTCCATGGCCCGACCGGCGGGGATATGGTCGATGACAATGCCGTCTACAATGGTTCCAATGATCATCTCACTCCACCTCCAACAGTTTCAGGATGAGGGCCATGCGAATGAACTTGCCGCAGAGCACCTGACGGAAGTAGCAGGCCCGGGGATCGTCGTCAATGGCAATGGAAATCTCGTTCACCCGAGGCAGGGGGTGGAGGATGGCCAGATCCCATTTGGCGGTGCGCAGCTTGTCCGGGGTGAGGATATAGCTGTCCTTCAAACGGACATAGTCATCCTCGTTGAAGAAACGCTCCCGCTGCACCCGGGTCATATAGAGGATGTCCAGCTGGGGCATGGCCTCCTCCAGGGACGTGGTCTCCATATATTCAATCCCCTGCTTTTCCAAGAGGTCGGTGCGCACGCTTTCGGGCACCCGAAGCTCCTCCGGGGAGATCAGGACGAAGCGGACATTCTTGTACCGGGACATGGCCCCGATGAGGGAGTGGACCGTCCGGCCAAACTTCAGGTCCCCGCAGCAACCCACCACCAGGGAGTCCAGCCGCCCCTTCTCCCGCTTGATGGTCAGCAGGTCGGTGAGGGTCTGGGTGGGATGGTGGTGGCCCCCGTCCCCGGCGTTGATCACTGGCACCGTAGCCTTCATGGAGGCCACCAGGGGGGCGCCCTCCTTGGGATGGCGCATGGCGATGATATCGGCAAAGCAGCTCACCGTCCGGGCAGTGTCGGCCACGCTCTCCCCCTTGGTGGCAGAGGAGCTCTGGGCCTCGTGAAAGCCCAGTACCTGGCCGCCCAGTTCGTACATAGCCGACTCAAAACTCAATCGGGTACGGGTGGAGGGCTCATAGAAGAGGGTTGCCAGCTTTTTGTAGCGGCACTTCTCCCGGTAGGCCTCCGGATGGGCGATGATGTCCTCTGCTTTTTCAATGAGTTCGTCGATCTCCTCCACGGACAGGTCCGTGATGTCAATCAAATCTCGTTTCATGGACTGACCACTCCTTTCTGACGGTAACGGCACCCAAGGGGCCGAAGGTTCTTCGTGCTTACTTCTGGATCCAGCTCTCGTCCGAGGGGTTATCCCGGAAGGCCAGCAGGCGCTTCTGGTCCTCGGGGCGGATGTACCCCTCCTCTGCGGCGGCCTGGGCCACGGTATCCAGGTCGGTGAGGCTGACGTTCTGCACCTTCGCCTCGGCCAGGCGGTCCACACTCTTTTTCATGCCGTAGGTGAAGATGCTGGCGATGCCCAGCACCTGGGCCCCCGCCTGGCGGAGCACGTCCACCACTTCCAGCACACTGCCGCCGGTGGAGATGAGGTCCTCAATGACCACCACCTTCTGCCCGGGCAGGAGCTTGCCCTCGATCTGGTTCTTCCGGCCGTGGTCCTTGGCCCCGGAGCGGACGTAGCCCATGGGCAGCTCCAGCAGGTGGGCGGTGATGGCCGCGTGGGCGATGCCCGCGGTGCTGGTGCCCATGAGGACCTCGGCCTCGGGGTAGTGTTCCTTCACGATGGCGGCCAGGCCCTGCTCCACATCCAGGCGGACCTGGTGGTCGGAGAGGGTCAGGCGGTTGTCGCAATAAATGGGGCTCTTGATGCCGCTGGCCCAGGTGAAGGGCTCGTCCGGCCGGAGGAACACGGCCTGGATTTTCAGCAGGTCTTTTGCAATCTTCAGTTTCTCGTTCATAGTCTCTGTCTCCTCATCCCACAAATTCTTTCACGCAGCGTGCATAGGCGGCCACCGGGTCGGCGGCGGCGGTGATGGGACGGCCCACCACGATGTAGTCCGAGCCGATCTCCTTGGCCTGGGCAGGGGTGGTCACCCGGACCTGGTCCCCCTTCTCCCCGTCGGCAAACCGAATGCCGGGGGTCACGGTGAGGAAGGCCTTGCCGCAGGTGTCGTGGACCTTTCCCGCCTCCATGGGGGAGCACACCACCCCGTCCAGGCCGGCTTTGGCGGCATTGGCCGCGTAGTGCATCACGGTCTCATCCATGGGGGCGGAGACCAGCAGCTCCTCCTGCATCCGCTCCTGGCTGGTGGAGGTGAGCTGGGTCACCGCGATGACCAGGGGGCGGGTGCCGTCCGGCCGGGTGACCCCTTCCAGAGCAGCTTCCATCATGGCCCGGGTCCCGGCGGCGTGGAGATTGACCATATCCACATCCAGCTTCGACAGCACCGCCATGGCTTTCTTCACCGTGTTGGGAATGTCATGGAGCTTCAAGTCCAGGAAGATCTGATGGCCCCGGGCCTTGATGGCCCGGACGATTTCCGGCCCCTCGGCATAGAAGAGCTCCATGCCGATCTTCACATAGGGTTTCTTCCCGGAAAACTGGTCCAGGAAGGCCAGGGTCTCCTCCTTGCTGCTAAAGTCGCAGGCGATGATTACATCTTTTCCCATCCGTGGGCACCTCCAATGAGTTCGTTGATATCTTGGACCCCCAGCCGCTCCAGCAGGCTGGGCAGGGTTTGCACAATTTCCTGGCAGGCATAAGGGTTGACCAGGTTGGCCGCCCCCACCTGCACCGCAGTGGCGCCAGCCAGCATCATCTCCACCACGTCCTCGGCGGTCTGCACCCCACCCATTCCGATGATGGGTAGGTCCACCGCTTCATACACCTGCCACACCATCCGCAGGGCCACCGGGAAGATGGCGGGGCCAGAGAGGCCGCCGGTGGTGTTGGCCAGGATGGGGGCACGCTTTTTCAGATCAATCCGCATCCCCATGAGGGTGTTGATGAGGCTCAATCCATCGGCGCCCCCCTCTTGACAGGCTTTGGCGATGGAGACAATGTCGGTGACGTTGGGGGAGAGTTTGAGATAGACCGGCTTTTTGCACACGGCTTTTACCGCCCGGGTCACGTCATAGACCATGTTGGGATCGGTGCCGAAGCTCATGCCTCCGTGGTGGACGTTGGGGCAGCTGACGTTGACCTCGATCAGGTCCGTATGGGGCGAGGCATCTGCCTTGGCGCAGCATTCCACATACTCATCCAGCGAAAAGCCGCTGATGTTGGCCAGGATGGGTTTGTGGTAAACCTCCCGCAGCCGGGGCAGCTCCTCCGCCACCACCTTGTCGATGCCGGGGTTTTGGAGGCCCACCGCGTTGAGCATGCCCCCGGGGGTCTCGGCGATACGAGGGGTGGGGTTGCCGAATCGGGGCTCCCGGGTGGTCCCCTTGACGCTGATGGCCCCCAGGCAGTTGATGTCATACCACTGGGCAAATTCGTAGCCGAAGCCAAAGGTCCCGCTGGCGGGGATGACGGGGTTGTCCAATCTCACCCCGCTGAGCTGTACCGCTGTGTTTACCATAGGATCTCCTCCCTTTCCAGCACGGGGCCTTCCCGGCAGATGCGCTTGTGGCCGTACTTGGTCTCACAGGTGCAGCCCATGCAGGCGCCGAAGCCGCAGCCCATCCGCTCCTCAAAACTAAACTGGCCGGAGGTCACTGCCGCTCCATCCACCGCCCGGAGCATGGGCTCTGGGCCACAGGTGTAGAGGTAGGTGTACCCCTCCTTCGGCATGGCGTCGGTGACAAAGCCAGGGACACCATAGGAACCGTCCGCCGTGGTCACGGTCACCGGCACGCCCAGCGCCTGGAAGTCCTCTTCCAAAAACTTCTCCGTGCGGGTGTTGAAGCCTAGGATGGCTTGGGGCTGCTTTCCCTGGGCCAGCAGGGCCTTGGCCAGGGCATACAGGGGGGGCACCCCCGCACCGCCTCCGATGAGGAGGGGCCGCGCCCCGGACTTGGTCAGGTCATAGCCGTTGCCCAGGCCGGTGAGCAGATCCAGCGTCTCCCCCGGGGCCATTTGGGCCATCTGGGCGGTCCCCTGCCCCACCACCTTGTAAATAAGGGTCAGAGTGGTTCCATCCCAGTCGCAGACCGAGATGGGGCGGCGGAGAAACTTCCCCGCCAGGGCAATGTTGACAAACTGCCCCGGGGCGGTGATGGCACCCGTATCCCCCGCCAGCACCATCCGATGGGTGGCGGGCGCCAGTTCCTGGTTGGTCTGAATGGTAAAAAGGCCTCGCTTCATCCCTGGTCCCCTCCTTTCGCCTGCCATGCAATGGTTCCGCCGGAGAGGGTCAGCAGGCACTTGCCATAGACCGTCTGGCCGGTAAAGGGCGAGCTCTTCCCCTGGGAGAGGAAGTCCTCCGGACGGATGGTGTAGCAGGCGTCCAGGTCAAAGACCGTGAGGTCCGCCGGCGCGCCCACTTCCAGGCCGCCGCCCAGACCGAAGCGCTTGGCAGGGTTGGTGTGCATGAGGTCCACCAGCTGCGCCAAGGTGAGGATCCCAGGGCGCACCAGCTGGGTATAGAGCACGGGGAAGGCAGTCTCCAGCCCGACGATGCCATTGAGGCTCTTTTCCAAGCCGCCGGCCTTTTCCTCCGCGGTGTGGGGCGCGTGGTCGGTGGCCACCATGTCCACCGTCCCGTCCTGGATGCCGGCCAGCAGGGCCTGGCGGTCAGCCTCCGACCGGATGGGGGGATTCATCTTAAACCGCCCATCCTCTTGGAGCATGGTGTCGTTGAACACCAGGTAGTGGGGTGTGGTCTCACAGGTGACGTCCAGCCCCTTGGCCTTGGCCTGGCGGATGAGCTCCACCGACTCCTTGGTGGACACATGGCAGACGTGGTAGGCGCAGCCCGTCTCCTCCACCAGCGCCAGGTCCCGCTCCACCTGCTTCCACTCGCTGGCGGAGGGGTTGCCCCGGTGGCCGTGGGCCCGGGCATAGGCCCCGTCGTGAATGTAGCCGCCGCCCACCAGGCTCTCGTCCTCGCAATGGGCCACGATGAGTTTGCCCAGGGCCTTGGCCCGGCGCATGGCTTGCTTCATGTTCTCGGAGTTCTGGACCCCCCTGCCGTCGTCGGAGAAAGCCACCACATAGGGGGCCAGCCCCTCCAGATCGGCCAGGTCCTTCCCCTGCTCCCCTACGGTGATGGCGCCGTAGGGATAGACATGGACCACGCCGTCCCGCTGAATGAGGTCCAACTGGGGCTGGAGGTGTTCCAGGCTGTCCGGCACCGGTTTCAAGTTGGGCATGGGGCAGACCGCGGTAAACCCTCCGTGGGCTGCCGCCCGGGTCCCGGTGGCGATGGTCTCTTTGCGTGAAAAACCCGGCTCGCGGAGATGAACATGGACATCTACGAAACCGGGAAACAAAGTACCGTTCTTTAATTCAATCACCAAGGCGTCGGCCACCTGGGGAACTTGGGGAGAAAGGGAAACAATACGTCCGTCCTCCACAAGCACAGACAATTTCTGGGTGGTTCCCTTCCGAAACACCGTCATTTGGTTTAGGAGAATCTTCATCTATTCTTTCCTCCCGCAGGGCATTGCGTACAATGCTATTTTTCATATGTTACCAGAGACCAGACGTTCTGTCAATTCTCTATCGGTAAAATTTATCGTTTGACTTTTCTCCCAAACTATTGCACAATGAAAGGGAAAAAATCCCACTTGCCCGCCAACGGAGGAATCTATCTATGCTGAACAAGAAGATCGAATACTTCGTCACCCTGGCCGAGTGCCTCAGCTTTACCCAAGCCGCCGCAGCCCACTCCGTGTCTCAAACTGCCATCAGCCAGTACATCGCTTCCCTGGAAGCCAAGCTGCAGGTGCGGTTGTTCAACCGCAACGCCCATGCCGTCTCCCTCACCGATGCGGGGAAGTTTTTCTACGAACGGGTCACCTTCATGCTCCGGTATGAGAGCGACACGAAGAAACGCCTCATCGCCATTGCGGAACAGTACAGCGGCTATGTGAAGGTGGGCATCGGCATGTATGAGTCCCGCCACACAGAGGACTTTTTTTCCCGCTTTCTGTTGAGCCACCCGGAAATCAAAGTGGACATTTTCCAGTACCCCTATGGTGCCCTCACCGAAAAGCTCAAATCCGGGGAACTGGACGTGATCCTGGCCAACGTCCTATGTGAGAAGGCCTTTGCCAAGGAGGAGATCCTCTCCCGGCCCATGTTTGAGTCCTTCAACTACCTGGTGGCTGACCGCTCCATTGCCGAGAAGTATCCCCCTGGGGACGCGGCGGCCATGCTTCGGGGAGAGTGTCTCATCACCAACTGCGAGGACACCGGCCCCAACTCCATGGAAATGCTCCGACAAATGCTCCTGCGGGAATTCGGGGTGGTGCCGGAGCGCTTCGCCCAGACCAACAGCACCAACGCCCAGATGCTCATGGTCCGTGCCTGCCATGGTATTGCCATTGTCCCCGATATTGTCCCAGAGGCCCGGGAAGGCAGCCTGGTCCGCATCAAAATGAACATGGGGGAAATGATCCGCTATGACATGGTGCGGCTGGCCTCCAACAGCAGCCCTGCCGCCCAGGCGCTCATGGAATTTACGTAATCTGGATGCTATCGCTTCCTTCCACCATCGAATGTTTCTCAACAGCGTCCTCAGATTCTAAGATCTGGGGGCGCTGTTTTATGGCGTAGTACAACGCCAAGTTCCCTCCCCTTGACATGAGTCCTCTCTTGCAGTATCCTAATAGTACGAAAATCGTATTATTGGAAGAGAGATGAGATTGCATGGAATCTCCTGGACGCTATGTGGCCCAAGTGTGGCATGAGGTGTTGATGAACAGCGCCACCGCAGAAGACGTGGCCAAGTATGCCCCCTTGGCGGGCCGCTCTCCGGTAGAACTGCGGATCCTTCTCCTGGCAGGCAGTACCCAGGACTTACCCTTAAGCGCCTATGCGGAAGCCCTTCACCTTCCCAAGAGTACCCTCACCAGCATTCTGCAACGCTTGGAACGGCAGGGCTATCTCCGCCGTATGCCTCGGGAAACAGACCGGCGCTCCGCCTGCCTGACCCTCACGGAGCAAGGCGTTGCATTCTACCACACCTACCTCGCCTACCAGCAGGACTTGGGAGAACGCATCCTGCACGGTCTGAACCGGGAGGAGCAGCAACAGCTTCTGGCCCTGCTGCAAAAAATTCAGTCTTATATGGTCAGGAGGCCGTAACATGGATCTTACCTTTGACAAAACCGCGCTAGCGGGACACACTGTCCTCCTCACCGGCGCGGGTGGAGGGATTGGCCGGGAAACCGCCCTGGCCTTTGCTGCCCTGGGGGCTTTCGTCCTCCTGACAGATATAGACCGAGCGCGTGGGGAGCAGGCAACTGCCGCCGTCAACCTGCGCTTCCCCCAAGCAGCCCATTTTCTCCACGCGGATCTGTCTGACAAGGAGGCGGTGGCTGCCCTCTGTGAGAAGGTCCTGGCCCAGTACGGCTGCCCCGATATCCTCTTTCACAACGCCGCTGTGGTGGTCACTGGCCAGGTTGGTGCCGTCCCTTTCCAGGCGTGGGAACACAGCTACGCCGTCAACCTGCGGGCCCCCATCCTACTCACCTCCTCGTTCTTGCCCCACATGCGAAAACGGGATCGGGGATGCGTGGTCTTTGTCTCCTCCTCTGGAGCCGCCCCCTACCTCAATGCCTACGAGGTCTTTAAAACCGCCCAAGGGGAGTTTTCCAGCGGTCTGGCTGCGGAACTGGAGGGAACCCACATCTACACCTATACCATCGCGCCAGGCCTGGTACGGACCCAAACCGCGGAGGACAGCATCCAGGCGGTGGCGGCCCACATGGGCCTCTCCACAGAGGCCTTCTATCGGGAACAGGCTGCCCGCACCCTTTCTCCCCAGGAGGCAGGACAGGGATTTGCCCTGTCTACCCTGAGCGCTTCCACCTACCACGGGCAGGAGATCTCCTCTCTCCAAGCCCTTCACAAGTGCTTGGGGACGGGAAGGGACCGCACCACACCTCCCGCAACAGAGGCGCCTGCCCTTCCCCCCGCCCTGTTGATACGCATTTTTGACACGTTCCAAGCCCAGTACCACGGCTGGCTGCAGCGCAACCTCTTTGAACGGCAATGGGTGCTGCGAGACTTTAAGAAACGAGTGGGGCTGCCGGCAGAGGCCGTGGATAACACCTTGCAAACCGCTCGGAACACCTTAGAACGGGGGGAAAGCCCTACCCTCTCTCCCGCCCTCTTTGCCAAGCTGCAGGCCTATTGGCAGCACCAGTATACTTTACTTCAGAGCTTTGAAAAGGACCCAGACCAGCGGGAAGCCTATGGCCGGCAGATCCAGGCTTGGATTGCCGATCTCCAGCAGCTGCTGGACCTGCTTTGACCCTACCAGGACAAGCGTTCGCCAGCAGATCCCCGGTCGGGCCAAATCGTTTCCCCCAAAATCGCCCAGTTCTGGGCAAAGGGCCGCAACAGGTTCCAATAGGCCACGCCCCCCAGCTTCCACTCCAGGGCCAGGCGCAGCTTCGCCTGCACGCTGCGGGCATCCTCAAACCAAACCCTATGGGTCTCCCCCTCCTTGGTGTAGGAAAAGGTGGGGGTCTGGGCTGTCTCGTCAAAGGAAATCTCCGCCCCCACTTGGGCGGCCAAGCGCACCGCCTCCTGGTTGCCCAGGGTGACGGCCCGGCGGCCGGGGGTATGGGGCAGCGTCCAATCGTAGCCGTAGTTGGGGATGCCCAGCTGTATCTTTCCCGGCGGGATCTCCGTCACGGCATAGCGCACCACCTGCGCCACCTGGGGAAGGGGCGCTACCGCCATGGGCAGGCCGTAGGCATACCCCCACTCGTACGTCATCAAGAGTACGGAGTCTGCAATGGTTCCCACGGCGCCGTAATCGTGGCCCTCGTAAAGAAGCCCCTCCTGGTCCGGATGGGTCTTGGGGGCCAGATCTACGTGAAGCGACAGGCCCACCTGGTGTAGCCGTTCCCTGGCGTTGCCCAGGAAGGCCAGGAAAGCCGCCCGGTCCTCCCGGGCGATGTACTCAAAATCCACGTCCAGACCCTGGTACCCCTTTTCCAACAGGATGGCCACCAGTTCATCCAGCACACGGTCTTGGAGGGCCTGGTCCTGGAACAGTTGGGCCGCCCGCTGGGAAGAAAAGCTGCCGCTCTCATCCATAGAGGTCAGAACCAGCATGGCACCCACGCGAAACCGCTGGGCCTCTGCCAACAGGGCACTGTCCTCCGGCACCACCAGGGTGCCATCCTCCTGAAAGCCGTAGGAAAAGACGGAGAGGGTGGTCAAAAACGGCAGTGCCTGCCGCAACACCCCGGGAAGTACATGGGGGTAGGCATACCCACCCACAGAAAGGTGACCCTCCCGCTCCCCTGCCAAGGCTAAGGTCAGCACCTCCCCGGGGGAGAGAGGGTGCCCCTGCGTCAGGATGGGGTTGTACTGGAGCAGCTGCCGGAGGGGGACCCCCGTCTGTCTGGCAATACCCCACAGCGTATCCCCTGGCCGGACGGTGTAGGTGGCCGTGGGAACCAGCACCGTCAAGGCCTGCCCCGGTACCAAAGGCTGGTCTGGTCCCAAGCCATTGTCGCTGCGCAGCCGGGCCTGGGAGACCCCAAACCGCTGGGCAAGCTGCGGCAAGCGGTCCCCCTGTTGTACCACATAAATCATCGGATCCCTCCCGGTTTCGTTTTGAGTACCACCATTCTATGAGGAAGATCCAGCTTCCATACCACAAAAGGCGGCAGCACGTTGTGCTGCCGCCTTTTGGCGATACGCTATCTTAACAAGAAGGACAGGTTTTATGGATGCTCCTCCTGTTCCGCAGCCCAAGCCTCCAAGGTACGGTAGTCCAACTTCCCTCTGGGGGTCAGGGGCAGTTCTGCCAGGAAGTGATAGGCCGCTGGGATCAGGTAGGTGTTCAGGGTCTTCTTGGCCCGGGTCTGGAGAGCCTGCTCCAGTTCCCGGGGATCGGTCCCCTGGCGAGGCACCACATAGGCCACGGGAACCGTCTCGCCCTCTCGGTTCTTCCCCCCCACCACGGCACAGGCTGTGACCTGTGGGTCCTCCAAAAAGCAGTTTTCAATCACCGAGGGGAAAATTTTAAAGCCGTTGCGGGAGAGCATCCGTTTCTTTCGTCCGGTCACCACCACCCGGCCGTCTGCTGTAATGTAGCCCAGGTCCTTGGTCCATACCCAGAGGGTGCCATCGGGACCAGGTTTCAGCACTTGGTGGTCGGCCTCTGGCCGGCGGTAGTAGCCATTCATCACCGCCTGGCTTTGGATCAGGAGCTCTCCCTGCACCTCCGGTGGGCAGAGGGCCCCAGTCTCCGGGTCCACCGCCACCACGTGGCAGCCGGGCAGCGGGCGGCCTACGTCGCCGTCCTCCCAAGCCCCGTAACTCACGCACATGATTCCCCCGTCCTCGGACATGCCGTACTCTTTGATGAGCCGGGAGGCACAGCCCCGCTGGGCCAGGAAGGCATTGATCCGCCGTTCCAGTTCCGCCGGGAGTACATCTCCCCCGCACCGGGGCACCTTCAGGAAGGAGAGGTCTGCCTCCGCCGCCCAGGCATCCTGCAGGAGAAACTGCCAGTAGGCCGTGGTGCCGCAGACCTGCTCTGGCCGATAACGGCGCAGCATGTCGCCCAGGTCATGGGGACGGAACATGGGACAGAGAATCACCCCCATCCCCAAAGAGAGCGGGGTGTGGAGGCATTGGCTCAGGCCAAACACGGCAAAGAGCGGGAGGAGCACCAGGGCAAAGCCCCCTCTGCCATACTCCGTCTCTGCTCGGGTATAGTACTCCAGCGCCCAGGCAAAGGACCGCCGGGAGAGCACCACGCCTTTGGCCGGCCCCGTGGTTCCCCCAGTGTAGGTGATGGCCACCGGCTCTTCCCACCGGTCTGCCTCCGGCGGCACTTGGGCAGGGGGGCGGAGAAAGTCCGCCCAGGACAGGCAGTCCGGACCTGCCCCCTGCTGCCAGGTGTTGAGATGGAGCTTTCCCTCCAGTTCCGGGGCCACGTAGGGGGCCAGGGGCAGCACCACGAAGTGCTGGGTAGGTGCCGTTCCCCGGTGATGGTAGACCTTGGAAAAGGCCACTTCCAGCACCAGGGCCACCCGGGAACCTGCCTGGGTGAGGTACTCCTCCACCTCGGCAGGGCTCACCTTCATGTCCACCCAGTTGGCCACTGCACCGATCCGGTCAATGGCGTAAAAGGCCATCACTGCCTCGGGGGTGTTGAGGGAGAACAGGGTCACCAGTTCTCCCGGCCCCACCCCTAGGGCACGGAGGCCCGCCTCCGCCTGCAGGATCCCCTGGAAGAGCGCGCCATAGGACAAGGACTTGTCCCCACAACGGAGGACGATGTCCTCTTCCCGGCCCTGGCCAGCCTGCCATAGGGTCTCGTAAAGGGCCTGCTGCTTCACAGGAGGGTGAGCTTGGGGCCGCCGTCGGGGTTCCGGTCGTTGCCGGGGCCGCCCTTGTTGACTGTGATGTTATCCGGGTTGATGGGGACCTTCCGCAGCATCAGGCCGGGCACTCCAGAGGCCGCCGCCAAGCTGGCGCACTGGGACTGCATGAAGGGGAAGAGCTGGTCATAAACCTCCCCGTGGACCTGGCGCTTGACCTCATCGGTGGTGGCGCCGGTGCAGTTGAAAATGCCCACCAGCACCACGGTCATGGTAAATTTGCCCCCGGCAAATTCCTTGTCCCGCAGGGTCTGCTGGAGTTTGCCCACGCAGCGGCTGCCGTCGGACATGAAGCTGACGTTCAGAGAGAAGGAGCTGTCCAACTGGATCTGCCCGGACTGCTCCAATTTATTGATCAGGTGAATTTCCTGCACTTTTTGAGACATCAAAGTTGCGTTTGCCATAGGAAACAATCCCTTCTTTCATAAAGTGGTACCCTTATTATATACAGCCCGGCCGGGAAAGTCCAGGGCTTTCTCACCGGCGGGGAAACCCCGCAATGCCCTTCTGGAGCCGCATCTGCAGCTGATGAACGTGGAAGGGATCGCACACCCCCGGATGGATTTGTACCGTGAGGGGCAGGACCCGCGCCTCCCTTTGGGAAACCCACTTTCCCAGCGTAAAAATGGGAAGCAGATACGGGCGCTCTGTGGTGGCCGCCAAGTGAAACGCCGAAAAAGACATCCAGGGCACCATGGAGACATCGAAGGTATTCTCCGGACGGACGCCCTGGGGCATCCATGCCGGGGAAGCCCCATAGGCCGCCACATCGCGCTGATAGGCTGCCCGGAAGACCTGGTAATCCGGATGAAAGGGCGTCCAGAGCACCGAAAAGGTCTTCTCTTGGGGGTGAAACACCGTGTAGGCCGGGTCCATATGATCGTAAATCCCCAAACCCTCCGGCGTTGCCACAGTGCGGAACGCCTCCATCTCGTTCACGCCCTGGGTCAGCAGCCAGAGAAGGGCGGGGTAAAGGGGTTCCCCCGCCAGCAGAGTAACGTCTAGGGGAACCGTTACCGCAAAGGGGCCTTGCCCGGTCTTTTGTACCCACTCGTAATGGGCCCTGCGGGGCCATCGCGTCCTGTCAATGGGGACCAGTCCCATGGAATCCCTCCCTTCCTTTGCTCTCTGCTCTACATTCTCATTCTACCACACTGCCCCAACAAAGGCCAACGGGTTTCCCCATTTGGAATATTTTTGCCAGAGACAGGCACACTAGAAAGACCGTATCAGCAAAGGAGCGAACGCTTTGGACATGAAAAAACTCGGACGGCAGACCGTCCGCTTTGCCTCTCCCCCTTCCATCGCCGGCTTTGGCAACGCCGTCGGCCAAAAGGAACGGGACGGCCCCCTAGGCCCCTACTTTGACCTGGCCGGGGAAGACGACACCTTCTCCCAACCCAGCTGGGAAAAGGCAGAGACCGCCATGCAGAAACAGGCCCTGGCGTTTGCCCTAGAACGGGCCGGGATCACTGCGGACCAATTGGACTATGTCTTTGCCGGGGATCTCCTCAACCAGTGCATCGCTACCTCCTACTCTCTCCGGGCCCAAAACGCCCCCTTCTTTGGGCTGTATGGGGCCTGCTCCACCATGGCGGAAGGCCTCTCCCTGGCCGCCATGCTGATTGACGGCGGGTTTGCCGCCTATGCCGCAGCCATGACCTCCTCCCACTTCTGTTCTGCGGAGCGGCAGTACCGGAACCCCCTGGAGTACGGGGGGCAAAAGCCGCCCACCGCCCAGTGGACTGCCACCGGCGCCGGGGCTGTCATTCTCTCTTCCACCGGGAAGGGGCCCTATGTCACCCATGTCACCACGGGGAAGGTCATCGACAAGGGCATCACCGATGCCAACAACATGGGCGCTGCCATGGCTCCGGCCGCGTACTCCACCCTCCGTGCCCACTTTGAGGAGACGGGGCGGGCACCGGATTTCTATGATCTCATTGTCACCGGCGACCTGGGCAGCCTGGGGAAAGGCATCGTTCTCGACTTCTTCCGGCAGGATGGTGTGTCCTTGGGGCCCTGCTACGACGACTGTGGGGTGCTCCTCTTTGACCCCAAACGCCAGGATGTCCACGCCGGCGGGTCGGGCTGCGGGTGTAGCGCTGTGGTGCTCACAGGGTACCTGCTGCGCGCTCTGCAAACCGGGACATGCCACAACCTCCTCTTCTGCGGTACCGGGGCCCTGCACTCCCCCACGGCCACCATGCAGGGGGAGAGCATCCCGGGGATCTGCCACGCCGTGGCCATCGCCAGCACAAAAGGAGGCAAACCATGAGCAGTCCAGAAACCTATCTGGCCGCCTTCCTCTGTGGCGGCCTGCTCTGCCTGGTGGGGCAGATTCTCATTGACAAGACCCGGCTCACCCCGGCCAGAATCCTGGTGTTGTATGTGGTGGTGGGGGTTGTTTTGGGCGCAGCCGGCCTGTATCAGCCCCTGGTGGACCGCTGCGGGGCGGGGGCTACGGTCCCCCTGACCGGGTTTGGCTACAACCTGGCCGTAGGGGTGGCCAAAGCCGTGGAGACGGAGGGGGCCCTGGGGATCTTTACCGGCGGCGCCGCCGCCGCTGCCGGGGGGATTGCCGCTGCCGTGTTCTTCGGCAATCTGGTGGCCCTCTTCTTCCGGTCCAAGCCGAAGACCTAACCCCCGTTGCCTTTTCCCCGCCTGCCTGTTATAATGAAAAAAGACAGACAGAGGAGGGATCCCCATGGTGAGTTGGGAAGAATTGGAGAACGCATGCCAACACTGCCGCGCCTGTCCCCTGGCAGAAACCAGGACCAACGTGGTCTTCGGCGTGGGCAGCCGCCAGGCGGACATCCTCTTCATCGGGGAAGGCCCAGGGGAGCAGGAGGACCTTCAGGGGGAACCCTTCGTGGGCCCAGCGGGAAAACTCCTGGACCTGATGCTCTCCCTCATCGACCTGGAGCGGTCCAACGTCTATATTGCCAACATCGTCAAGTGCCGTCCCCCCAAAAACCGGGACCCTCTCAACACCGAGCAGGACGCCTGCATTGGGTATCTGCGGGCCCAAACCGCTCTGCTCCGGCCTAAGATCATCGTCTGCCTAGGCCGAATCGCCGCTATGCGGATCATTGACAAAGACTTCCGCATCACCCGGCAGCACGGCCAGTGGTTCCACCGCGCCGGCGTGGCGATGACCGCAATCTACCACCCCTCTGCCGTCCTGCGGGACCCGTTGAAGGGGCCAGACACCTTCGTAGACCTGAAAAGCATCCAGGCCAAGGTCAAAGAACTCTGCCCGGACAGCCTGACTCCCCTGGTCCGTTAAGGCCCATAGACTACAAAATGTAACGCCCAGTCCTCAGGACATTCTACCCTGAGGACTGGGCGTTGTTGGATTCTAACCGGTGTACCCTCGCTTACAGGCACACATTCTCTGGCCTTCCTGCCAAAAAAGCATCAATATTGTGGAAGACGATCTCCGCCCGGCGGAGCATACTCTCCTCGGTGGCGAAGGCCACATGGGGGGTGAGCACCGCGTTCTTGGCGTGGAGCAAGGGGGTCTCCGGGGGAAGCGGGGGCTCCTGGTCGAACACGTCGATGCCAGCCCCGGCCAACTGCCCCTGGTTCAGCGCCTCGGCCAGAGCCACGTTGTCCACGATGGCGCCCCGGGCCACGTTGATGAGAATGGCAGAGGGCTTCATCATCGCCAGGCGCTGGCGGGAGAACAACCCCTTGGTCTCCCCATTGCTGGGCACGTGGAGGGAGACGATGTCGCTTTGCTGCAGCAGCTCCTCCAGGGAAACATACGTCACACCCAGGCGCTCCACCTCTGGCCGGCGGGTCCGGGAATAGGCAATGACCCGGGCGCCGAAGGCCTGGAACAGCTGCGCTGTGCGTGTGCCAATGGCGCCGGTGCCTACAATCCCCACGGTGCGCCCGGCAATCTCCCGGCCGCGGAAGGGGGTTCCTGCACCGCCGCTGCGGGCGGCCGCCTCACAGGCCGGCAGCTGGCGCAGGCAGGCAATGGTCAGCCCCAGCGCCAGTTCCGCCACGCACTGGGTGGAGTATCCGGCCGCGTTGCACACGGTGACCCCTTTGGCCCGGCAGGCCTCTAGGGCCACATGGTCCACCCCGGTAAAGGCCACGTTGAGCAGCTTTAACTGGGAGGCCCCTTCCACCACCGAAGCGGGATAGGGAGTGTTGGCGAGGATGGCGATGTCACTGTCCCCGGTACGGCGGAGGAGCTCCGCCGGGTCTGTGGTCCGCGCCCCGTAACAAACCATGGAATGGCCTTGGGCCTCCAAGCGGGCCTGGTACTGGGCCAGAACTTCTGCCGGAATGCCCAGCGGTTCCAGTAGGACAATCTTCATGGCAGACGCCTCCTTAGAAGGGCAGGTTCATTCCGCCGGTAATCTTCCCCATGCTGGCGCTCATGTCGTCCATGGCTGCGCGAATGGCCTCGTTCACCGCCGCGATGACCATGTCCTGGAGCATCTCCACGTCTTCCGGATCCACCGCCTCGGGGTCAATGGTGAGGGCTTTCAAGGTGTGCTTGCCGTCCACCGTAGCAGAGACCACCCCGCCGCCGGCGGTGGCGGTATACTCCTTTTCCTGCAGCTCCGCCTGGGTTTTCTCCATGTCGGCCTGCATCTTCTGGGCCTGCTTAATCATATCCATATTCAGGCCGGGCATACCCATGCCCATTCCCTTGCCGCCTTTGCGGCCCATGGGGGGACGTCCATATCCTTTTGCCATTGTTCTTGTACTCCTTTTTCCTTATTTCACCGTAAAGTTCCCAAACTGCTGGCCCAGGGCCAACAGGTCTTCAAAATTGTCCTTCCCTTCCCCTGCTGGAGGCTGCGGGACGGGGTCTGGCCGGCCCACCTTAAACACCACCCGGCGCTTTTGGCCGGTGAAGGCCTCTGCCGCCTGCTCCAGCAAAGCGGGGGTCCCGCCCCGGCTGAGGAAGCTCTGGGTGAGCTCCGAATCTGTCCAGAGGGTAAGGGTATGTTCCTCAAAGGTGCCGGTGACCGACTCCGGTTTGTGGAGGAAGGAGGCCACCATGGGGGGCAAGTTCCCCAAACTGGCCAGAAAGCCCTGCCAGGTAGGCCCTCCCTCCGGCTGTACTGGCACACTGGGAGACGGCGCAGGCTGTGGTGGCGCAGCGGCCTTCCGGGCGGATGGCCGAGGCGCAGGTTCCGGCGCCGGCGGGGGCACCGGGTCCACTTCCCAGGGAGGGGCATCCTCTGCCTCGTCAAAGACAAAGGGGGCCTCGTCTTCGTCCTCCTCTTCCGCTGCCGGCTGCGGGGCTGGTGCCTCCGGTACTGGTTCGGCAGGAGGGGCAGGCGGTACGGCACCCGCTGCCGGGAAGCCCTGGGCTGCCTGGGCCTCCAGACGGCTCAACCGGGACAAAACCCCTTCCGGCGTGTCGGACAAACGGCGGTCACAGAGACGGATGAGGCAGAGCTCCGTGTCCACCCGCCGGCTGGTGCTGCGGTAGAGATCCGCCTGGGCAGCTTGCAGGAGGGTCATCATTTGCACCAACTCTGCCGCCGTGAATTGCTGGGTTAGGGCCCGAAGGGTCTTCTCCTCATACCCGCCGGCCAGCAGGCCGCGGCCCCCATCGGGGGCGGTTTTCCGGAGCAGGAGGTCCCGCACCAGGGAAGCAATCTCCCCCAAAAGGGCCCCCATGTCCTTCCCATCCCGGTAGAGTTCATCCAGGATGGTCAGGGCGCCTGTGGTATCCTCCCGGGCCACGCAGTCCAAAAGTTGTGCCGTGCGCCGGTTGCCGGTGAGGCCCAGCACCTCCAGCACCACTTCCTCGGTGAGCTCCCCTTCCGCGCCGCTGCACTGGTCCAAAAGGGAGAGGCCATCCCGCAGCCCCCCATCGGCCAGGCGGGCCAAGAGGTCTGCCGCCGGAGCGGTGAGGGCAATCCCCTCCTCCTTGGCCACATAGGCCAGGCGCCCTGCCAAGGCCCGATGGGAAATCCGTTTGAAGGCAAACTGCTGACAGCGGGATTTGATGGTGGCAGGCACCTTATGCAGCTCCGTGGTGGCCAGGATGAACATCAGGTGGGCCGGCGGTTCCTCCAAAATCTTCAGCAGCGCATTGAAGGCCGCGGTGGAGAGCATATGCACCTCGTCCACGATGTACACGCGCTTGCGGACGACCGCCGGCGTGTAAGCCGCCTCGTCCCGGAGGGCACGGATCTGGTCCACCCCGTTGTTGGAGGCGGCGTCCAGTTCCAACACATCCAGGATGGAGCCGTTTTCAATGCCCTGGCAGGCCGGGCAGACATTACACGGGTTGCCATCCACCGGATTCTGGCAGTTCACCGCCCGGGCCAGGATTTTGGCGCAGGTGGTCTTCCCGGTCCCCCGGGTGCCGGTGAACAGGTAGGCGTGGGACAACCGTCCCGTCGCTACCTGGCGTTTCAAGGTCTCCGTGATGTGTTCCTGTCCCACGACCTCGTCAAAGGTACGGGGGCGCCACTTGCGGTAAAGCGCCTGGTACACGAGCCGTTCCTCCTCTCTCAACATAACAACAAAAGTCTGCCCGAACGGTTCGGCGACCGGCAGGACCGCACACCGGCCTTTGAAGACCCCCTCATCCCTGTCTCACTGGCAGCCAGCTCAAAACCGGCAAACCCGCGGCACACGCGGCGTTCTGCTTAGTGCTGCTCGGTTCCCCGCCTGACACGGTTCACAGTGCTGCGTTGCGCAGGACCGATTCCTCATCACCGCTTACCGGCAACTAACGGAACAAGGGGCCTCCGGGGACCGGGATTCATCCCTGCTGTAGCGGATTGCAGGTACAGGGCACCGCTATCTCCCCGACTAGTGCGGCCATGCCCGACGCCGACTGGCATCCGGCAGACTTTGGTTCCTATGATACAACATTTCCCCGGAAGATGCAAGAATTTCAGGCCAAAAATCTTTGCACGCTTCAGAAAAAAGGGCTTTACATTTTTGGAACTTCTGGTATACTATTGTGTTGTCCAGAGCATTCGGGCCTGTAGCTCAGTTGGGAGAGCGTTCGGTTCGCATCCGAGAGGTCAAGGGTT
>URCB01000002.1 GCA_900546255.1 uncultured Eubacteriales bacterium
TTTCCTTCCCCCAGTATAATCGTCCTATGGGCGCGTGTTCCGCGCGCCAGCCCTTCGGAGCGGCGGACACGGGCGTTTCACACCTGTGCGGTGCTTGGTGGGGAAGCCCTCCCCCGTACCAGCCGCTTGAGCGGTAATATTTTTAGGAAGGTGAGCAAATGGAAAAATTCTTCAAACTGAAGGAAAACGGCACCACCGTGGGCCGTGAGATCGTCGCCGGCTTGACGACTTTCTTCGCCATGGCCTACATCATTGTGGTAAACCCCAATACCCTGAGCGGCCGGGCAGGCGGCTTGGAGGAAGAGCTGATGCCCTGGGGCGCCGTGTTCCTGGCCACTATCATCGCCTCTATCATCGGCACCTTGGTGATGGGCCTGGTGGCCAACGTCCCCTACGCCCAGGCCCCCGGCATGGGTCTGAACGCGTTCTTTGTGTACACTGTGTGCCTGGGCCTGGGCTTTACCTGGCAGCAGACCCTGTCCATGGTGTTTATCTGCGGCTTGATCAATATCCTCATCACCGTGACAAAGCTGCGCAAGTTCATCATCAAGTCCATCCCCCGCAGCCTGCAAAACGCCATTGGCGGCGGCATTGGCATCTTTGTTGCCTACATCGGCTTTTTAAACGTGGGCTTTGTGAATTTCGGGTCTGGCGTGCCTGCCATGGCCACCTTGAACACCAACGTGCTGTGGCTGTTTGTCATTGGACTGGTGCTCACCATTGTGCTGCTGGTGTGCAACGTAAAGGGCGCCATCCTCATTGGCATTGTGGCCACCGCCATCATCGGCATCCCCATGCAGGTCACCTCCCTGGGCAGCTCCATCAGCTTTACCGAGGCCTGTCAGCAGCTGCCCACCACCTTTGGCGCCATCTTCACCAGCGCCGGCCTGCCCTCCCTGTTCTCCGATGCCGCCAAGATCCCCCTGGTGCTGATTACCATCTTCGCCTTCAGCATCTCTGATACCTTTGACACCATCGGCACCTTCATCGGCACCGGCCGCCGCACCGGCATCTTCTCCGACGAGGACGAGAAGGCCATGGAGACCAAGGCCGGCTTCCACTCCAAGATGGACAAGGCCCTGTTCGCCGACGCTACCGCCACCTCCATTGGCGCCATCTTCGGCACCTCCAACACCACCACCTTTGTGGAGAGCGCCGCTGGCATCGGCGCTGGCGGCCGCACGGGCCTTACCAGCGTAGTGGTTGCCATCTGCTTTGCCCTCAGCGCGTTCCTGGCCACCTTTGTCAGCGCTATCCCCTCCGCGGCCACGGCCCCTGCCCTGGTGCTGGTGGGCGTGATGATGACCTCCTCCTTCAAGGAAATCAAGTGGGACGACATCAGCGAGGCCATCCCCGCCTTCTTCGCCGGCATTTTCATGGCCCTGTGCTACAGCATCTCCTACGGCATTGCCATGGGCTTCATCACCTACTGCATTGTCAAGGTGTGCAAGGGCGAGGCCAAAAAGGTCCATCCCATCCTGTGGGTGGTCACTGCTTTGTTCATTTTGAACTTCATCTTGCTGGCTGTTATTTAAAACCCGGCAACCCATCCTATGCTGCAAAAGCGCCCTGTCTTCGGACGGGGCGTTTTTTGTTTGCCCGCTCCTTGCACGCAGAGGGTCGGCTTTACACAGAAAAACCGCCTGGAAACGGTCCAGGCGGAAGGAGAGGGAGGTAAAAGTTTGAAAAAAGCAAGGAGAGGGAAGAATTGGCTCGTGGCCTCTTCTCTTCTGCTGTGCTTGTAGTATAGCCCCTTTCTTTGAACTTCCTTTGAACAAGTTCTGAGGGTTTCGTTAAAGGTTCCTTAAGAGAATACGAACGAACTTGCGGCAGGTGCCCCGCCGTGCTATAATGGGCCGGAAAGGAAGGGAAACCACATGGAACTGGAACAACTGGCCCAACAGGCCATTGCCATTGTAAAACAGGCCGGGGAGCTGATTCGCTCCATCCCCCGGCCCCACGTGTACACCAAGGAGGGCCACGCCAATTTCGTCACCGAGGCGGACATGGCCTCCCAGCGGTTTTTGATTGAGCACCTCTCCCCCCTGCTGCCAGAGGCCCACTTCTTCGCCGAGGAGCAGGAGGAAAACAAGATGGCCCCCGGCTGGAACTGGGTGATTGACCCCATCGACGGCACCACCAACTTTCTCCACGGCACCGGCCACTGGGCGGTGTCCCTGGCCCTGGCAGAGGCTGGACAAATCGTCTTCGGCGTGGTATATAATCCTTGTAGCGGCGAGCGCTTCACCGCCCGGCGGGGGGCAGGGGCCTTCTGCGGCGGCCGGCCCCTCCGGGTCAGCGGCTGCCGGCGTCTGGAGGAGAGCCTGCTGTCCGTGGGCACCGTCCCCGGCCGCCGGGACCTGGCCGGCCGGGCCTTTGCCCGGATGCGGACCCTGTATGACCGCTGCCAGGACGTGCGCCGGCTTGGCTGCGCCAGCCTGGACCTGTGCTGGGTGGCCGGGGGCCGGCTGGACGGGTATGTGGAGGACTTCCTCCAGCCCTGGGACTATGCCGCCGGCCTGCTGGTGGTGGAGGAGGCCGGGGGCCGGGTCACCGCCCCCGACGGCGCCCCCCTCTCCCTGACCCGGGGGGGCGGGGTGCTGGCCTCCAACGGGCACCTCCACGCCGCGCTACAATCTCAGCTGGAATGAGGTGGGTTCCATGGAACTGCAGCTCTCCGTTCCCCCGGAGGAACTGACCCGGGCGGAGCAGAAAATTCTCGACTTCATCAACACCAACACCGACAGCTTCCTCTTCCTGACCATCGGGCAGCTGGCCCAGCGGCTGGACCTGTCCGACGCCACCGTCTCCCGCTTTGCCCGCCACGCGGGCTGCCGGGACTTCAAGGCCCTCAAGGCCCGGGTGCTGGAGCAGGCCACCGGCCCGGCGGTGAAGATGGCCGGCACCCTCCGCCAGGAGGCCAGCTTCTCCCCCGCCGCCTGGCTGGAGCAGCAGCAGGCCTGCCTGGAAAAGACGGCCGAGCAGCTCTCCCCGGAGGCCTTTGACCAGGCGGTCCAGGCCATTCTGGCGGCCCGGCGGGTGTGGATCCACGGGAAGAACGCCTCCGGCGCCCTGGCCCAGCTGCTCCACTTCCGCCTGCGGCGGCTGGGGCTGCCGGTGACCCTCCTGCCCGCCGGCGGCTCGGAGCTCATGGAGGGCCTGGCCCAGGCGGGGGAGGGGGATCTGGTGATCCTCTTCAGCTTCTCCAAGCTCTCCCGGGAGGGGAAGGTGATCCTGGAGCACAGCCGGGCGGCGGGCTACCGCACCCTGGCCTTCGTCAGCCGCACCTGCCTGCTCCAGGAGGAGGCGGCGGACATCTACCTCTTCGCCTACCGGGGTACGGAGAAGGAGTACCACTCCATGGCCGCCCCGGCGGCCCTGCTGGACGCCCTGGTGATCGGGGTGACCCGCGCCATGGGCCCGGAGGGGGTGGATGCCCTGAAGGCCCTCCACCGCTGGAAAAAGACCTATTTCCCCGACCGGTAGGCTTCCCCCCCGAAGCGCCTTTGTGCTATGATAGAGACAGCAATCCAAAGGAAAGGAAGGATCCCCATGACCCAGACCCAGAGAGACCAACTGACCCAGCTGGTGAACCAGCTCATCCAAGCCCCTTCCTGCTGCGCCGAGGCCAAGGAGGCCGGCCAGAACTGGCTGACTGCCGCCGGCACCGCCGGGGAGCAGGCCGCCACCCAGGCCCTGATGGCCGAGCTGGAGGAGGACATCATGCCCATCGAGGGGCTCATCGCCTTTGTCAACTCTCCGGCAGGGGCTCAGGTGTTTGGTGCGGAACAGGCCAAAGCCATGGAGGCCCACGCCAGAGAGATCCAGGCCGCCGGGGCCAAGTACTGTGACTGCCCCGCCTGCGCCCTCTCCGAGAAGATTCTGGCCATGAAGGCCGACCTGCTGGGCTGAAGTGCCCACGTTCTTCCCATAAAAAACTGCCTGGAAGCCACTGGCTTCCAGGCAGTTTTTCATTGGGAGGAGAGAGGGCGCTTAGTACTCTACCACACCCTCGTAGACCAGCACCGCGTCGCCGGTGAGGATGACCTCATGGTCGGTGTAGTTGACCACCAGGTCGCCGCCGATGAGCTTGACGGTGATGTCCTTGCCCTTTTCCACGAAGCCGTTCTCCGTGGCGGCAATGACGGCGGCGCAGGCGCCGGTGCCGCAGGCCACGGTCTCCCCGTTGCCCCGTTCGTACACCCGCATCCGCAGGGTATTCTCGTTGACAATGCGGACAAACTCGGTGTTGATCCGGTCAGGGAAGTACTTGGCGTGCTCGAACTGGGGCCCTAAGGTCTCCAGATCCAGGATGGAGGGATCCTCACAGAACACCACGCAGTGGGGGTTGCCCACGCTGGCGCAGGTGATGTTGTAAGTGCCTCCGGCGATCTCCACCGGCCGGTTGATGATGGTGGCGCCGGGGAGGGTGGTGGGCAGGCTCAGGGCGTCCAGATCGGCCTTCCCCATGCCCACGCTGACGGTGTTGGCCTTGCCGTTGCGGGTGTAGATCAGCAGGCTCTTGATGCCGCCGGCGGTCTCAATGGTCATGTAGTCCTTCTTGACGATGCCCTTGTCGTAAAGGTACTTGCCCATGCAGCGGATGGCGTTGCCGGCCATGCCGCCCTCGGTGCCGTCCCGGTTGAAGATGCGCATCTTGGCGTCGGCCACGTCCGAGTGCTCCATGAGGACAATGCCGTAGCCGCCGATGCCGTAGTGCCAGTCGCACAGGCTGACGCACAGGGAGCCAGGGCTGGCCACCTTTCCGTCCCGGTTGTCGAAGAAGATGTAGTCGTTGCCGCAGCCCTGCATCTTGGCGAAGGGGAGGAGCTGCCGTTCCTTCCGCATGTGGTTCAGGTCCACAAGCTCGGTGTTGTACAGGTGGAACCGGCTGGCGATCATGTTGGCCATGGCATTGGCGGTGTCCAGGGCGGTGATGGAGGCGATGGAGTGGCGGACAGCCTCCCGGTGCAGCTCGATGTACTCCCGGATGGTGTCGTCGTAAAGGGCGCCGGTATAGATGATGAGGCCGATCTTGCCCGCCTCCATCAGCTGGTAGGCCTCCGACCCCGGCACGATGGGGGGGATCTCATGGACCTGGATCCCCAGGGAACGGATGGCCTGGGCGGTGTCCGCCGTGGCGTACATGGGCATCTTCAGGTCGTCAAACTTCTTGGCCAGGCCCACCACTTCGGGCAGCTCGTGGTTTTCCACGCTGAGAAGGACGCCTTTGCCGGTGTAGTTGCGGTAGCCGGCGGCGGCAAAGCCTTTGAACAGGGCCTCGTGGAAGGTGCGGCCCAGGCCCAGCACCTCGCCGGTGGACTTCATCTCCGGGCCCAGGATGGCGTTGGCGTCGGTGATCTTCTCGAAGGAGAAGACGGGGACTTTGACGGCATAGTAGGGGGGGATCTTCCACAGGCCGGAGGGGTACCCCAGCTCCTTCAGGGTGGCCCCCATCATGATCTTGGTGGCCAGGTCCACCATGGGGATGCCGGTGACCTTGCTCAGGTAGGGCACCGTCCGGGAGGCACGGGGGTTGACCTCGATGACGAAGAGCTCGTCCTGGTAGACCAGGTACTGGATGTTTACCAGCCCCTTGGTGCCCAGGGCCAGGGCCAACTTCTCCGAGCAGTCCACCACGATCTGCATCATCTTATCGGTGAGGCTGTAGGGGGGGTAGACGGCGATGGAGTCGCCGCTGTGGACGCCGGCCCGCTCGATATGCTCCATGATGCCGGGCATCAGCACGTCGGTTCCGTCAGAGATGACGTCCACCTCCAGCTCGGTGCCGGGCATGTACTTGTCCACCAGCACGTCGTTCTTGATGCCGCCGGAGAGGATGACCTTCATGTATTTCTCCACGTCCTCCCGTCCGTGGGCGATGACCATGTTCTGGCCGCCGATGACGTAGGAGGGCCGCAGCAGCACGGGGAAGCCCAGGGCCTCCGAGGCGTCCAAGGCCTCCTCCAGGGTGGTGATGCTCATCCCCTTGGGCCGGCGGATGTTCAGGTGTTCCAGCAGCGCGTCAAACCGGCCCCGGTCCTCGGCCATGTCGATGCCGTCGGCGGAGGTGCCCAGGATGGGGATGCCCTGCTTGTCCAGGAACTCGGTGAGGGAGATGGCGGTCTGGCCACCGAAGGCCACCACCACGCCCACGGGCTTTTCCACCTCGATGACCCCCATCACGTCCTCAGGGGTGAGGGGCTCGAAGTACAGCCGGTCGGCGGTGTCGTAGTCGGTGGAGACGGTCTCGGGATTGTTGTTGATGATCACCACGTCATAGCCCAACGCTTTCAGGGTCTGCACGCAGTGGACGGAGCTGTAGTCAAACTCGATGCCCTGGCCGATGCGGATGGGGCCGGACCCCAGGACGATGACGGTCTTTTGCCCGCTGCGGGGGAAGTTCCGGGCATCGCAGTGGTCGTCGTAGGTGGCGTAGAAGTAGGGGGTCTGGGCCTGGAACTCGGCGGCGCAGGTGTCCACCATCTTGTAGCTGGGGAAGCGGTGGGGGAGGGAAGCCTCCTCCACCCCGGCCAGCCGGGCCAGCACCTTGTCGGGGTAGCCGTACTTCTTGCCCTGGAGGTAGGTCTCCGGGGTGATGCCACCCTTCAGGCTCTCCTCAAAGCGGACCAGGTTCTGGAGTTTATGGATGAAGAACTTGTCGATCTTGGTGATCTCGTGGATGTGGTCGATGCTCACCCCCTGGGTCAGGGCCTCAAAGATGGTGAACAGCCGCAGATCGTCCATAGAGGCCAGCCGCTCGTCCAGGGAACGGCCGGTGGTGTCCTGATAGCGGAGGGAGTCCAACTTGATCTCCGCCCCGCGGACGGCCTTCATCAGGGCGGCCTCAAAGGTGTGCTCAATGGACATGACCTCGCCGGTGGCCTTCATCTGGGAGCCCAGCTTCCGGCTGGCCCCGTGGAACTTGTCAAAGGGCCACTTGGGGAACTTCACCACCACATAGTCCACGGAGGGCTCGAAGCAGGCGTAGGTCTCCCCGGTGACGTCGTTCTTGATCTCGTCCAGGGTGTAGCCCAGGGCGATTTTGGCGGTGATCTTGGCGATGGGATACCCCGTGGCCTTGGAGGCCAGGGCGGAGGACCGGGAGACTCTGGGGTTGACCTCGATGACGGCGTACTCAAAGCTGTCGGGGTTCAGGGCAAACTGGCAGTTGCAGCCGCCCTCAATGCCCAGCTCCTCGATGATTTTCAGGGCGGCGGAGCGGAGCATCTGGTACTCTTTGTCCATCAGGGTAAGGGCGGGGGCCACCACGATGGAGTCTCCGGTGTGGATGCCCACGGGGTCGAAGTTTTCCATGGAGCAGATGGTGATGGCGGTGCCCTTGTGGTCCCGCATCACCTCGAACTCGATCTCCTTCCACCCAAAGATGTACTTCTCGATGAGCACCTGGGTGATGGGGGAGTAGTCCAGGCCCACGGCGGCCTTCTCCCGCAGCTCGGCCTCGTTGTAGGCCACACCGCCGCCGCCGCCGCCCAGGGTGAAGGCAGGCCGGATGATGACGGGGTAGCCGATCCGGTCGGCGATGGCCACGCAGGCGTCAATGTCGTGGGCGGTGTCCGAGGGGATGGTGGGCTGGCCGATCTTGGCCATGGCGTCTTTGAAGAGCTGCCGGTCCTCGGCCTTGTCGATGGCCTCGGCGTTGGTGCCGATGAGGCGGACGTTGTGCTCCTTGAGGAAGCCCTCGTGGTCCAGTTCCATGGCGATGGTCAGGCCGGTCTGGCCCCCCAGGCCGGCCAGAAGGCTGTCCGGCTTGGTCTCCAGGATGATGCGCTTGATGGTCTCGGTGGTAAGGGGCTCCAGGTAGATGGCGTCTGCCATGGCATTGTCGGTCATAATGGTGGCGGGGTTGGAGTTGACCAGGACGGTCTCCACCCCCTCCTGCTTCAGCACCCGGCAGGCCTGGGTGCCGGCGTAGTCAAATTCAGCGGCCTGGCCGATGACGATGGGGCCGGAACCGATGACAAGTACCTTTTGAATGGATGGATCCTTCGGCATTACAAGCCCTCCTTCATCATGTCGGTAAAGCGGTCAAAAGCGGTCAAGGTGTCCAAGGGGCCGCCGTGGGCCTCGGGGTGGAACTGCAGGGAGAAGGCGTGGTAAGCGGGGTAATCGACGCCCTCGCAGGTGCCGTCGTTGACGTTGACGAACCGGAGTTTTCCCTCCGTGCCGGCCAGGGTGGTTTCGTCCACGGCGTAGCCGTGGTTCTGGCTGGTGATGACCACGGTGCCGGTCTCCAGGTCCATGGCGGGCTGGTTGGCGCCTCGGTGGCCGAACTTCAGCTTCTTGGTCTTTGCGCCGGCGGCCAGGGCCATGATCTGGTGGCCCAGGCAGATGCCGAACATGGGCAGCTTGCCAAAGAGTTTTTGGATCTGCTGGATGCAGAAGGGGTTGTCCGCCGGGTCGCCGGGGCCGTTGGAGAGCATCACCCCGTCGTGGCCGGCGGCCAGAATATCCTCAGCCGGGGTGTTGTAGGGGTAGATGGTTACCTCACACCCCCGGGCCAGCAGGGAGTTGCAGATGCTCCCTTTGGCGCCGTAGTCCAGCAGAGCCACGGAGAACTTCTTTTCCCCTTCGGGGTGGCGCACCAGAATGTCCTTCCGGCTGGTGCTTTCCACCGACTCCTTCACCCGGTAGGCCTTGAGGGCATCCCAGTCCGGTTCCCCCTCCTCGGTGGTGATGACGGCGTTGAGTACGCCCCCGTCCCGGATCATCTGGGTGAGCATCCGAGTGTCCACCCCGGCGATGCCCACCACGTTCTCCTCCTTGAGGAAGGCGTCCACCGTCTCCTCGCATCGGAAGTTGGAGGGATTCTCACAGGCCTCCCGGACCACCACGCCGCCCATTTGGCAATGGGGGCTCTCCTGGTCGGCCCGGCAGATGCCGTAGTTGCCAAACTGGGGAAAGGTGTAGACCACCAGCTGCCCGTAGTAACTGGGGTCGGTGAGGCTTTCCACGCAGCCGGTCATGCCAGTGGTGAACACCAGCTCGCCCATGGCGGTGCCGGCGGCGCCGAAACTCCGCCCCTCCAGGACTTGACCGTTTTCTAAATAGAGATATGCTTTCTTCATCGTGTCCCTCCATCCATGTATCAGGAATCAAACAGTCGCTCTGGGAAACTCGCAATTTCTAACAGTTAAGTATACCGGAAAACCCCGTTGCCGTCAATGAAGAACTGGCGGGCGCCAGGAAAAACAACGTGGGTAAATTTCCGTGTGTTTTGGTAGAAATGACGGCATAAATGAATAATATTAAGAATATGAGGATAAATATTCAATTTCAGTTTAAACCAAAACCGGAAAAGTTTTTGCTTTTTCGTCTGCGCCTGCCAGGGAGGCGTGGGGGCTTTTGGCAACACAAAGCCGGGGGAAATCCGATTGGATTTCTCCCGGCTTGGGGAAAGACTTAGTATAGGACCATGTACTTGGCAATCTCCCAGCTGGAGACGCGGGTGCAGTACTCCTCCCACTCCTTCTCCTTCCCGGCGATGTATTGGGGGAGAATGTGGGGGCCCAGCACCTCGGCCAATAAGGGGTCCGCCTTTAACGCCACCAGGGCGTGCTCCAGGGAATCCGGCAGATCCTCGATGCCGTTGGCGGCCCGCTCCTCGGCGTTCATCTCGAAGATGTTTTCCGTGATTTCCTCCGGGGGCAGGAGCTTGCGCTCAATGCCGTCCAAGCCGGCAGCCAGGCAGGCGGCCAGGGTCAGATAGGGGTTGCAGGAGGGGTCGGGGTTGCGCAGCTCCACCCGGGTGCTGTTGCCCCGGGCAGCGGGGATGCGGATGAGGGCGGACCGGTTGGAGGCGGACCAAGCCAGATAGCAGGGGGCCTCGTAACCGGGGACCAGGCGCTTATAGGAGTTGACCAAGGGGTTGGTGATGGCGCACATGCCCTTCACGTGGGCCAGCAGGCCGGCGATGAAATGGTAGGCTTCTTGGGAGAGCTGCCGGTCGCCGTTGGGGTCATAGAACACGTTTTTCCCGTTTTTAAACAGGGACATGTTGGTGTGCATGCCGGAGCCTGCGGTGCCATAGATGGGCTTGGGCATGAAGGTGGCGTGAAGGCCGTTGGCATAGGCGATCTTCTTCACCGTCTGCTTGAAGGTGATGATATTGTCCGCGGCGGTAAGGGCCTCGGCGTACTTGAAGTCAATCTCATGCTGGCCGGCGGCGCACTCGTGGTGGGAGGCTTCGATTTCAAACCCCAGGGCCTCCAGGGCCAGGCAGATCTCCCGGCGGGTGTGGTCCCCGTGGTCGATGGGGCCCAGGTCGAAGTAGCCGGCTTCGTCCCCGGTTTTGGTGGTGGGCTTGCCGTCCTTGTCGATTTCAAAGAGGAAGAATTCGCACTCAGGGCCCACGTTAAAGGTGTATCCCATGTCGGCGGCCCGCTTGAGCACCCGCTTCAGGGCGCCCCGGGGGTCCCCGATGAAGGGGGTGCCGTCGGGGTTGCACACATCGCACAGAAGACGGGCCACCTTGCCCTGCTGCTCGTACCACGACAGGATGGTGAAGGTATCCAGATCGGGGTAGAGGTACTGGTCAGACTCATGGATGCGGGTGAACCCCTCGATGGAGCTGCCGTCGATGGAGATCTGGTTGTTGACGGCCTTTTGGATCTGGGAGGCGGTGATGGCCACGTTTTTGGCCTGGCCAAAAATATCGGTAAACTGCATGCGGATGAAGTCTACGCCCTCTTCCTCCACCATGCGGATGATATCTTCTTTGGTGTACTTGCTCATATGGTCGGCTCCCCTTTCGAAATGAAAAAAGGACCAGTAAGCTTCGGATTCCGAAGCACTCGTCCGCTCGACTAAATTATAGTATTCCCGTGCGGGGCTGTCAAGAAAAAATCGAGGAAGGGGGATACTTTCCCTGGCAAAGAAATAGGATTTGGATAGGATGGTGGGGAATGCTTCCCTTTGGGTTGGGAGCCTCGTGAAAAATGTGAAAATCCCCGGGGAAAGGGGGCAAACCCCATTGCAAAATCCGTGGGTTTGTGGGAAAATGAATGGGTATTTTATATAGGATAAGAAAGCGCAGGCGCACAGGCCCGCTGCAGGTGAATCCAAAGAAAGGGTCGATGAATATGAAAAAATTGGAACAGCTTTACGAGGGGAAGGCCAAAAAGGTTTTCCAAACCGACGACCCCGCGTGCCTTATTGTGGAATACAAAGATGACGCCACCGCCTTCAATGGCCAGAAGAAGGGAACCATCCTGGGCAAGGGGGCCATCAACAACCGGATGACCAACCTGCTCATGCAGATGCTGGAGCACCGGGGCGTGCCAACCCACTTTGTCCAGGAGCTCAACGAGCGAGAGACCGTGGTGAAAAAAGTGACCATTGTTCCCCTGGAGGTCATCGTCCGCAACATCTCTGCCGGCCATTTTGCCCAGAACTACGGGGTGGAGGAAGGCATCGTCTTTGAGGAGCCCACCATCGAGTTCTCCTATAAGAACGATGACCTGGGCGACCCCCTCATTAATTCCTACCATGCCAAGGCCCTGAAACTGGCGACCCAGGCGGAGATCGACACCATCGTTCGTCTGGCCTTCCAGATCAACGAGGCCCTGAAGGAATTCTTCCTGGCAGCAGGCATTACTTTGGTGGATTTCAAGCTGGAGTTCGGCCGTTTGGAGGATGGTACCATCGTCCTGGCGGATGAGATCTCCCCTGACACTTGCCGGCTGTGGGATAAGGAGACCGGAGAAAAGCTGGACAAGGACCGCTTCCGCCGGGACCTGGGCAATGTGGAAGGTGCTTACCAAGAGGTGATGAAGCGCCTGACCGGCAGCCAGCCCTGAGCCCTGTGCGTGGACCGATGTGTGCCCGGCACACAGGAAGAAGGAGGAAACACCTATGTGTGGAATCGTCGGATTTACCGGCAATCAAAACGCAGCCCCCATCCTGCTGGATGGGCTGAAAAAACTGGAATATAGAGGGTACGACTCCGCCGGCATTGCCGTGCTGGGAGAGGAAGGCATCCACATGGTGAAGGCCAGCGGCCGGATCCAAAACCTGGTGGAGAAAACCCAGGACGGCGCCGCCCTCCCCGGCAGCACCGGGATTGGCCACACCCGTTGGGCCACCCACGGGGAGCCTACGGATGTCAATGCCCATCCCCATATGAGCAACGATGAGAAGATCGCCATCGTCCATAACGGTATCATTGAAAACTACGCCCAGCTGCGGGAAGAGCTTCAGGCCAAGGGCTTCCAGTTTAAAAGCGATACGGACACGGAGGTGGTGGCCCACCTGATGGACCTCTACTATGAGGGGGACCTGAAGAAGGCGGTGCTGAAAACCATTTCCCGCCTAGAGGGCGCCTATGCCCTGGGGATCCTCTGTGCCGAGGAAAAGGGGCGCATCATCGCAGCCCGCCACGCCGCCCCTCTCATCGTCGGGGTGGGCATTGGGGAAAACTACTTTGCCTCCGATGTCACTGCCTTGGTGGCCTACACCAAAAACGTCATCTATTTGGAGGATGGGGAGATTGCAGACATCACCCCCGAAAGTGTCACCGTCTACGACAGCCTGGGGAAAGCCCAGGAGAAAACCGTCACCCGCATCGCCTGGGACATCGCCGCAGCGGAAAAGGGTGGGTATGACCACTTCATGCTCAAGGAGATCATGGAGCAGCCCAACGCCATCAAATCCACCATTGAGCCTCGGATCAAGGACGGGGAGGTGGTGCTGGACGACTTCTCCCTCACCGATGCGGAACTGAAAAACATCAACAAGATCATGATCACCGCCTGCGGCTCGGCCTACTATGCCGGCAGCGTAGGCAAGTATGTCATCGAGGACCTGTGCCGGATTCCGGTGGAGGCAGACCTGGCCTCGGAGCTGCGCTACCGCAACCCCCTGGTGGATGAGCACACCCTGCTGGTGGTGGTCTCCCAGTCCGGCGAGACGGCGGACACCATCGCCGCCATGAAGGAGTGCAAGGCCCGGGGCGCCCGGGTGCTGGCCATCGTCAACGTGGTGGGCAGCACCATTGCCAAACTGGCGGACGATGTGCTCTACACCTGGGCCGGGCCGGAGATTGCCGTGGCCACCACCAAGGGATACACCACCCAGGTGGCGGTGTTGGATCTGCTGGCGGTGTATCTGGCCCGCCGCTTGGGCCGGCTGGATGACCAGCGGTACCGGGCACTGGTGAAGGCCATTGAGCAGTTCCCCAGCCTGGTGCAGCGGGCCATCGACCTCAACCCCAACCTGCCTGCCCTGGCGGAGAAGTACCACGGATACAATGACATCTTCTTCCTGGGCCGGAACCTGGACTATGCTGCCAGCATGGAGGGGTCGCTGAAACTGAAGGAGATCTCCTACCTCCACTCTGAGGCCTACGCCGCCGGGGAGCTCAAACATGGCACCATCGCCCTCATTGAGAAGGACCGGCCGGTGATCGCCCTGGCCTGCTACGAGCGGCTCTTTGACAAGATGATGAGTAACATTAAAGAGGTCAAGGCCCGGGGCGCCCAGGTTTTGGCTGTGGCGTTGGAGGGCAACCGCCAAATCTTTGCCGAGGCCGACGATGTGATCTTCGTCCCGCGGACCGAGCCCCTCTTTAACACCCTGCCGGAGGTGGTTCCCCTCCAGCTGTTTGCCTATTATGTGGCCCGGGCCAATGGGTGCGACATCGATAAGCCCAAGAACCTGGCCAAGTCTGTCACCGTGGAATGATCCTCTTCCGGGGAGATTCCCGCTGCGATATTCGGTGGCCCATTCTCCGGCTGCCCCAACCCCTGATGTGAAAGGAGCGATTCACCATGAGAAACTACGCGGAAGAAACCGAAAAGCGGGTCCAGTACATCCGGCAGGCGGTCGCCGACGCCCATGCCGACGGCATCCTCTTTGGCAACAGCGGCGGCAAGGACTCCGCCCTGGTGGGCATCCTATGCAAGATGGCCTGTGAGAATACGGAAGGCATCATCCTGCCCTGCAGCTCGAAGCGGAACTTCACCATCGACAAGGATGACGGCATGGAGGTGGCGGACCAGTTCGGCATCAAAACCCGGGTACTGGACCTAACCGCCCAGAAGGAACTGGCCATGGAGACTTTGGGGACCGTCACCACCCTCACCGATGCCGCTGTGAGCAACCTGGCCCCCCGGCTGCGGATGCTCACCCTCTATGCCGTGGCCGCCAGTGAGAACCGCCTGGTGGCGGGCACCGGCAACGCCAGTGAGTACTACATGGGCTACTTCACCAAGTGGGGGGATGGGGCCTATGACCTCAATCCCATCGCCGACCTGACGGCGACGGAGATCTTTGAATTTCTTCGATATCTGAAGGCGCCCCAGTCCATTATCACCAAAGCGCCCTCTGCCGGCCTTTACGAGGGCCAGACCGATGAGGAGGACATGGGGGTCACCTATGCCGCCATCGACCAGTACATCAAAACGGGCCAGGCCAACGACCACGACAAGGCCATCATTGACCGGTACCATGCCCGCAGCGAACATAAACGGAGAAACCCCTTACGTTATCCGGATTGAATCGTACCAATGCTTTCTGCCGCCGCCGAGATCCTTCGGCGGCGGCAGTTTGCATTCTTAGAGCATTTCGTATGTACCGTAAAATCCATCAAAGAACTCGAAGAATAAGATACTATGTTGTTATGCTTTAATGGGTATTTCAATTTGAGTGATATAATCGTCGAAGGTATCAATGACAAGCTCGTTGATCCCTTTTTCATAGGCAAAACCGTAAAATTGTAGACGGTTTTCCTTTGCATAGGTGAGAATTTCCATGTAGCGGCCAGGCAGCTTATCCCAGCTTCCCTTGCAAAAAGCCCTTAGATAGGTTCCTTTTGGCTGAATATGAAGCCCCTTTCGGTGGGTAGGAAACGGCAATTCCATATAAAGCGCCGAATAGTTACGGTAATGACCACAATACAGGTCTTCTACCGGCAGTATGGAACCATAGGAAGCGTCATGCAAACGTTTTAGCTGATATTTCTTTGCTTCCGCCACCACCCTTTCGATTTCTTGCTCAAAAGGGATGCCTTGCGAGATGGGTACGGTTACAAGATAGTGTGTTTCTGGTTTTTCTACGATGGAAACCTCAGAGAGATCTAAGTTGCGGAGGGCAGACATATTCCAGCGAGTTTCATTCATAATGGCTCTGAGTGCTTTTAGATGAGATATGGTATCGTCCAATTCTCTTACTTTATCCGCCAACAGGGTTTCTAAAGAAGAAGCCGAGCGATTCTTCAAAAAGTCTTGTATTTCAGGGATGGAAACATTTAATTCGCGCAGCATCAGAATCGTTTCCAATAGGGAACTCTGGTGAAAACTGTAATACCGGTAGCCATTCTCTTTCACCACTGCGGGTTTTAGTATGCCGATTTCGTCGTACCACATTAAGGTCTTTTTGTTGATCTCATGCAGCTTTGCGAATTGCCCGATTGTAAACAATTTGTGCGTATCATAAAACATAAAAATCCCCCTTGACTGGACAGTTACTGTACGGTTTATTATACCTTCAGAAATGCGGGAAAGCAAGCAGAGAGGGGGGATTTTAGGATGTGGTTGTTACTGCTCATCGCAATCATAGGGTTGAAAACACTATTATGCAAAGGGTTGGCAATGGGTATTTTTCTATTGGCGCTTTGGCGAAAGGGCAGGCAGCTTTCATTTGCCTCCGATGCGTGGGATCGTTTTTTTCTATCCCTTCCGGCGGCAAGGGTACAACGCTATGCCATAGGAATTTATCTTGCAGCCGCAGTGATTTCGTCCGTTATCAGTTACTGTATTCTTAAATTGGCCGGATACAGACACAGTTTAGGGATAGCTGTATTGATTTTTATAGGTGGGCTGGCAATTACGGCCTATCAATGGCACAAAAAAGGAAGAGAATATCTGCTGAAAAGGTATCAGGAGATCCCTAAAACAATTTTAGAGAGAAAAGAAAGGGAACACAGTGAAAATGAGTGAACAGATTATTTTTCAGAGCGTACCAGAAAACAGACCAGAAAGCACCGGAAAATGTGGTGCGGGAAGCATGGAAATATGACCGCTTCTGCGCCCCTAAAACGGCAGCGAAATTGGCAAAAGTATATTTGAACAGTTGCCTTACCAATCAGACCTTTACAAGGGTTGCAGAGATAGACGGCGAACCGGTTGGTATTATCATGGGGAAAGAGATTCAGAACCATACATGCCCCGTTTCCCTGCGTATCCAGTGGATACAATCCGTCGTTTCGCTTTACATATCCCAAGAGGGGCGGGAAATCTCTAAAATCTTTGCGTGCGTGCAAGGGGTAAACCGAGAACTGCTTTCCTCTTGCAATCAGGCGTACAAAGGGGAGGTGACCTTCTTCGCGATCCATGAAAAGTGCCGTGGCAAAGGATTGGGGCGAAAACTATTTCAGACGGTGGTGGATTACATGAAGTCGAGAGGCATCTCTGCATTTTATTTGTTTACCGACACCAGTTGCAACTATCCTTTCTACGAACACTTAGGACTCACAAGGCGCTGTGAGAAAAAACAAGTGGTAGATGTAAAGGGTGAACAGGGAGAGATGACCTTTTTCCTGTATGACTATCCGCGTGAAATGGCAAAGCCAGATGGGCCGGTCGGCGTTCAAGAGGAAGGCCTTTTGTAGGATTGCCATTCGTCATGCGGCCCTAGACAAGATTTTGAAGTTGCGCTGCTGCGATTGACAAGGGAAACGGAATTGAGTAAAATAAATGCGCAAGCAAGCTGGACAGCCGCGGGGGCAGGCCGAAAGGCCGCCCGTGAGGAAAGTCCGGGCTCCATAGGGCAAGAATAACGGGTAACGCCCGCCGAAGGCGACTTCAGGACAAGTGCAACAGAGAGATACCGCCTGGCCCCTGGCCAGGTAAGGGTGGAAAGGTGAGGTAAGAGCTCACCCGCCGGCGCGGAAGTGTCCGGTGCTGTAAACTCTATTCGGAGCAACACCGTGGAGGGGAATGTGACCGGCCCGGTCTCCCCGGGGAGGTGGCTGGAGCGTGCTGGCAACGGTACGCCTAGATAGATGGCTGTCGAAACAGAACCCGGCTTATAGGCTTACTTGCACCATATCTTATTTCAAAAGGCCCACGCGGTCCTGCTCCGGCGGGGCCTGGTGGGCTTTTTGAAAGACATTTGATCCCTGTCCCGGGAAGGAGAAGCGCTATGAGCATTCCAGTCATTACCATTTCCAGAGAGTATGGGTCCGGCGGCCGGGCCATCGGCGAAAAGCTGGCCAAGGAGTTGGGGATTCCTTTCTACAACAAGGAACTGATTCTAATGGCAGCCAAGGAGAGTGGCCTGTCCGAGGAGTACATCAAGAAAGCGGAGCAGCAGAAATCCACCAGTTTCCTCTACGGGCTGTACATGGGGGCCCAGCAGCTGCCCATGAACGACCAAATCTTCCTGATTCAAAGCAAGATCATCCGGGAGATTGCGGAGAAAGGGCCTTGCGTCATCGTGGGCCGCTGCGCCGACTATGTCCTGCGGGAGCGGAAGGACCTGCTCAGTGTGTTCATCCATGCGCCGTTGTCTTTCCGGGCCCAGCGCGCCCAGAAGGTGTATGAGAAGACCGCCAGCAACATCGAGGATTTTGTGAAGAAAAAGGACAAGAAGCGGGCGGCTTTCTACAACTATTTCTCCCAGAATAAATGGGGGGACGCCCGACATTACCACCTGGCCATCAGCAGTGTGTACGGCGTGGACTTTGCCGTGGAGGTCCTCAAGCACGCGGCGGAATCCTTCCCGGGAGGGGAGGCTCTGTGAGCGGACCGGTCCAACCACCCCAGGAAAATAAGATGGGGGTCATGCCCATCCGACGGCTCCTTCTGACCATGTCGGGGCCTATGATGGTCTCCATGCTGATCCAGGCCCTGTACAATGTGGTGGACAGCATGTTTGTCTCCTACATCAGTGAGGGGGCGTTGACGGCAGTCTCCCTGGCCTACCCCATGCAAAACCTAATGATCGCTGTGGCCACGGGCACGGGGGTGGGCGTCAATGCCCTTCTCTCCCGAAACTTGGGGGAGAAGAACTTTGAAATGGCAAACCGCGCGGCGGGCAATGCCATCTTCCTAGGCGTGGTGAGTTTTGCGGTGTTTGCCCTGGTGGGGGCAGTGGGATCCCGGCTGTATTTTACCGTCCAGGTGGATGACCCGGAAATCATCGCCTATGGGGTGGACTATTTGTCCGTCATCATGGTCCTCTCTGTGGGCTGCTTTGGGCAGGTGCTCCTGTCCCGGCTGCTCCAATCCACCGGCAAGACCTTCTATAGTATGGTCATCCAGTTGGTGGGGGCGGGGCTGAACATTGTTCTGGACCCCATTATGATCTTTGGCCTGCTGGGCTGCCCCGCCATGGGCGTGGCCGGTGCGGCGTTGGCTACCGTGATTAGCCAGGTGGCAGGCACAATCTTGGGCCTTTACTACAACCTGCGGAAAAATCCAGAGATCCGTTTCGCTTGGACCTACCTGCGTCCCAGCAAGCCGGTGATTGCCCGGATTTATGGGGTGGGGATTCCGTCTATTCTCCTACAGACGGTCTCTTCCTTGCTGATCTTCGGGCTCAACCAGATCTTGGTGGTCTTTTCTGAGACGGCGACAGCGGTGTATGGCGTGTACTTTAAGCTCCAAGGCTTTGCCTTCCTGCCCATCATCGGGATGAACAACGGTATGGTGCCCATCATCGCCTACAACTATGGCGCGCGAAAGCCAGACCGTATTATGGAGACCATCAAGCTGGCCATCCGCTATGCCACCCTTATCATGGTGGTTGCGGTGGTGCTGTTTCAGATTTTTCCGGCCCAGCTGCTGGGCATCTTCCAGGCATCCCCGGAGATGCTGACCATTGGCGTACCTGCCCTGCGGATTTTGAGCCTGTGTTTTCTCATTGGCGGGTTCACCATCGTGGCCTCTTCGGTGTTTCAGGCTTTGGGGAAAGGGCTTCTCAGCATGTCCATCTCGGTGTTCCGGCAGCTGATCCTGGTCCTTCCGCTGGCCTATGCCCTGTCTTTGACTGGGGAACTGAACATGGTCTGGTGGTCCTTTCCCATTGCGGAGGTCCTGGCAGGGCTGCTGGCGCTGTACTACCTCCGGCGGGCCTATCGCCGGGTGATTCAGCCCCTGGCAGACCAGGATTATCGCTTCTAACCCATCCCTGCAGGGAAAACTGCATGTACTAGAAAAATGTAGTATAAAAAGTGGGAAGTTAGTTAATCAGTCCGATTTATTTTGTTGAAATTAGGCAGTATAATTAGGGATGTAAATGAGTGATTCTGTGACGGGAGAACTGCGGGCAAAGGCCGGATTTTTCCGTCCCAAGGCAGGATCCTTGGTCATATTTATGAGAACAATTGCCCCGCTCTGAAGACCCTTCGGAAACGGGCAGTGTTTTAGCTTGCTCTGCTACCAGAGCGGGCGATCTTTGTCAGCGAAACTTAATTTATTATGGAGGTAGATTATCATGCGGTTACTGACTGAAGAACAGAAGCATTGGGTAGAAGTGATTGGCGATTTCTGCAAGAAGGAAATCGAGCCCATCATGCTGGAGTGGGACAAGGTTGTGGATCCCTCCAAGGCCATCCCCTTCGAGCCCTATGCTAAGGCTTTCAAGCTGGGCCTGAACTCCTTCGAGATCCCCAAGGAGTACGGCGGCAACAAGGTCGACCTGGCTACCGCTGAGGTTATGTACGAAGAGATGGGCTACTATGACGGCAACTTCGCTTCCGTCATGCAGACCACCAACCTGGCTCTGAAGCCCATCCTGATCGGTGGTACCCCCGAGCAGGTGAAGTACTTCTCCGAGCACATCCTGAACGGCAAGGGCTATGCTGCTTTCGCTCTGACCGAGCCCCAGTCCGGTTCCGACGCTTCCAACGTTCTGACCACTGCTGTTAAGGACGGCGACGAGTGGGTCATCAACGGTGAGAAGTGCTTCATCACCAACGGCGGCGAGGCCGACATCGTCTGCGTGTTCGCTGCTACCGATCCCACCGCTGGTGCCAAGGGCATCTCCGCTTTCATGGTTCCCACCAGCGTCCCCGGCTTCTCTGTCACCAAGTATGAGGACAAGAGCGGCTTCCGTACCATCTCCACCTGCTCCCTGAAGTTCGAGAACGTCCGCGTTCCCGCTTCCAACCTGGTTGGTGGTGAGGCTGGCCTGGGCAAGGGCTTCAGCTTCGCTATGAAGACCCTGGACAAGTCCCGTGCTTGCGTGGGCGCTCTGGCTGTTGGTATCGCTCGCCGCGCTCTGGACGAGGCCATTGCCTTCGTGAAGGAGAGAGTCACCTTCGGTGCTCCTGTTGCTAAGCGTCAGGGCATCCAGTGGATGATCGCCGACATGGCCACCAAGATCGAGGCTTCCCGTTGCCTGGTCTCCCACGCCAACGACCTGCAGAGCAAGGGCCTGCCCTTCTCCACCGAGGCTGCTATGGCTAAGATGTTCGCTACCCAGTCCGCTATGGAAGTCTGCACCGACGCTATCCAGCTGATGGGCGGCAAGGGCTACATGAAGGAAGACTGCGTTGAGAAGTGCTTCCGCGACATCAAGGCTTACTGCATCTTCGAGGGCACCAACCAGGTCCAGAAGATGGTTATCTCCGGCGCCATCATGTCCGGCAAGCGTCACTAATTGACGGCTTCTTTGCCTTCGGGCAAGGTCCATTAGAGACTGCAAAAGACCCAGCTGAGCAATCAGCTGGGTCTTTTTTCTCTGCATATAACCAGAGACGCCCCCGTCGCGGTCCGACGGGGGCGCTTTGGCACAGAGAGTCAGTGGGTGGCGGGGGTTTTCTGCTTACGCAGGTCAAAGCGGTACACGGCAATGCAGAAAGAAATAAAGGCACACACTTCCACGGCGGCACAGCCATAGGCGCCGGTGAGCAGATCATAGGCCAGCATGGGGGGCGAGTTCACCAGGAAGAGCAGCCGGGTTCGGGCCATGTTGTGGGTCCACAAAGCCAGGGTGGTGCAGCACATGGAGAAGCAGGGGAGCAGGCAGTAGAACCCATCCCAGGTGAGCAGGGCGCTGCCCAGGTAGAGCCCTAGCAGCAGGACCACCCAGCCTTTGTGCTTGGCCCAGGGGCGGTCGTTATGATAGCAGAGTATTGCCCGAAAGAGCCCAACGGCATTGGTGAGCACTGCGGTGTAAGCCCCTAGCAAACCGTAGTGGCCGGCCCACATGACGCAGCAGACCATCTGCAATCGAAGGATTCGGCTTCGGCTTCCGCTTTGCAGGGAGGTAAAGCAGAGGATGGAGGGAACCAACCCCAAAGCCTGTATGGCGAAAAAAGAGAGATCAGGCATAGAAGACCTCCTCAGATTCTGAGATTGTCTTCATTTTACGGGAGATCTGTGGTAAAGTAATAGGAGAAATCTCACAGAGGAGGGACAAAGATGGAGGGAAAACCCCTGAAAGATTTGTTCTCTTTTGACATCTCCCCCTATGCGCAGTGGCAGGTGTACCCCAGCGGTGGGGTGATTTTCCCCCCGTGGGAGGCGCTCACCCAGCTGGTCTATCTGGTGGAGGGCCGGGCCAAGTGCACCACCAGTTTGGAAAACGGGGCGGTGACCATCCTGGATTTCGCCCAGGGCCCCTGCTTTTTGGGGGAAATGGAGCTGTTGGGGGTGCAGGAGATGAGCAGCGAGGTGACCGCGCAGACGGAATGCCAGGGCTGGGTGATCCAATGGGAGCATTGCCGGGAGAAGATGCTGGCCGACCCGGTGTTCCTTCGGGCGCTGTGCGTGGCATCCAACGAGAAAGCCGTACGGGTGACGGCGGCAGCGGTGCGGAACCAAAACTATCCTCTGAAGAACCGCCTGGCCACCTTCCTGCTGAACACTCAGCACCAGGGGGTGTATCGGGAGCCCCATGCCCAGGCTGCGGCCTACCTGGGGGTGAGTTACCGCCACCTCCTGTCGGTGCTGGCGGCCTTTCAGCGGGAAGGGCTGGTGGAAAAAACACCGGAAGGGTACCACTTGCGAGACTGGGCAGGCCTGCGGGCCCTGCAAATTCCGGATGTGTTGTCGCCCTAAAAAGGTGGTAGAAGGGAGCGTATGATGCAGAACAGTAAGGGAACCATTCGCCGGGAACGGCCGGCGGACTATGCCGCCGTGGAGCAGCTGACCCGGGAGGCCTTTTGGAATGTGTACCGCCCGGGGTGCATGGAGCACTATGTGGTGCACGTTCTCCGGGACGATCCTGCCTTTGTTCCAGAGCTGGATCTTGTGCTGGAAAGGGAGGGGCAGCTGATCGGGCACGTCCTCTATATGCGGGCCCAGCTGCATACCGTGGATGGCCGCATCCTTCCGGTGATGACCTTTGGTCCCATCAGTATCCACCCCGACTTTCAGGGGCAGGGATATGGTGCGCAGTTACTGGAGGCCTCCATGGAGCGGGCCAAGCAGATGGGGGCAGGGGCCCTGTGCATCGAGGGAAACCCTGCGTATTATGGCCGTTTCGGGTTTGCAGCGGCCAGCGCCAGGGGGATCCGCTGCCAGGGAACCCCGGCGGAGGATCCAGCCCCCTATTTCCTGTGCAAGGAGTTGGTAGAAGGCTATCTGGAGGGCTGTGCGGGGGTGTACCACACGCCGGAAGGGTACTTTGTAGAGGAGGAAGCGGTGGAGCGTTTCGACCAAGCTTTTCCCCCGAAGAAGAAGGAAACCCTGCCTGGTCAGTTGTTCTGACGGGCAGGGAAAAAGGGGCGCAATTAGGCCGACCTTGACAGCACACCCAGGGTCTGCTATGATGGCCTTGCCTGCTGGATAGTGGGCGGAAGCCAATGTACCTGGATAGGTTCTGGAAATGAGGCGCAATATCGTCATAGACTGTATTTCTACGGACCAACGAGGGTTGGTCCGTTTTTGCCTCCAGGACCCCACCGAAACGGGAGGAGACAAAGTATGGTTCCAAAGCAAGACGCAATCATCGTGAAGTTTGATTTTTCCAATGACCAGACCGTGGGGGAGATCACAAAAATCGTTGGCCTTGTAATGGCCAAATATCTGGTGCCTGTCATCGACCATTTGGATCTAGAGGCCAACCCCCGTGCCTCGAGGACGGGGCCGGTCACTGCGGCCATCCAAGACTCCATCGAAACGGATCCCGCCACCTTCCCCTTTAAAACCAAAGGGGTGTTGCTGGCGGCCTCCCAGTATGAGCGCTTGGAGAGAAACCGGGTGAAGATCACACCGAGCAACCCTTCCATTGAAGGGATTTTAGATGGGGGGCATAACACGCTGGCCATTGGCCTGTACATTTTGCAAAATGCCATGGAGTATACCGGCGGCATTTTCCCCAAAGGGCCCAAGACGTGGCGGGATTTTAAAACATTGTGGCAGCAGCATCGCGGTGAGGTAGAGACCTACCTGGCGGCCTTGAAAAAGGACCCCGACCACAGGGCACTGCATTTTTATGTGCCTGTAGAACTGCTGGTCCCCCGCAACCCCAACGACCTGGCCTGCGTAGAGAGTTTTAAGGAGGAACTCCTGGAGATTTGTGCCGCCAGAAACAACAATGTACAGCTGCAAGTTTCAGATAAAGCCAACCAGCTGGGGTATTTCGATGTTCTGAAGAAATTGATGGATGCCCGCAACCCCGCAGTGAGCAGCCGGATCGCGTGGAAAACCAACGACGGCGGGGACATCAAAGCGCAGGATATCGTGGCACTGGCGTGGATCCCGCTGGGTTTGATGACCTCCGTCAAGGATCAAAACGGGAGGACCATGGAACCGGTTCCCCCGCAAAGCATCTATAAAAACAAAGGGGTGTGCTTAAAGCAGTTTGAAAAACTGATGAGTTCCTCTTCGGTGACTACGGAGAGCGGGGAGGGCTATAAGCATGTGCTGAACAACAGGGAGGTCACCTCTGCCTTTCAAATTGCGGTGGAACTGCCTGTGCTGTACGACTATATTTATGAACGGTTTCCCGCCTGCTACAATGCAGCAGGGGGACTCTATGGGCGCATTACAGCGGTCAAAACCTTAAATGAGAAGCGGAAGGATAAAAGAACACCGTTCGGTGGGAAAAAGATCGAAACCTTAAACCCAGAGGGGTTTATTATGCCTCTGGTGTACGGGATGCAGGCCCTGATGGAAAACAAAGTGACCCATGGTCAGCACGAAATTGTGTGGAGGCAGCCTCCGATGGCCTTCCTCCAGAACCATCTGGAGGAGATTGTGGCCTACTATTCCGGCATTTTCAGCATGTGTGACTATGACCCCCAGAAGATTGGGAAAAACCATCAAAGCTATGCCCAGGCGCTTTCCGGGTTCAAAATGGCCCTTGCAGGTATCCTGTAAGTGGTGCATGGTCCAGGATACCAAGCCCCTAGAACATGGAAAAACGCAGACTGCATTGATGCAGTCTGCGTTTTTTGGTCCGAGTGGGGCGACTCGAACGCCCGGTCTCTTGAACCCAAATCAAGCGCGATACCACCTTCGCTACACCCGGATCGGAGGGCTATCTCTGCTGCTTTGGCATGGCCTGCAGGCAGGAATAGCAACTTTGTGTATTATAGAGGAAATTCCCTGCAAATGCAAGGTAAGAATGAGAATTGACCGGAGAAAATTTCCGTGTTACACTGTACCTGATTGTAGATTCACGCGGTTTGTTGGAGGAGGAACAATATGAACACAGATCTGCGCACACTGGAAGCCGTTGCGGCCAAGGGACGGCTTCTGGGGCTGGACATGGTCTATCACTGCGCGTCCGGGCATCTGGGCGGCTCGTTCTCGGCCATGGACATCCTTACCGTTTTGTACTTTGATGTGATGCACGTGGACCCGAACAACCCCGCAGACCCCAACCGGGACCGTTTCGTCCTGTCCAAGGGCCACTGCACCCCGGCGCTGTACCCGATCCTGGCTCAGCGAGGCTATTTCCCGGAGGAGGCATTGGACCTGTTCCGCAGCATCCAGGGCCACCTATCCGGGCATGCGGAGATGCACCATGTGAAGGGTGTGGATATGTCCACGGGCTCCCTGGGGCAGGGGATCTCCGCAGCAGTGGGAATGGCGCTGGCCGGCAAGATGGACCAGAAGGATTACCGGGTCTATGCGGTCCTGGGAGACGGTGAAGTGGAGGAAGGCCAGGTGTGGGAGGCCTTCATGAGCGCCGCCAAGTATAAGCTGGACAACCTCTGTGCCGTCATCGACGTCAACGGCCTGCAGATTGACGGCAAGACCGCCGACGTAATGCCCACCGAGCCCCTGGACCAGAAACTTCAGGCCTTTGGCTGGAACGTGATTCCCGTGGACGGCCACGATATGGAGGCACTGTCCGCCGCCTTTGCCCAGGCCAAAGACTGTAAGGGTGTGCCTACCATGCTTCTGGCCAAGACAGTGAAAGGCAAGGGGGTCTCCTTCATGGAGAACCAGGCGGGCTGGCACGGCAAGGCCCCCAATGCAGAGCAGTATGAACAAGCCCGCCAGGAGCTGGTCGCCACCCTGGCAGAAAAGGAGGGGAAGTAACATGGCCGAAAAGATTGCAACCCGTGCCGCCTATGGCAAGGCGCTGGTAGAGTTTGCCGACCAGGAACCCAACCTGGTGGTCTTGGATGCCGACCTGTCTGGCTCCACCATGACCAAAGATTTTGGAACAGCCCACCCGGACCGGTTCTTTGACATGGGCATTGCAGAGGCCAACATGGTTGGTGTGGCCGCAGGCCTGGCTACCTGCGGGAAGAAACCCTTCGTGAACTCCTTTGCCATGTTTGCTGCTGGCCGGGCTTGGGAGCAGGTGCGCAACAGCGTGGCCTATCCTGGACTGAATGTCAAGGTGGTGGGCTCCCACGGCGGCCTGTCTGTGGGGGAGGACGGCGCCACCCACCAGTGCATTGAGGACCTGGCCATCATGCGGGCTATCCCCAACATGACTGTCCTGTGCCCCTGTGATGGCCATGAGATGCGCCAAGCCGTCCAGGCTTTGCTGGCCTATGACGGCCCTGCCTACATGCGGCTGGGCCGCCTGGCGGTGGAGACCGTCACCGATCAAATCCCTGATTACCGCTTTGAAATCGGGAAAGGCGTACTCTTGCGGGAGGGCAGCGACGTCACAGTGGTGGCCGTGGGCATGATGGTGCAGATGGCCCTTCAGGCAGCAGAGCAGCTGGAGCAGGAGGGGATCTCTGTCCGGGTGATCGACATGCATACCATCAAACCGCTGGATACGGAAATCCTTTTGACCGCAGCCCGGGAAACCGGCTGCATTGTGACCACGGAGGAGGCCAATGTCCTGGGCGGCCTGGGCAGTGCAGTGGCCGAGTACCTTTCCACCACCTGTCCGGTGCCGGTGATCCGCCACGGGGTGGAGGATGTCTTTGGCCGCTCCGGTGCGGCCCAGCAAGTTCTGGAGGCGTATGGCCTGACAGCAGCTGGGATTGTTGACAAAATAAATGAAGCCTTTGCCATCAAAAAAGCCTTAACAGAACCATGAAATGATGGGTTTTCCTGCGAGCGCCGTATCTTTTTCACGGTTTCCCCGGAAAAGATACGGCAGAGACCTTGCTTTTTGGGAAGAATGGGAGTAAAATAAGGCCTGTCAACCGAATACCGTTAGACAGAAGTGTGGAAGTTCGACTGTTGCTGTGCATTTCGTTTGAAGGGCATGGGCAGTGGGAACCTCCCACAAGCGATGGCAATCTGGAGACGCCCGTTCATACGGGGGCCGAAGGGGCGAGACGCAACGCGACACTCTCAGGCAAAAGGACAGACTGACAGGACACTCCCCTACGCACCCGTCCCATTTCTGCTTTTGACAGGAGCGCCGCAATCCTCTGCGGCGCTCCGATTGTTTTCTCTGGCTGGCGGTATTCCAACCCCCGAGTGAAGAGAAATTTGAGAAAGAAGGAGAGATACGCATGGCATTGATTGAAAGCATTAACAGTGCGATCAACGGATTCGTATGGGGCGTTCCCATGCTGGTCCTGCTGGTGGGCACGGGCATCCTGATGACCCTGCGCACCCGTGGCGTGCAGTTCCGCAAGTTCGGCTACGCCATGAAGAACACCATCGGCAAGATCTTCCACAAAACCGCAGCCGGCAAGGGTGAGATGACCCCCTTCCAGGCCATGTCCACCGCCCTGGCCGGCACCGTGGGCACCGGCAACATTGCTGGTATCACCACCGCTGTCACCCTGGGCGGCCCGGGCGCCATCTTCTGGCTGTGGGTCACTGCCCTCATCGGTATGTGTACCAAGTACGCCGAAGTTACCCTGGCCGTGAAGTTCCGTGAGCGGAACAAGCACGGCGACTGGGTGGGCGGCCCCATGTACTACATCAAAAACGGCCTGGGCAAGAACTGGAAGTGGCTGGGCATCCTGTTCAGTATCTTCGCCGCCCTGGCAGCTTTCGGCATCGGCAACGCCGTGCAGGTGGGCAACATCGTCACCTCCGTCAACGACGTGATCGTGGCCTTCAACCCCGGCTTCAGCGAGGAGTCTCAGAGCGTCGTGAACCTGGTGCTGGGCATCGCCCTGGCTGTGCTCACTGCCGTGGTCCTCTTTGGCGGCATCAAGCGTCTGGGCGCCGTCACCGAGCGCCTGGTCCCCGTGATGGCTCTGATCTATATCGTTTGCTGCCTCATCGTGGTGATCTACTACGCCGACACCCTGCCTGCTGTGTTCCATGACATCTTTGTGGGCGCCTTCTCCCCTGCTGGCGTCACTGGCGGCGCCTGTGGTTCCATGATTCTGTGTATCACCTGGGGCGTGAAGCGGGGCGTGTTCTCCAACGAGGCCGGCCTGGGCTCTGCGCCTATGGCCCATGCCACCACCTCTGAGACTGACCCCGTCAAGCAGGGCGTGTACGGCATCTTCGAGGTCTTCGTGGACACCATCATCATCTGCACCCTGTCCGGTCTGACCATCCTCTGCGCTGCGAAGGGCGCGGGCCTGGACCTGAACTATGGTACAGAAGGCGACACCGGCCTGAACGTGGCCGCCTTCGGCACCGTCTTCGGTGACCAGTTCGGTTCTCTGCTGATTGCTGTGGGCTTGGCGCTGTTCGCCTACTCCACGGTGCTGGGCTGGGCTCTGTACGGTACCCGGGCCTGCGAGTTCATCTTTGGCTCCAAGGCGATCCGGCCCTATCAGATCATTTTCATCATCATCATTGTGGTGGGCGCCACGATGGACCTGGGTCTCGCCTGGGACATCGCCGACACCCTCAACGGCCTCATGGCCATCCCGAACTTGATTGCCGTGATCGCCTTGTCCGGCGTAGTGGTTCGGGAAACGAAGCGGCACTTTGCCAACAAAGCAGAGGCCAAGAAAATCGAAGAAGAGAGCAAACAATAATCTTTCACACGGGACATGATTTCACCGCGGGGCAATGCCAAATGCCCCGCGGTGTTGTCTGGTTTTGGGGAAGGGGAGGGGGTGCCCCTGCTGGGTTCTTTTGCAGTTTCTTTTCGGATATCGCTTGCGAAACAGAACCGGCTATAGTATAATGACAAACGTACAATCGAGAACTTTTTGTGACTGACGGAAGTGGACCAACCACAGGGAGCAAAAAGCATCATTGTGGCCGACCGTCTGGGCAGTTCAATTTTCACAAGAAGGGAATTGGACTGTCTTTTTTTCGTATTACTGTGGCGAACGGTGTCGGCCCACGAGGATCAGAGAGGATGGTTTTTATGAAAAAAGTAGGTGTCATCATGGGCAGTGACAGCGACCTGCCCGTCGTGGAAAAAGCCATGGATAAACTGAAGGAGTACGGGGTGCCCTATGAGGTGCATGTCTACTCCGCCCACCGCACGCCGGAGCAGGCCGGTACCTTTGCCCGGACTGCCCAGGAAAAGGGGTTCGGCGTGATCATCGCTGCCGCAGGCAAGGCAGCCCACCTGGCCGGTGCGCTGGCCGCCAACACCGTGCTGCCGGTGATTGGCATCCCGGTGAAGTCCTCCACCCTGGATGGGCTGGACGCGCTGCTCTCCACCGTTCAAATGCCCACGGGCATTCCCGTAGCCACTGTGGCCATCGATGGGGCTGCCAATGCCGCCCTCCTGGCCATCCAGATTCTGGCAGTCTCCGATGCGGACCTGGCGGACAAGCTCCGCAAGGCCAGAGCCGCAGAGTCCCAAAAGGTGCTGGAGAAGAATGCCAAAGTAGAGGAAGCGTTTAACGCGGAACACTGAAAAAGGAGGGATGAACCATGGGTGGTTTTTGTGGTGCCATTTCCAACCGTGACGTGGTGTTAGACGTCTATTTTGGCACAGACTATCACTCCCACTTAGGCACCCGCCGGGGCGGCATGGCCGCCTGGGACCCGGAACTGGGGTTCCAGCGGGAGATCCATAACATCGAGAACGCCCCCTTCCGCACCAAGTTTGACCGGACGGTGGGGGAGATGGTGGGCAAGCGCTGCATCGGCAGCATCAGTGACACCGATCCCCAGCCTCTGTTGGTGCGCTCCGTCCACGGCACCTATGCCATCTGCGTGGTGGGGGTCATTAAGAACGAGGACCAGCTCATCCAGCAGCTGCTGGACGATGCCGACGGCCACTTCGAGGCCATGAGCGGCGGCCGGGTGAACTCCAACGAACTGGTGGCCACCCTTATCAGCCAGCGGCCCACCATCGCCGAGGGCATCCGCTATGCCCAAGAGGTGGTGGAGGGGACGGTTTCCGTCCTCATCATGACCCCCGACTACATCATCGCCGGCCGGGACAAGTTCGGCCGCCTGCCCATCCACATCGGCCAGGATGACGAGGGCTGCTGCGTGGCCTTTGAGTCCTTCGCCTACCAGAAGATGGGCTACCACGACGCCTACGAACTGGGCCCGGCAGAGGTGGTGAAAATCACCGAGTCCGGGTGGGAGACCCTCCTGCCTCCGGAGAAGGAGATGCGGGTGTGCGCCTTCCTGTGGACCTATTACGGCTACCCCAACTCCAACTACGAGGGGATCAACGTGGAGGTCATGCGCAACCGAAACGGCGCCCTGCTGGCCAAGACCGATAAGGAAAACGGCTCCGCCCAGGACATTGACTATGTCAGCGGCGTTCCGGATTCCGGCACCCCCCACGCCATCGGCTATGCCAACGAGAGCGGCATCCCCTTTGCCCGCCCCTTTATCAAGTACACCCCCACCTGGCCCCGCAGCTTCATGCCCACCAACCAGAAGGAGCGGGATCGGGTGGCTAAAATGAAGCAGATCCCCGTCCACGAGCTCATCGAGGGCAAAAAGCTCCTCTTTGTGGATGACAGCATCGTCCGGGGCACCCAGCTGCGGGAGACAGTGGAGTTCCTCTACGCCAACGGCGCTAAGGAGGTCCACATCCGTTCTGCCTGCCCCCCCATTATGTATGGCTGTAAGTTCTTGAACTTCTCCACCAGCCGTTCGCCCATGGAGCTCATCGCCCGCCGTACCATCTACGAACTGGAAGGGGAGGCAGGCGACCAGCACCTGGAGGAGTACAGCGACCCCAATACCGAGCGGGGGAAGAAGCTCCGGGAGACCATCTGTGAAAAGCTCCATTTCACCTCCCTGGAGTATCAGTCTCTGGACAAGCTCATCCAGGCCATCGGCCTGGAGCCCTGTAAGGTTTGCACCTACTGCTGGAGCGGAAAGGAATGAGTGTGATGAATCAGCAATCGAGATCCGACAGCTACGCCGCCGCCGGGGTGGACATTACTGCCGGCTACAAAGCGGTGGAGCTCATGAAGACCCACATTGCCAAGACCATGACCGCCGGCGCCCTGTCTGACATTGGCGGCTTCGGCGGCCTGTTTGCACTGGACCTGACGGGGATCACCCACCCTGTCCTGGTCTCCGGCACCGACGGGGTGGGCACCAAGCTCAAGCTGGCCTTCCTCATGGACCAGCACGACACCGTGGGCATCGACTGCGTGGCCATGTGCGTCAACGACATCATCTGCGTGGGGGCCAAGCCCCTGTTCTTCCTGGACTACATCGCCTGCGGGAAAAACGTGCCGGAGAAGATCGCCCAGATCGTCTCCGGCGTGGCCGAGGGCTGCGTGCAGTCCGGGGCCGCCCTCATCGGCGGGGAGACCGCCGAGATGCCCGGGTTCTACCCCGTGGACGAGTACGACCTGGCAGGCTTCTCTGTGGGCGTGGTGGACAAGGCCAAAGTCTTTGACAAGACCAAGATCCAGCCCGGGGATGTGATCCTGGGTCTGCCCTCCTCCGGGGTGCACTCCAATGGGTTCTCCCTGGTGCGCAAGGTGTTGGACGTGGAGCACACCGACCTGAAGGCTCCCGTGGAGGCCTTGGGGGGCAAGAGCCTGGGGGAGACCCTTCTCACCCCCACCCGGATCTATGTGAAGAGCATCCTGGCCCTTATGGAGAAGGTGACCATTAAGTCGGTCTCCCACATCACAGGCGGGGGCTTCTATGAGAACATCCCCCGCAGCCTGCCCCAGGGGATGACCGCCAAGATCAAGGAAGCTGACGTGCCCGTCCTGCCCATCTTTGACCTCATCCAGGCCAAGGGGAACATCCCCCGGCGGGAGATGTTCAACACCTTCAACATGGGCATCGGCATGACCGTGGTGGTGGCCAAAGAGGAGGCCGACCAGGCCATGGCCGCCCTCCAGGCCGCCGGGGAGACCCCCGTGCGCCTGGGTGAGATCGTGCCCGGGGACGAGGGCGTGATCCTATGGTAAAGACAAAAATCGCCGTGCTGGTCTCCGGCGGGGGCACCAACCTTCAAGCGCTGCTGGATGCCCAACAGAGCGGCCTGCTCACCGACGGAGAGATCGTCCTGGTGGTTGCCAGCAACGCCAAGGCCTATGCCCTCACCCGAGCGGCCCAGGCAGGGGTCCCCGCGGTGGTGTGCAGCCGGAAGGAACTGGGCAGCCAGGCTGCCTTTGAGGCCGCCATTGCCCAGGCCCTGGCGGACCACGAGGTGGAGCTCATCGTCCTGGCCGGGTTTATGAGCATTCTCAGTGAAGACTTTACCAGCCGCTGGCCCCGGCGGATCCTCAACGTCCACCCCTCGCTGATCCCCTCCTTCTGCGGGAAGGGATACTATGGGCTGAAGGTTCACGAGGCCGCCCTGGCCTATGGGGTGAAGGTCACCGGTGCCACCGTCCACTTCGTCAACGAAGTGCCTGACGGGGGAGAGATCCTCCTCCAAAAGGCGGTGGAGGTGCTGCCTGGGGACACCCCGGAAGTGCTGCAGCGACGGGTGATGGAGCAGGCGGAGTGGATCCTCCTGCCCCAGGCCACCCAGATGATATCGGAAGAGATCAGGAGGGAGAAGGACCAATGAACGTCTACGAAACCCACGACCTGGCAGCCCTGCTGGCAGGGAACCCCTACCCCGGCCGGGGCATTGTTCTGGGAAAGACCGCCGACGGGAAGCAGTCGGTGGCGGCCTACTTCATCATGGGCCGCAGCGAGAACAGCCGCAACCGGGTCTTCGTGAAGGAACCCGACGGCATCCGCACCCAGGCCTATGACCCGGCGAAGCTGGCTGACCCCAGCCTCATCATCTACCACCCCGTCCGGCAGATGGGCCGGGGCCTCATCGTCACCAACGGGGACCAGACCGACACCATCCGGGACTTCCTGGAGCAGGGCCTTCCCTTTGAGCAGGCCCTGTCCACCCGGGCCTTTGAGCCCGACGGGCCCAACTGGACCCCCCGGATCTCTGGCCTGCTCTCCCCGGACGGCAGCTACAAGCTCTCCATCCTGAAGAGCGCCGATGCCGAAGGCACCGCCTGCGCCCGGTACACCTTCGCCTACCCGGGCCTGGCCGGGGTGGGCCATTTCCTCCATACCTACGTCACCGACGGCAACCCCATCCCCACCTTCCAGGGGGAACCCGAGCGGGTGGCCATTCCGGACACTCTGGAGGACTGCGTGAACCTACTCTGGTCCAACCTCAACGAAGCCAACAAGATCTCCCTCTACGTCCGCTACACCGACCTGGCCACGGGGACGTGGGAAGAGCGCATCGTGAACAAATATCAGTGAGAGGAGAGGGAGAATCCCATGAACGAACTGGAACTGAAATACGGTTGTAACCCCAACCAGAAGCCTGCCCGCATCTTCCTCCAGGGCGGGGGTGACCTGCCCCTGGAGGTCCTCAACGGCAAGCCGGGGTACATTAACTTCTTGGACGCCCTGAATTCCTGGCAGCTGGTGAAGGAGCTCAAGGAGGCCACCGGCCTGCCTGCCGCGGCCTCCTTCAAGCACGTCTCCCCCGCGGGGGCTGCCGTGGGCCTGCCCCTGAGCGAGACGGACAAGGCCATCTACTTTGTGGACCCTGCCGCCGAGCTCAGCCCCATCGCCTGCGCTTACATCCGGGCCCGGGGGGCGGACCGGCTGTGCTCCTACGGCGACTGGGCGGCCCTCAGCGACACCTGTGATGCCGCCACCGCCGCCTACCTCAAGCACGAGGTCTCCGACGGCATCATCGCCCCGGACTACACCCCCGAGGCCTTGGAGATCCTCAAGAGCAAGAAGAAGGGCAACTATAACGTGGTGAAGATCGACCCCAACTACATCCCCGCTCCCCAGGAGCACAAGGATGTCTTTGGCATCACCTTTGAGCAGGGCCGGAACAACTTTCAGATTGACGAGTCCCTGCTAACAAACCTGGTCACCGAGAACCAGGACCTGCCCAAGGAGGCCAAGATCGATATGATCGTGGCCCTCATCACCCTCAAATACACCCAGTCCAACTCCGTGTGCTATGTGAAGAACGGGCAGGCTATCGGGGTGGGCGCCGGCCAGCAGAGCCGCATCCACTGCACCCGCCTGGCAGGGAACAAGGCGGACAACTGGTACCTCCGCCAGCATCCCAAGGCTTTGGGACTCCAGTTCGTGGATGGCATCCGCCGGCCCGACCGGGACAATGCCATCGACGTCTACCTCTCCGATGAGTATGAGGACGTCCTCCGGGATGGGGCCTGGCAGGCCGTGTTCAAAGTCCGTCCGGAGCCCCTCACGGCCCAGGAGAAGAAGGACTGGATTGCCACCCAGACCGGGGTCACCGTGGGCTCTGACGCCTTCTTCCCCTTCGGGGACAACGTGGAGCGGGCGAGAAAGTCCGGCGTGACCTACATTGTGGAGCCCGGCGGGTCCATCCGGGACGACAATGTGATTGAGACTGCCAACCGTTACAACATGGTCATGGCCTTCACCGGCATGCGCCTGTTCCACCACTGAGAAAAGGAGGACCTTCCCAATGAACATTCTCGTTGTGGGCGGCGGCGGCCGGGAGCACGCCATCATCAAGAGCCTGAAAAAGAGCCCCCGGGTCACCCAGATCTATGCCGCCCCCGGCAACGGCGGCATGGCCGCCGACGCCATTTGCACCGGCATTGGCGCCAAGGATCTGGACGCCATCACCGCCTTTGCCCAGGAAAATGCCATCGACTTTGCCGTGGTGGCGCCTGACGATCCCCTGGTCCTGGGGGCGGTGGACCGGCTGGAGGCCGTGGGCATTCCCTGCTTTGGCCCCAACAAGGCTGCCGCCATTCTGGAGGGCAGCAAGGTCTTTTCCAAGGACCTTATGAAGAAGTATCACATCCCCACGGCCCAGTACCAGGTCTTTGACGACATGGACCAGGCCCTGGAGTACCTGAAAACCGCCCCCATCCCCACGGTGGTCAAGGCCGACGGCCTGGCCCTGGGCAAGGGGGTCACCGTGGCCATGACCCGGCAGGAGGCGGAGGACGCCGTCCGTGCCTGCATGGAGGACAAGGTCTTCGGGGAGAGCGGCAGCCACATCGTCATCGAGGAGTTCCTCACCGGGCCTGAAGTCTCGGTCCTCTCCTTCACCGACGGCAAGGTGGTGGTGCCCATGGTCTCCTCCATGGACCACAAGCGCATCGGCGATGGGGACACCGGCCCCAACACCGGCGGCATGGGCACCGTGGCCCCCAACCCCTACTACACCGACGAGATCGCCCAGGTGTGCATGGACACCATCTTCCTGCCCACCATGCGCGCCATGAACGCCGAGGGGCGCACCTTCAAGGGGTGCCTCTACTTCGGCCTCATGCTCACTGAGAAGGGGCCCAAAGTCATTGAATACAACTGCCGTTTCGGCGACCCGGAGACCCAGGTGGTCCTCCCCCTGCTGGAGAGCGACCTGCTCACCATCATGGAGGCCACCGCCAACGGCACCCTGGCCGAGACCGAGGTGAAGTTCCGGGACCAGCACGCCTGCTGCCTGGTGCTGGCCTCGGAGGGGTATCCCAAGAAGTACGAGACGGGATTCCCCATCACCATCCCCGCCGACCTGGACGCGGAGGTCTTCGTGGCCGGGGCCAAGCTGGAGGACGGCGTGCTCAAAACCTCCGGCGGCCGGGTCCTGGGGGTTACGGCCCTGGGGAACACTCTGAAGGAGGCCATCGACAAGGCCTACCAGGAGGGGGCCCGGGTCACCTTCCAGAACGCCTACTGCCGTAAGGACATCGGCGCCCGTGCACTGCGGGCGGAGGAAGAGGTAAAGTAAATGGTATATCGGGTATATGTAGAAAAACGGCCGGGCCTCACCGCCGAGGCCGACGCCCTGGCCAGCGACATCCGCACCCTGCTGGGGATCTCCTCCCTGAAGGGGCTGCGGCTGCTCAACCGCTACGATGTGGAGAACATCTCGCCGGAGCTCTTTGACCACAGCGTCCGGACCATCCTGTCTGAGCCCCAGCTGGACCTGGTGACGGACACCCTCCCGGAGGGGGGCATCCTCTTTGCCGTGGAGTACCTCCCCGGCCAGTTTGATCAGCGGGCGGATTCTGCCGCCCAGTGCATCCAGATCCTCTCCCAGGGGGAGCGCCCCCTGGTCCGCTCTGCCCGGGTCTACCACCTCACCGGGGACCTGACGGCGGAAGAGGTGGCTGCCATCAAGAAGTACCTCATCAACCCCGTGGAGTCTCGGGAGGCCTCGCTGGAGCCCTTTGACACCCTGGCCATGGATTACGCCATCCCCGAGACGGTGGCCACCCTCAACGGCTTCCGGGAGCTGGACGAGGACGGCCTGGCCGCCATGGTGGCCGACTACGGCCTGGCCATGGACCTGGATGACCTGCGTTTCTGCCGGGATTACTTCCGCTCTGAGGACCGGGACCCCACCATCACCGAGCTGCGGGTGATCGACACCTATTGGTCCGACCACTGCCGCCACACCACCTTCCTGACCACCATCGATGCCGTGGAGTTCCAGAGCCCCATCCTCCAGCAGACCTATGAGGACTATCTGAACACCCGCAAGCGCCTGGGCCGCACCAAGCCGGTGAACCTCATGGACATCGGCACCATTGTGGCCAAGTACCTGAAAAAGCAGGGGAAGATGCCCCACCTGGACGAGTCCGAGGAGGTCAACGCCTGCACGGTGAAGATCAAGGTGGACACCGACCACGGCAAGGAGGACTGGCTCCTCCTCTTTAAGAACGAAACCCACAACCACCCCACGGAGATTGAGCCCTTCGGCGGCGCAGCCACCTGCGTGGGCGGCGCCATCCGGGACCCCCTCTCCGGCCGGTCCTATGTCTACTCCGCCATGCGCCTGACCGGCGCAGCCAACCCCCTCACCCCCATTGAGGAGACCATGGCCGGTAAGCTCCCCCAGCGGACCATCGTCACCAAGGCGGCTGCGGGGTACTCCTCCTATGGCAACCAGATCGGCCTGGCCACCGGCCAGGTGGACGAGCTCTACCACCCCGGCTATGCCGCCAAGCGCATGGAGATCGGCGCGGTGATCGCCGCTGCCCCTGCCGCCAACGTCCGGCGGGAGCGGCCTGCCCCCGGGGATGTGGTGATTCTCCTGGGCGGCCGCACAGGCCGGGACGGCTGCGGCGGGGCCACCGGCTCCTCCAAGTCCCACACCACCGCCTCCCTGGAGACCTGCGGGGCGGAGGTGCAGAAGGGCAACGCCCCGGAGGAGCGGAAGCTCCAGCGCCTCTTCCGTAACCCCGAGGCCTCCCGCCTGATTAAGCGCTGCAACGACTTCGGCGCCGGCGGGGTCTCCGTGGCCATCGGCGAGCTGGCCGATGGCCTGGCCATCGACCTCAACCAGGTCCCCAAGAAGTACGAGGGCCTGGACGGCACCGAGCTTGCCATCAGCGAATCCCAGGAGCGGATGGCCGTGGTGGTGGAAGCCCAGGACGCTCCCCGGTTCATGGAACTGGCCGACCAGGAGAACCTGGAGGCCACGGTGGTGGCCACGGTCACCGACCAGGGCCGCCTCACCATGACCTGGAACGGCAACACCATCGTGGACATCGCCCGCGCCTTCCTGGACACCAACGGGGTGGAAAAGCACACCACCGCCATCACCGCCGCTCCGGAGTCCATCCTGAAGGACCAGGTGAAGGACTTCCGCCAGGGCTACCTGGATCTGGCAGCGGACCTGAACGTCTGCTCCAAGCGGGGCCTGTCGGAGCGGTTTGACTCCACCATCGGCCGGGGCACCGTCCTCATGCCCTTCGGTGGCAAGTATCAGCTCACCCCCACCCAGGCCATGGTCAACAAGATCTCCCGGGAGGAAGGGGAGACCGACACCTGCTCCCTGATGGCCTGGGGCTATAACCCCTATATCACCGAGAAGAGCCCCTACCACGGGGCCTACCTGGCGGTCATCGAGTCGGTGTCCAAACTGGTGGCCACCGGTGCCGATTTGAAGGAGACCTACCTGAGCTTCCAGGAGTACTTCCAGAAGCTGGGGAAGGATCCCCACCGCTGGGGCCAGCCTTTGGCCGCTCTACTGGGGGCCTACCGGGCCCAGAAGGAGTTGGAGATCGCCGCCATCGGCGGCAAGGACTCCATGAGCGGCTCCTTCGAGGACCTGGACGTCCCCCCCACCTTGGTGTCCTTTGCCGTGACCACCGACAAGGTGAGCCGCATCCTCTCCCCCGAGTTCAAGGGGGCTGGCCATCCGGTGGTGTGGCTCTGCCCCGAGTACGGCCCGGACGGCCTGCCGGTGGCAGCCTCCCTGAAAAAGGTCTACCAGACGGTGAACCGTCTGGTGAAGAAGGGCAAGATCCTGGCCGCCTATACCCCCGGCTATGGCGGGGTGGCAGAGGGGATCTTGAAGATGTCCCTGGGCAACGGCATCGGCCTGGCCTTTGACCCCGGCTGCACCTTGGACGAACTCTTCTCCTATGCCTACGGCTCCTTCATCCTGGAGCTGACCGATAATAAGGAAACCATCGGCCTGTCCCTGGGTACCACCACGGAGACCGGCGACCTCACCTGGAACGGCCAGACCCTCACCGCCCAGGAGCTGCTGGCGGCCTATGAGGGCAAGCTGGAGCCCATCTACCCCTGCAACATCCCCCAAGGCGAGGGGACCATCCCCACCCTGTCCTACGAGAGCGACAGCTGGAAGAAACCCCTCATCAAGGCCCCCCAGCCCCGGGTGCTCATCCCCGTCTTCCCCGGCACCAACTGCGAGTATGACGCCGCCAAGGCCATGGCCCAGGCGGGGGCCGTGCCGGAAATCGTGGTCATCAAGAACCTCACCGCAGGGGACATTGCCCAGTCCATGGACCTGGTGGCCCAGAAGCTGGCCCAGGCCCAGATGGTCTTCCTCCCCGGCGGCTTCTCCGGCGGCGACGAGCCCGACGGCTCGGCCAAGCTCATCACCTCCTTCTTCCGGGCAGAGAAGCTGAAGGACCAGGTCCACGACCTGCTGAAAAACCGGGATGGCCTGATGCTGGGCATCTGCAACGGCTTCCAGGCCCTCATCAAACTGGGCCTGGTACCCTACGGGGAGATCGTCGACACCGACGAGCATTGCCCCACCCTCACCTTTAACACCATCGGCCGGCACCAGTCCCGCCTGGTACACACCCGGGTGGCCTCCAACAAGTCCCCCTGGCTCATGAACACCAAGCCCGGGGAGGTGTACACCGTGCCCATCTCCCACGGGGAGGGGCGGTTCCTGGCCTCCCAGGAACTGGTCCAGCAGCTGGCGGACAACGGGCAGATCGCCACCCAGTACGTGGACCTGGCAGGCAATCCCACCGCCGATGTCCACTTTAACCCCAACAACTCCGTCTGGGCCATCGAGGGTATCACCTCTCCCGACGGGCGGGTCCTGGGTAAGATGGGCCACAGCGAACGCACCGGCCCCGGCCTGTATCAGAACGTCCCCGGTGACTATGACATGAAGCTCTTCCGCTCGGCGGTGGAGTATTTCCTGTGAGAACGAAAGGAGGAGCCCCACATGGCTTATTACTATCCCGAACCCTCCCACACCTTCAGTGAGTATCTGTTGGTGCCGGGTTACACGTCTGAGGAGTGCATCCCGGACAACGTCTCCCTCAAGACCCCTCTGGTGAAGTATCGGAAGGGGGAGGAGGAGTGCCCCATCAGCCTGAACATCCCCCTGGTCTCCGCCATCATGCAGGCCGTGTCCAACGACACCCTGGCCGTGGCCCTGGCCAAGGAGGGGGGCCTGTCCTTCATCTACGGCTCCCAGTCCATCGCCGATGAGGCCGCCATGGTCCGCCGGGTGAAGAGCAGTAAGGCCGGCTTCGTCATCAGCGCCTCCAACCTCACCCCGGACCATACCCTGGCGGATGTGCTGGCCCTGAAGGAGAAGAACGGCTTCTCCACCGTGGCCATCACCGAGGATGCCACCCCCAACGGCAAGCTCCTGGGGCTGGTCACCAGCCGGGACTACCGGGTGACCCGGATGAGCACCGACGTTCCCGTGCGGGACTTTATGACCCCCCGGGAAAAGCTCATCACCGCCCCTGCCTCCACCACCTTGAAGGAGGCCAACGACATCATTTGGGACAATAAGCTCAACGCCCTGCCGGTGGTGGACGACGAGGATCACCTGATGTACTTCGTCTTCCGCAAGGACTACTCCGAGCACAAGGAGCATCCCCTGGCCCTTCAGGACGCCGACAAGCGCTACCTGGTGGGGGCCGGCATCAACTCCAAGGACTACGAGGAGCGGGTGCCCGCCCTGGTGGAGGCCGGGGCCGATATCCTGTGCATCGACTCCTCCGAGGGATACTCCGTCTGGCAGAAAAAGACCATCGACTTCATCCGAGAGAAGTACGGCGACACCGTCAAGGTGGGCGCCGGCAACGTGGTGGACCGGGAGGGCTTCCGCTTCCTGGCCCGGGCCGGGGCCGACTTTGTGAAGGTAGGCATCGGCGGCGGCTCCATCTGCATCACCCGGGAGACCAAGGGCATCGGCCGCGGCCAGGCCTCTGCCCTCATCGAGGTGGCAGCGGCCCGGGATGAGTATTTCAAGGAGACCGGCGTCTATGTGCCCATCTGCTCCGACGGCGGCATCGTCTTTGACTTCCACATGACCCTGGCCCTGGCCATGGGGGCCGACTTCCTGATGCTGGGCCGGTACTTCGCCCGGTTCGACGAGAGCCCCACCAACAAACTCATGGTCAACGGCGCCTACGTGAAGGAATATTGGGGCGAGGGGTCTAACCGCGCCCGCAACTGGCAACGCTATGACCTGGGTGGTAAGAACGACCTGGCCTTTGAGGAAGGCGTGGACTCCTACGTGGCCTACGCCGGTTCCCTCCACGACAACGTGGAGAAGAGCCTGTACAAGGTCAAGTCCACCATGTGCAACTGCGGCGTGATCACCATTCCCGACCTGCAGCAGAACGCCAAGCTCACCCTGGTCTCTGCCACCAGCATTGTGGAGGGCGGCTACCATGACGTCACCCTCCGCACCACCAGCGGCGGCCAGTAAGCCCATTGATCCAGCCAAGTTTTCCAGAAAAGAAAGGAGAGGATTCCCATGCGGAGTGACATTGAGATCGCCCAGGCCTGCCCCATGCAGCACATTCGGGACATCGCCCGGGAGGCCGGCATTGCGGAGGAGTACCTGGAGCAGTACGGCAACTACAAAGCCAAGATCGACACCAAGTTTTTCCAGGACCACCAGGGACCAGACGGCAAGCTGATCCTGGTCACCGCCATCACCCCCACCCCTGCCGGGGAGGGGAAGACCACCACCACCGTGGGCCTGGCCGACGGCCTGCGAAAGATCGGCAAGAAATCCGTGGTGGCCCTGCGGGAGCCCTCTCTGGGCCCGGTTTTCGGCCTGAAGGGCGGGGCCGCCGGCGGCGGCTATGCCCAGGTGGTGCCTATGGAGGACATCAACCTCCACTTCACCGGGGACTTCCACGCCATTGGCGCAGCCAACAACCTGCTGGCCGCGATGCTGGACAACCACATCCAGCAGGGCAATTCCCTGGGCATTGACGTGAAGAAGATCACCTGGAAGCGCTGCGTGGACATGAACGACCGCCAGCTGCGCAACATTGTAGACGGCCTGGGCGGCCGGATGCAGGGCGTGCCCCGGGAGGACGGGTTCGACATCACCGTGGCCTCCGAGGTCATGGCGGTGCTTTGCCTGGCCACCTCCATCACCGATTTGAAGGAGCGGCTGAGCCGCATGGTGGTGGCCTACACCTACGATGACAAGCCCGTCACCGCTGGGGATCTGAAGGCCGCCGGGGCCATGACCGCCCTGCTGAAGGACGCGCTGAAACCCAACCTGGTCCAGACACTGGAGGGCACTCCTGCCCTCATCCACGGGGGCCCCTTTGCCAACATCGCCCACGGCTGCAACTCCATCATGGCCACCAAGGCGGCCCTGAAACTGGGGGACTATGCGGTCACCGAGGCCGGCTTCGGCGCCGACCTGGGGGCGGAGAAATTCCTGGACATCAAGTGCCGCATGGCGGACATCCACCCCGACGCGGTGGTGGTGGTGGCCACGGTGCGGGCCCTGAAGCACCACGGCGGTGTCGCCAAGGCCGACCTGGGCACCGAGAACCTGGAAGCCCTGGAGAAGGGCCTGCCCAACCTCCTGCGCCATGTGGAGAACATCACCAAGGTCTTTGGCCTGCCCTGCGTGGTGGCCATCAACCGCTTCCCCCTGGACACCGAGGCAGAACTGGCCCTCATCGAGGCCAAGTGCAAGGAACTGGGGGTCAACGTGGCCCTCTCCGAGGTGTGGGCCAAGGGGGGCGAGGGCGGCCGTGCCCTGGCCGAGGAAGTGGTCCGCCTGTGTGAGCAGCCCAACCACTACCATCCCTCCTATGAGCTGGACACCACCATTGAGGAGAAGCTCCAGACCATTGTCACCAAGATCTACCACGGCAAGGACGTAGTTCTCACCTCCAACGCCAAGAAGCAGGCCAAGCAGCTGACGGACCAGGGCTACGGCACCTACCCCATCTGCATGGCAAAGACCCAGTACAGCTTCTCGGACAACGCCTCCCTCCTGGGAGCGCCGGAGGGCTTCACCGTCACCGTGCGGAACCTGAAGGTTTCCGCTGGGGCCGGCTTTATCGTGGCCCTCACTGGGGAGATCCTCACCATGCCTGGCCTGCCCAAGGTTCCCGCCGCAGAGAAGATCGACGTGGACGAGAACGGACGGATCGAAGGCCTCTTCTAAACACAACCTATTTGCGAAAGAAACAACCGCACCGGCCCTGTTTGGGCCGGTGCGGTTGCAGTTTTGGGGGTTAAAGACGGATGGGATTCTGCGTATACTCATTCTTTCCAGGGGTTTGGCCAAACTTCTGGCGGCACAAATCGTAGAGGGCGGTGCACCGGGCCTCCAGCGCGAAGAGGCGGCGGGCCTCCTCCGGCAGGCGGGCAGCGTGGGCGGGCTTCACCAGAATGGGCAGGGAGGCGGCGGTCTTCATCTGCCTCAGGAGAATCTGCCCCCGTTGGGTGAAGCCCAGGACCCGAAGATAGGGGAGGGCAGCAGGCCGGTCCTCGGCTGTGAGCCCCAGGAAAGCCCACAAGACCAGCCGCCGAATCCGGGCCAGGGGATAGCGTTTGGTCTTGGCCAGGGCATAGAGCTGGGGCAGGGAAGTGGCCTCCTGGGCGGCGGCGAAGAGGCGGTGGTGCAGCCCCTCCCCGCTGTCAGGCAGCCGGGACCAGTCTTCCTCCGTCATGGTCCGCAGCCGGGCCAGCACCCCCCGACGCCCGAAGTCCAGCGCGGCGGGATCCTGCCGCAGGGTGGCCTCCTCTGGGGCGGTGAGGTATGGGGTGAGGGGGGCAGGGTCCCCGGCCAGGATCCTCTCCCGCAGGTAGCTGGCAGAGGCATGGGGGGAGGAGGGGGAAGGCCCCTCATCGTGCCCCGCCCCCTGGCGAGGGACGGTGTGAGGCCGCAGCGGGCTCTCCAAGGCACGCAGGGCGAGCAAGTACTCTACCCCTAAATTATTGTTGGGTCCCTGGAGACAGCGGGCAGCGTCCCCGAGAAGGGCCGTAGCGGCCTGCTGCCGGGCCACCGGGAAGGAGAGACCCTCTGCCAGCCCCTGGCGCAGCACTTCCTGCCAGGCAGGGGAGGCCAGGCAGTCCGCTGCGGCCTGCAAGGGGGGCAGCGCCCCCGCTTCGCTGCCGAAGCTCAAGGTGTCCACCACCCCGGTGGCGGTGAGCAGGCCCACCCCGCCCCGGGCAAAGGGTTCTGCCGAGGACACCGCCCAAGGGGTGGGCAGTTCCACCACCAGGTCCACCCCCTGGTGGAGGGCCAGGGCAGTCCGGGTCCACTTGTCTGCCAAGGCGGCCTCCCCCCGCTGGACCCAGTTGCCGCTCATGGCACAGACCACGGCGCAGTCTGCGCCAAAGGCCTGGCGCACCGCCTGGATGTGGTGCCGGTGGCCGCTGTGAAAGGGGTTATATTCCGCGATGATGCCGATTGTATGCATGGACCAACCACCCCTCGGAAAAATTTTGAAATTTGGGGAAAAAACAGTTGTCCTTTCCCGCAAAATGGGCTAATATATTCCTGTATGAACTATTTTACCCCCTAGGGGGCAAACAAGCAAGAACCATCCCAAGGATTTACGAGTAAGGAGTGGAAAATACCATGAAAATTTTGGTCATCAATGCAGGTAGCTCTTCCCTGAAGTATCAGCTGCTGGATCCCGATACCAAGGAAGTGCTGGCCAAGGGCCTGTGCGAGCGGATCGGCCTGGACGGCCACATCAAGCACACCCCCACCGGTAAGGATGTCTATGACGCCGACCGTTATATGCCCGACCATGAGGCTGCCATCAAGCTGGTGATGGAAGTGCTCACCCACAACTACTACGGTGTCATCAAAGATATGTCTGAGATTGACGCAGTGGGCCACCGTGTGGTGCACGGCGGTGAGGAGTTCACCCATTCCGTGATCATCGACAAGAACGTGATGAAGGGCATCCGGGAGTGCATCCCCCTGGCCCCCCTCCACAACCCCGCCAACATCACCGGCATCGAGGCCTGCAAGGAAGTCATGCCCAACACCCCCATGGTGGCTGTGTTCGACACCGCCTTCCACCAGACCATGCCCCCCAAGGCTTACATCTACGCCGTGCCTTACCGCTGGTACACCGAGAACAAGGTCCGCCGCTACGGCTTCCACGGCACCTCCCACCAGTACGTCACCGAGCGGGCCGCCGCCCTGCTGGGCCGCCCCATTGAGGAGCTGCGCATCGCCAGCCTCCACCTGGGCAACGGTGCCTCCACCTGCTCTGTGAAGTTCGGCAAGTCCATCGACACCTCCATGGGCTTCACTCCCCAGGACGGCCTGCCCATGGGCACCCGTGCCGGCGCCATCGACGCGGCCATCGTGGACTACATCGTGGACCAGCGGGGCAACTCCACCAAGCGCGTGGAGAGCGCCCTGAACAAGGAGTCCGGCGTGCTGGGCATCTCCGGCATCTCCTCCGACTTCCGTGACCTGGAGGCCGCCGCTGCCGAGGGCAACGAGCGCGCCCAGCTGGCCATTGACGTCTTCTGCTACAAGGTCACCAAGCGCATCGGCTCCTGTGCCGCCGCCATGGGCGGCCTGGACGCCGTGGTCTTCACCGCCGGCGTGGGCGAGAACTCCCCCACCCTCCGCGCCCGGATCGTGGAGGGCCTGGAGTTCCTGGGCCTGAAGCTGGACCCCGAGAAGAACAAGGTCCGCGGCAAGGAGGCCATCATCTCCACCGACGACTCCCCCAACAAGATCCTCATGATCCCCACCAACGAGGAGCTGATGATCGCCCTGGACACTGCCAAGCTGGTCCGTGCTGCAGAGGCGGAGAAGGCCCAGCCCGAGGAAGAGGCCTGAGAGTCGATCCTTCTGTTTCCAACGATATAACCGCAAAAAAACCGGACCCGTCATGGGTCCGGTTTTTTACGGTGTTGGGAAGGGGGACGTGCCTCTCGTTGTGGTGCTCAGGCAGCGCGCTTGCCGCCCTCTGCTTTCTGCAGAAGGAGCAGGAGCCCCTCCAGGGCCTTGTTCAGCAGCCAGATCACCGAGGGGATCAGCAGGGTAAACAGGATCAGAATGAGATATCCACCGAAGGACAAGGGGGACAGGGAGAAGAGTCCCGGGAGGAAGAGGACAATGAACACCAGGGCGGCGATCAGTCCGGCCATCATGCCCACATGGAGTCTGTTCACAGGCTTGGCCACCTTCCAGAGCATGAAGAAGCCCACAATGGTCACCAGCAGCGCGGTGATGGTGGAGATCTCATTGTTGTTGATCTGGAAGGCCTGCTGGAAGAGCAGGACAAAGATGATAATGAATAGGTCTGTGAAAGCCGCAGGGAGCGCCCGGAGAATGGCGTTTCGGAGGAACTTCCCTTGAACCAAGTTCTCGTTGGGCTCCAAGGCCAGGATCAGCGAGGGGATACCAATGGCCAACAGGCTCATCAGCGTGAGCTGGGAGGGGGTCAGAGGATAGGAGAAGGCCGCTGTGATGGAGATGACGGCTAGGATCAGGGAGAAGATGTTCTTCACCAGGTACAGCGAGGCGGCCCGTTCAATGTTGTTGATAACCCGGCGCCCCTCGGCCACCACCGAGGGCATGGAGGAGAAGTCGGAGTTCATCAGCACCAGGTCAGAGATCTGGGCAGCCACGTCACTGCCGGAGGCCATGGCCACGCTGCAGTCGGCCTCCTTCAGGGCCAGCACGTCGTTGACGCCGTCACCGGTCATGGCCACGGTGTGTTTCTTGCTTTGGAGGGCTTGGATGAGCTGTTTCTTCTGATTGGGCTTCACCCGGCCGAAGACGTTATAGGTCTCGCAAGCGGCGGCGACCTCGGCCTCCGTGGTCAGGGTGGAGGCATCCACGTACTTGTCGGCCCCTTCAATCCCGGCCTCCCGGGCGGCGGCAGCCACGGTGACGGGGTTGTCCCCGGAGATCACTTTGATGGTCACGCCCTGGTCCCGGAAGTAGGCAAAGGTCTCCTTGGCGTTTTCCCGGACGGGGTTGCGCAGCAATATGAAGGCCAAGGGATGGGGGTCGGCAATGCCCCGGCCGTTGGGCCCCGGGCGGCAGGCGGCCAGGAGAAGCACCCGGCTGCCGTCGGCCATGGCCTCCTCTGCCACGGCCCGGTGGGGGGCATAGCCCTCCGCCCCTAGAATGAATTCCGGGGCCCCCAGGACGTAGCTCTCCTCCTCGCCATAGGAGACAGCGCTGTATTTGGTCTCAGAGGAGAAGCCCAGGACCTGGACGGCCTTGCGGAAGTCATCCCGCTTCAGGGCCTTCTGCAGGGCCTGCATGGTTTCGTTGTCCGGCTCCATGTTGGAGACAAAGTCGGACAGGACGGTTTCCAGCCCCTCCTGGGTCAGCTGGGTGTCCAGAGGGAGCAGGCCGCAGTAGGCCATTTCCGGCTGGGTGATGGTGCCGGTTTTGTCTACGCACAGCACGTCCACCCGGGCCAGGGTCTCGGTGCACTTGAGATCCTGTACCAAGGTGTTTCGCTGGGCCAGGCGCAAGACGCTGGCGGCCAGGGCCAAACTCACCATCAGGTACAGCCCTTCGGGGATCATGCCGATAACGGCGGCGGCGGTGGTCTCCACCCCTTCCTTTACAGTCAGGTGGAGGAGGGAGTATTGCCGGTAAAACAGCAGCCCTCCGATGGGGACGATGAGGATGCCGATGCCGATGAGCAACCGGTTCAAGGAGCGCATCATCCCAGGCAGGTGGCTCTTTTTGGATTTTTTGGCCTCGTTGGTCAGGCGGGAAGCATAGGACTCTGCCCCCACATGGGTGAGCACGGCGTAACACTTGCCAGAGACAACAAAGCTGCCGGAGAGCAGCTCGCTGCCCTCCCCTTTGGTGATTTCGTCCGACTCACCGGTGATCAGGGACTCGTTCACCTGGACACTGCCGGAGACCACTTTGGCATCGGCCGGAATTTGGTTGCCGGCGGAGAGGATGACCAGGTCATCCTGTACCAAGTGGCTGGTGGGGATGGTGCCTTCGATTCCATCTCGAACCACTTGGGACCGTGGGGCAGAGAGGAGGGAGAGGGAGTCCAATTTTTTCTTGGCATGGAGCTCCTGGATGATGCCGATGGCAGTGTTGGCGGCCACCACCAGGAGGAAAATCAACTCTCCGAAAGAGCCCACCGCGATCAGAAAACCGGCGATGATATAGAAGATGATGTTAAAGAAGGAGAAGAGATTCTCCAGGACAATCCGCTTCACCGTTTTGGTGGGAGATTCTGGCGGGGTGTTGACCTGGCCAGCTTGGATCCGTTTTCGAACCTGGGCGGTGGTGAGGCCCGCAGGTCCCTGTCCGGAGGGGCCGGCGGGTTGGTTCAGTGCAGGCATAGGCGTGCCTCCGATTTCTGGGAGTTTGGGAAACAAAAACCGGAGGCCCAGGGCACATGGCCCATTAGGCCTCCGGTCCGTGTAACCAAAGGTAGTATACTATTTTTCGTCAGGAATAACAAGGAATAGATTGTAAACTTTGGATTACTTCCCCGCAGCCATCTTCTGGCAGGAGGCACAGCCGTGGGAGCATTCCCACAGGCGGTCGGCAGTGGGCTGCCAATTCTCTGCGTAGCTGTCACACTTGGCGCACAGATCGTCGACCTCTTCCACAGCGGTGACATCGCTGGGATGGGCGCCGGACTTGTGGACGATCTCCCGCAGCTTCTCGGGATTCTCCAGCATGGGGCAGGGACGCAGGTGGTTGTCGTTGAAGGGCTGCCCGTCGTGGTAGGCCATGAACAGGGGGGAGCGCAGGGCCTCCAGCAGGGTCTTTTCCCGGATGTTGGAGTCGGAGTAGTGAATGAACACGCAGGGGTCGCAGTCGCCATTGGCGTTGATGTGGAGGTAACGCCGGCCGCCGGCGATGCAGCCGCCCACATACTCGCCGTCGTTCTGGAAGTCCAGCATGAAGATGGGCTTCTTGCCGCGGAGGGTACGAATCTGGTGGTACATGTGCTCTCTCTGCTCGGGGGAGGGGAGCAGCTCGGGCACGGCGTCCTTGCCCACGGGCATGTAGTGGAAGTACCACACGAAGTAGGAACCCCAGTCCACCAGCTGGTCCACATAGGCCTCGGTGCTGACGTCCTTGATGTTGACGCTGGTATAGCAGATGGAGTTGCCGAAGGGCAGGCGGTGGCTCTTCAGCAGGTTCATGGCCTTCACGGCTCTCTGGTAGGTGCCGTCACCACGGCGGGAGTCCATGGACTCCTCGTACCCCTCCACGCTGATAACGGGGACGAAGTTCTTCACCCGCATCATGTCGGCAGCGAACTGCTCGTCAATGAGGGTGCCGTTGGTGAAGCACATGAAGATGGCGTCGGAGTGGACTTCGCAGAGCTTGATGAGGTCCTTCTTCCGCACCAGGGGTTCGCCGCCGGTATAGATATAGAAGTAAGTGCCCATTTCCTTGCCCTGACGGATGATGCTGTCAATCTCGTCGTAGGTGAGGTTCAGCTTATTGCCATACTCTGCGGCCCAGCAGCCCTTGCAGTGCAGGTTGCAGGCAGAGGTGGGATCCAGCAGGATGGCCCAGGGCACGTTGCAATTGTATTTCTTACGGATTTCGTCGCCCTTCTTCCAACCAGTGATGCTGGCGTTGAGGAAGAAGTTGGACAGCAGGGTTTCGGTGAAGCCGAGGTCCATTTCGGTCATCATACGAACCACCAGCTTATGGGCGGTGGAGTTCTCGTTGGTGACAGCATCGCGGATGGCTTTACGCTGACGGGGGAAGGACTGGGGACCGTCGCCCGCGAATTTGTCCACCATGTCCATCACGTGGACCAAGTTTTTGATGGGATCCTTTTCAATGTAGGAAAAGGCCTGACTCAGTGCAAATTTTTTGATGCTGTTGCCTAACATAATAAAATTTCCTCCCTTTTTATGTGCGATATCAGGAAACTCCGATCATTGGGAAAGCAGAGTGGAAAATCAGAGACCAAAAACTATCAGCCTACATCATAGTACGTTCTCTCTCTTTTTGCAAGGGTCAACCTATACAAACTGTGAGAATAGAATTTGTTGTTTGCCGCTAAAACTGATCGAAGATGAGGCAGGAAAAGCCTATCGCACATTATAGGACTTTCTTTTTTATTTTGCAAGAGTTTTTTACAAAAGTCTTTACAAAAATAGAAAAAATAATTTGATCATCCATATTTTCCCAAGTAATTGCAAAGCGATCTGCTTTGTGATAGGATAAAAAACCAGCCGCTGCGTTGGGACAGGCAGGGGGAATCTCCTATGGTTCACTTTGCCCCGGCAGCAGAATCTTATGCGTGGGGAGGTCATTTTCTCCCCAGTCCAAGGAGATCATAGAATGTTTCAAGGTTTTTCACAGGTCACCAATGATTTTCTCTGGGGTATTCGCTTCAACAACGAGCGCCCTTGGTTTGAGGCCCACAAGCAAACCTATCTGGACCATGTGCAAACCCCGATGCGCCAACTGGCCCAAGAGGTATACGAAAAATTTTCGGCCCGCCACGAGGCATTGCCCCTCATGGTGCGGGTGAGCCGAATCTACCGGGATGCCCGGCGGCTCTATGGCCGGGGGCCCTACAAAAGCCATCTCTGGTTTTCCCTGCGTATGGCTGGGGACCGCTGGGCAGAACGGCCGGTGCTGTGGTTTGAGATCTATCCCGCCGGCTACGCCTATGGCATGGGGATTTATGAGGCGAAGCCCGCCACCATGGCCCGGTTCCGTCAGGACATGGATGAGCATCCCCAGACCATGATGAAGCTGGCCCGGGCCTTCCAAAAGCAGACGCGGTTCCGGCTGGAGGGGGAGGAGTACAAGCGGGCCAAGGGCCATCCCAAGCCGCCCCTGGACCAGTGGTACAACCGGAAGACCATTGACCTCACCTGCCAGCGGGAGATGGATGCCCTCCTCTACAGTCCTGGGCTTGTGGAGGAACTGCTGGATGCCTTTGAGGAGCTGCTGCCCTACTATCACTACTTCACGGCACTGTGCAGCCGGGGGGAGTGAGCGGCGCAGGCTGTTTCGAAACCCACTTTGTAAACCGGTGGAAACACAGTTACTTTAAGATACGAAACTGGTTGCGATGATAGTCCAAAACCCCTTCCTTCCGGAGGTGAGACAGCTCCCGGGACAGGGCGCTGCGGTCGGCGCCCAGGAAATTGGCCATGCTGGCCCGGTCGAAGGGGACGGTAAACGTGTCCCCCTGGGCCGTGGCGTATTGGGACAGGAAGGTGATGAGTTTCTCCCGCAGCGTGCGCCGGGAGAGGATTTGGATGCGCTGATTCAGGGAGAGGGTGCGGGAGGCCAAAGCCGCCACAAACCGGTTGGCCAGCATTTGGTCCCGCTCCTGGAGGGGGAGGCGGGGCGCCTTGACCCGGGTAGGGCGCATCCAAAGCACCTCTGCCTCGGTGACCGCGCAGATGTAAATGGGGGCATCGGTGCCCAGGAAGCAGTAGGCCTCCCCGAAGAGGCCGCCGGCGCTGACGTTGTTCATGATGATGTGGTGGCCATCCATGTCGTCCATGGAGACCTGGATGGTGCCGGACAACACCAGGCCAAACCGCTCCAGGGGGAAGGAGACCTGGTGGAGAAAGTCTCCCTTTTCGTAGGCTTTGACATGGGCCTCAAAGTAGGACAGGGCATAGTCCAACGCGTCCGGCGGGAGCCCTTGAAACAAGGGGCATTGCAGAATCATGGGGTGGTGCAGCATGGATGGGTCCTCCGTTCTTCCAAGGGGATGCCCTCTATTATAAAAGAAGTCCGTTGCTTTTGCAACGGACTTCTTTTTGCTTTCTACGGTATCTCCATGGGTTTGTCGGGGTTAGGCGGCCTCTTGGGTGGGGGGAGTCCCGGCGGTGTCGTACTGTTCCCCTAGAATGGTGTGGCAGCCTTCCAACGCGTACTCCAGTTTGGAATAGACGTCGGCAGTCACCAGGGAGGTGTCCCCGGCGTTGTAGTCGGCCATGGCGTCGTTGACGTCTAGGATGACATACTGGTCTGCCACGCCAGTGCCTCGGTTCAGAACCAGCAGGGGGACGTAGCTGACGTTGGTCACCGTGGTCTCTCCCGTCTCAAAGTTCTTGGTGAGATCCAGGTTGAGGATGGCGGTGGTGTCGGTGTAATTCACCTGCACCGTGGCGGGACTCTGGTTGGAGACGAAGTTCCCCAGGGAGTAAGCCACAAAGGCAGACCGGGTGGACCCGTCCTCCAGGGTGACCGTGCGGGTCTCCATGGGCTGGGGCACATGGGAGTGGCTGCCCAGGATCAGGTCAGCCCCATGGGCGATGAGGAAATCGGCCACTTCCTCCTGGTAGGCGTTTTGCTGGGTTTGGTATTCAATGCCCCAGTGGATCATCACGGCGATGAGGTCGGTGTTCAGCCCTTCCGCGTAGGCCAGCGCCTGGGAGAGCCCCTCCTGATCCAGGGTTTCACAGTTTCCGGTATAGTCGGTGTTGAAGCGGTTCAGGCAAAAGTCACGGTCCTCGGGAATGGCAATGCCGTTGGTGCCATAAGTGTACCCCAGGAAAGCCACCGAGATGCCGCCCACATCGGCCACCACCACGCCGTGGTTGGCGTTCCACTCTTCCTGGGTACGGTAGCTGCCTACGTGGGCCAGGCCGGCGGCATCCATGGTGTCCAGGGTACGGACCAGGCCATCGTACCCCTTGTCCATGGAGTGGTTGTTGGCAGTGGTCACCAGGTCAAAGCCGGTGTCCTTGATGTCTGCAGCCAAGGCGTCCGGGGCGGAGAACTGGGGATAGCCGGAGTAGGGTGGGCCGTTGAGGGTGGTCTCAAAGTTGGCCACGGCATAGTCGGCATTTTCGATCCAGGGCTTCACATATTGGAAGCAGGGGCGGTAGTTGTAGGTGTCTGTGGCGGCGTCATAGGCGTCGTTGGTCTGGGGGGAATGGCTCATAATGTCCCCGCACACCGACAAGGTGGCGGTGATGGGGGCTTGGACCTCGGTCTGTGTAGAAGCACTTCCCCCCTCTGCGGTGCTGCCTGTGGTGAGCGCACCGCTTTGCCGCAGACCGAGAAGGATGAGAACCACGCAGAGGGCGACGAGAATAATGGCAGCAAAAAGATATTTCTTGCGCATGGTGGCACCCTCCCTTATCGCACAAAGTTGGTGTAGACTTTTCTGGGCAGGGGAGGCAGGGGGACCTGCGCTTTGCCGGCGTCCAGAACCTTCATCACATAGACCATTTCCTGGGCTAACACTTGGAGAGTCTGGATGCCCTCCGCATCCTGGGCCACTTCCCCAGGGGCCTGCCCAAAGGCCAAGGGCCAGTAGAGGGAACCGGGGATGAGCATCTGGGCGTAGTTGAGGTAGTGGAAAAGCTCGTCCACGGCGTTTACGACCCCTGCCCGGCGGGCCACGGCCACCGGGACGCCCACCTTCATCCGCAGCTTCCGGCCGTTGTTCATGTCGATGCAGCCGATGCGGTCCAGGAAGCAGCGCATCCCGCTGGTCACCGAGGCGAAATACACTGGGGAGGCCAGGACGATTCCGTCTGCTTGGATGAGCTGTTCATACATGGCGTTCAGGCCGTCGTCCGGGAGGGTGCAGGTGTGGGTTTTGGCGCAGCGGAAGCAGCCGGAGCAGGGGGAGAGCTTGTGGCCAATGTGGAGGATGTCAAATTCCACCCCTTCCTGGGCAAAGACCTCTCCCATGGTGTCCAGTGCCAGGCGGGTGTTGCCCTTGGCCCGGGGGCTGCCGTTGATACCAATGATTTTCATAGTGGTTCTCCTTTGTAGTTTCTTTCGTTTGCAAAGGGGTCAGCGAGAATAGAGGGCCTCGGCGGCGGCGCCGGTGGGGAGCATATTCTCGCCATAGCATAGCGTGACGGAAAGGCCCAGGGTGTCCCGCAGGTAGGTCTGTACCTGGTGTTCCCATGCGGCCTTCACCGGGGGGAAGGAAAAGGCGGCGCCGTGCAGGCCTACGCAGGCCGGCGCCTTGGGATCCCGTCCGGCCCCTACGAACTGGAGGACCGAGGCCAGGCCCACGCACAGAAGTTTGGCGGCCCGGTCCAGGACGGCCTGCCCCACGGCCAGGCCGACTTCCCGGTCCTCTGGCTCCCGGCAGAAGTGGGCTAGGGTGTCTCCTTTTTCTGGGTCGGTGAGAAACTCGGCCAGGGTATCCAAGTCCAGCCACCGCAGGGAGAGCACATCCCGGCTGCACCCGAAGGAGAGGAGTTTGGCCTCGGCGGCCTTGATCATCACCAGCCGGTAGACCTCCCCCAGGTAGTCGGTGGAGACCATCTTTAGATAGAGATCTTTGCCAGGGGCATAGCTGTCCCGGTCCTTGGAGAAATCCACCTGGCCGAAGGGGACGCACTGGGCCTGGGAAAGTCCGCTGTCAAACAGCATTAGGTCCCCAGGGATGCCGCGCCACCGCAGGACGATGCTGCCCGGGGCGGCGAAGCCAACATCGACGCTGCTGCCCCAGGTAAGGCCCACGTACCGGCTGCATCCCGGCTGCTGGACCCCAGCGGCCAGCAGGACGGCGTCGGGCTCGCTCACCAACGTCATGGGAAGGGGGGGACATCCCCGGTCCAGTAACTCAGCCTGCAAAGCGGCCAGCACGGGCTGCTGGGAGAACTCCGTCACCGTCATGGTGCCAGGGAAGCGGCGGATGATGCCGTCTCCCTTCCCGTCAAAGTCCACGGGGAAGGGCAGGCACAGGGCCAAGGCCTGGGCCTGGTCCAGCAGGGGCTGGATCAGCTCCGCCACGGCGTAGATCAGGTCGGCCAGGGGGGCGGGATAGTCCCGGCCGGGGACAGGGAAGCTGTCCTGGCTGGTGCACTGAGCCTGGCCGCCGCGGAAGGTCACCAGGCTTACCCGGACTTCCTGGTCATCCACCTCGGCCACCGCAACGGGCACACCGTCGGCCAGGGCACCGAAGGGCTTAGAAAAGGTGGGAAGCATGGGGATGGAACTCTCCCCCCCGTAAAGGGAGATACGCATTTGGGAGAGAAAGAGTTGGGTCAAAGTGGGCCCGTCTAAGGTATCTGGGGTCATGCTGTTGGCCCGAAGGAGATTGGTCAACGCTTGTTGGGTGGTTTGCTTCATGGAATACCTCCTCAGGCAGGGAAGGGAACCCCCTCCCCCGATGGATCAACTTTTATATATAGTATACCATCTTTTCCCCTGCCTGCAAACCCAGCGGCAGCAAAAAGCCGCACCAAGGCGGGATGTGCGCGGAAAAAAAGAGACCGGCCGAAGCCGGTCTCTTTTATGGTTTGCGTATCCCAATCCCTCAGAAGGATTACTTGTCGGCGTACATAGCCTTGTGATACAGGGCCTCTACGTCCTTCACGGTGGTCAGTCTGGGGTTGACGGTGACGTTGCCGCTCTTCATAGCGTCGATGGCCATCTGAGGAATCTTGTCCTCGGTGACGCCCACGTCGGCCAGGCAAGCGGGGATGCCCAGATCCTTGTTCAGCTGGCGCAGAGCCTCAACCAGCATCTCGGGCACGAAGTCGGGGCCGGCTTCCTTGCCGGTGATGTACTGATAGATGTTGGCATAGCGCTCGTCAGCAGCCAGAGCGTTGAACTCGAAGATGGTGGGCATCAGCACAGCGTTGGCCACACCGTGAGCCACGTGGAAGAAGGCGGACACGGGGTGAGACATAGCGTGGATGTCGCCCAGACGGTTGTTGGCGAAAGCAATGCCGGCGAAGGTGGAACCCAGCATCATAGCGCAAGCGGCATCGGCATCGTTGCGGCGAGCCACGAACTTACGGATGTTGCCGCCGATGAGCTCCATAGCCTTCTCGCCCATAGCCATGGCGAAGGGGTTGGCATCGGTGTTGATGTAGGACTCCATAGCGTGGATCAGAGCGTCAACGCCGCAGGCAGCAGCCACGGAGGCGGGAGCGGTCATGATCAGCTCGGGATCCAGAACGGCATAGGTGGGGGAGATTTCGGGGCCCAGGACGGACAGCTTGTAGTTACGAGCTTCGTCGGTGATAACGGCAGCCACGGTAACCTCGGAGCCGGTACCAGCGGTGGTGGGCACGGCGATCAGGGTGTCGATGGGGCCGGGAACCTTGCCCACGCCTTCATAGTCGCCGATGGTGCCGCCGAACTTAGCGACAACGCCGACAGCCTTGGCCACGTCCATGGGGGAGCCGCCGCCCAGAGCGATCAGAGCGGTGCAGCCGTTGGCCTTGTACTGGGCAGCGCACTCGTCCACGATGGTGGTGGTGGGGTTGGGCAGCACGTCCAGATACTCGCTGTACTTCAGGTCAGCAGCCTTGATGATCTCGCGGACCTTGTCCACAACGCCGATGGCTTCCAGGCCACGGTCAGAGATCAGCATGACATTGTCAGAGCCAGCGGCCTTCAGGAAGTCAGGCAGCTTCTTCAGAGCGCCCATGCCGAACTGGCAGTTCTGAGGGATGATAAAACCAAAATCTTTGATCATAGGGAATCGCATCCTTTCCAAATACTCAATGGTTTTATACGGTTTGCCCACAAAGTATGGGCAAACCATCTATGGCTTTAGTATACCATTGATAAAGGGAACTGGCAAGTTGTAACCAGACGAAAATATGCAACAAGAATTAGAAGAGAAAATTGGGCATGTTGTACACATGGACAAAAGGCTGCGGAAATCAAATTGGAAAAAACAAACGATCCCCGTTGTTTTGCTGAAAAGAATTCCGGGAAACCGGGAAGAATTACAAAAAGGCCCCCTTTTTCAAGGGGGCGGAGCAGGAAAAAGAGGAAGAAAAAGTAAAAACAGAAAGCCCCGCTCTGGCCGTGGGGACCCAATTAAAACCTGCACGAGATGGCAGGTGGGTTGCCTCCGCCAAGTTTCGTTGCTTCCAACTTCCAGCTGAAGCCGGGAGGCCTGCAGTCCACAGGGCGAGTGAGCATCCCGTTTAAGAAATGTGGGTTTAAAAGGGTCCAGATTCCACGCACCGAGCAGGGCGCCTGATTGTGTCATGTATGGGGAGCGGTGAGGTGGGAAGAGAGGGGATTAGGAGTCCTCCTCATCCTCTTCGGCGAAGAGTTCCTTCATGAATTCCTCATAGACGGCATCCATTTCCTCGTCGCTGTCCAGGGTAGAGAGGATTTCCTCGCCGTTTTCCTGGATGGCTTTTAGAATGACCAAGCCCAGTTCCTCTTCGGGGGTTTCCTCCCCTTCCTGTTCAGCAGGGAAGAACGCCAGATAGGTTTGGCCGTTCCACTCAATGGTGTCCAGATGTTCCAGTTCGAATTCGTTGCCGTCTTCGTCGGTGACGGTGATAAAATTCCCGCCGTATTCTTCTTGCATAGAGATGGTCTCCTTTGCTGTTCTGTCTGTATTGTACCCTGTCAAAATGAAAAAAGCAAGACCAATGAGACGAAAAGTTTCGGTAAAGTTTCCTGAAAAACCTCCTTTTCCACGGATAGACAAATTGGAATCCTGTGGTATAATACATAGAATAAACGCGGTTTTCCCTTTCTGGCGCAGGCCAAAGAAGAAAAGCACCCAAACAGAAACGGCCGGCCGCTTCTAGGCAGGAGCGCGTCGGATTCCACGATACAGAACTTTTGGAGGTGTCAATTTGGACCGTAGAGACACACACGCTTCCGCTGACCGGCGCGACCCGCGGGATGCCCGGGACCGGCGGGGCGCCAGTTCCAAGCGAAAACGGAAAAACCACGGTCGGGGCTTCAAGGCCGTGATGACCGTTGTGCTGATCCTTGTCATCACCATGGTCATGCTCCTGTGCATGGCAGCCATCTACATTAAAAATGTAATCATTCCTGAGGCAAGTTTGGAGATGGCGGATTTCAACCCCAACCTGACCAGTACGATGTACTATAAAGATCCCGATACGGGAAACTATGAAGTGATGCAAACCCTATATGGCAGTGAAAACCGCGTTTGGGTCGATCTCTCTGAGATCCCGAAGAACCTGCAAAACGCCGCCGTAGCCATCGAGGACAAGCGATTCTATGACCACAACGGAGTGGACTGGGTTCGTACCGCAAAAGCTATCCTGCTGATGTTCACCGGCGGTGACATTCAGGGGGGCTCCACCATCACCCAGCAGCTCATTAAAAATATGACCGATGACGATGAGGTAACCGTCAAGCGAAAGGTCATGGAGATTTTCCGGGCCCTGGAGTTTGAGAAAAACTACTCCAAAGAGGAAATCTTGGAGGCTTACCTCAATTATATTTACCTGGGCCAGGGCTGCAACGGGGTATACACCGCAGCGTACACCTACTTTGGAAAGCATGTGTCGGAACTCTCCCTGGCAGAGTGTGCCAGCTTGATCGCCATTACCAACAACCCCTCTAAGTACGATCCCCTGAGCAAGCGGGAGATCACGGACGCCGAAACCGGCGAGACCAAGACCACGGCGCAGTACAACAAGGAGCGCCAGGAGTTGATCCTCCAAGCCATGCTGGAGCAGGGGATGATCGCCCAGGAGGAGTACGACCAGGCCGTGGCAGAGGAGCTGGTGTTCAACACCTCCGGGGACGATGGCGAAAGTGAGAGCACACAGACCACATCCACGGTTTATTCCTGGTATGAGGATCAAGTCATCAACGACGTAATCGATGATTTGGTGGCAACCTACGGTTGGTCGGAGACGTATGCCCAAGACATGGTGTTCTCTGGCGGCCTGGAGATCTATACCTGTATGAACCCCGATGTGCAAGCGGCGGTGGATTCGGTCTATCAAGACCAAAGCAACCTGAACTACACCTCCAGCAGCGGACAGCAGCTCCAGTCGGCCATTACCATTGTGGACAATTCGACCGGCGAAGTGGTAGCCATGGCCGGCGGGATGGGCGAGAAAACCGTCAGCCGCGGTTTGAACCGAGCCACAGGCAGTTTGCGGCCCCCAGGGTCCTCCATTAAGCCCTTGTCCGTGTATGCACCGGCCATTGAGCTGAACCTGGTGACCCCCCTGACTGTGGTGGAAGACAGCCCCCACAGCCAAGTGGATGGCAGAGACTGGCCGGTCAACGCCATCGGCGTCTATAAGGGGGACATGACCGTGTCCCAGGCGGTGAAGGAATCCACCAACACCGTGGCTGTCAAGGTGCTGGACATGGTGGGGGCAGAAACCAGCTTTAATTTCATGCAGGATAAGTTCCACATTGAGCTGGTCCGCTCCCTCACCAAGAACAACACTACCTATACGGACATTAACCTTGCCTCTCTGGCCCTGGGTGGCCTGACCCAGGGGGTCAGCACCTACGACATGGCCGCTGCCTACTCTACCTTTGCCCGCCAGGGCACCTATATCGCGCCGAAGACCTATACGATGGTCACGGACAACAATGGTCAAGTTCTCCTGCGCAATGAGAGCGAGGAGGAGACCATCCTGGCCGAGCGCACCACCTACTACATCACAGAGATGCTTCAGCAGGTGGTGACGGGAGGTTCCGGGGCCACCGGTAAGGCCGCCAACTTCAGCGGCCAGGAGATCGCCGGCAAAACCGGTACCACCACCTCCCGGCGGGACCTGTGGTTTGTAGGCTATACCCCCTATTACACCGCTGCAGTGTGGACGGGGTATGATCAGCAGGAGCGGTTGTCCAGCAGCCTGGGCAATCCTTCTACCGGGCTGTGGCGGCAGGTCATGTCGGCCGTTCACCAGAACCTGGCCTATAAGGACTTCACCCAGCCGGATTCCTCCAACCTGCGCACCGTCACCTACTGCCTGTCCAGTGGGATGCTGGCCACTTCTGCCTGTGGCAGCAATGTGGCCACGGGTACCTTCTATGCCGACGATGTGCCCACCAGCTCCTGCACCTATCATCGCGTAACGGTGCCGACAACGGACCCGGATACCGGTGCTACCGGAGACGGGACTGGCGACAACACCGATTCTGGGACCACCGATCCCGGTACCGATCCTGGGACGGATACGCCGCCTACCACCGATCCTGGGACCGATCCTACCACGCCTCCGGCAGAAGGAGGCACCGAGACCACTGGCCGGCGCAGGCGGAACTACGCCCTTCGCCCCGTCAGTTAGCATCCTTCCCATTCACTTTGAAAGGGACTCTGCTTTGGCAGAGTCCCTTTTTGCAGGAAATGACCGAAACGACGGCCATTCCTCAGGAAAAACTGTCGTTCAGACAAGTACTTTGGGTTGCCATGGAAGGACAGATGTGATAGAATATCCCTCGCACCAACCCAAGCGGCGACGAAATGGAGGCGAACTATGTCCAAGACGCCAAACTATTATATTGTAGAAGCCGATGCGCTGCCGGAGATCTTCCGCAAAGTGGTGGAAGCCCGGCGCATGCTGGACACGGGGGAGGCCGAAACGGTCAACCAGGCGGTCCAGCTCACGGGGATCAGCCGCAGCGCGTTTTACAAATATCGGGACGCGGTCCGGCCCTTCCAGGATATGCTCCATGGCCGGATCGTTACCTTTCAAATCATGATGAAGGATGAACCGGGGATCCTTTCCCAGGTTCTGAACTTTTTTGCCGACTCTGGGGCCAATATCCTCACCATCAACCAGGGCCTGCCCATCAACGGCTGCGCTGTGGTGACGGTGAATGCAGAGACTTCCGGCCTGCGCGGGTCTTTGCAGGAACTGTTGGCCCAGCTCAACGAGGCAGAGGGGGTTCTCCGGGGGGAGATCCTGGCAGGCTAACGGCGCAAGCCATAGAATACAGAACAAAGGATGGAAACAAACCATGGTAAATGTTGCAATTTTAGGTTTCGGTGTTGTAGGCTCCGGTGTGGCGGAGGTCCTCACCGGCACGGGTGAGGGGATCCACAAGAAAGCAGACGATCTGCTGGCACTGAAGTATATTTTAGACGTCCGTCAATTTCCGGACAGCCCCTTTGCCGGCTGCTTTGTCCAGGACTTTTCCGTGATTGAAAATGATCCGGAAGTTCAGGTGGTGGTGGAGACCATCGGGGGCATGGGGGCCGCCTTGGACTTCACAGAACGGGCCCTGAAGGCGGGCAAAAGTGTGGTGACATCGAATAAGGAACTGGTGGCGACCCACGGCCGCCGGCTGCTGGCCCTGGCGGCAGAGCACCAGGCGGTCTACCTCTTTGAGGCCAGCGTGGGTGGGGGCATCCCCATCCTGCGCCCCCTCAGTGAGTGCATGGCGGCCAACGCCATTCTGGAGATCTGCGGCATCCTCAACGGTACCGCCAACTATATCTTCACCCGGATGGTCCAAGACGGCATCCCCTTTGCGCAGGCCCTGAAGGGGGCCCAGGCCAACGGGTATGCTGAGCAGGATCCCTCCGCCGACGTGGAGGGGAAGGACACCTGTCGGAAGCTGTGCATCCTCTCCTCCATTGCCTTCGGCTGGCAGCTGCTGCCGGAGCAGGTGCCCACCACCGGCATCACCCAGATTACCTTGGAGGACGAGGCCTATGCCGCCGCCTGCGGCCGGCGGATTAAGCTGCTGGGCCGGGCCATTGCTCAGGCGGACGGGAAGGTCTGTGCCTATGTGGAACCCCATTTTGTGGGCCAGCAGGACCCCCTGGCCGGTGTGGAGGATGTGTTCAATGCTATTTTGGTGAAGGGCGATGCCACCGGCGACGTGATGTTCTACGGCAGAGGGGCCGGGAAGCTTCCCACCGCCAGCGCGGTGGTGGCCGATGTGATTGCCGCTGCCCGGCAGCTGGAGCGGGCCAGCTATCGTCCTTGGAGCCCCAACCGGCCGGAGGCCGTGGTTTCCCCGGATACCTTGGCCACCCAGTGGTATGTCCGCCTGGCGCAGGGGACGCTGGAAGGGGAGCGGCTGACCATCCCCGGCGCAGCCGAGGGGGAGAGCGGCTGGCTTACCCCCGCCATGACCCGGCCAGAGCTGGAGCAGCAGCTGGCAGGCAAAGCGGTGCTGGCCGTCATCCGGGTGTTGGACTGACGGTTTCTCCCCCTGGAACATAACATGGGGGAAAGGTGATCTTGAGCAATCTCGTTCCCAATGGCCCGGCGGGGCTGGGCCGTTTGACTGGAGGTATGTGAGATGGGACTGATTGTACAAAAATTTGGAGGGACCTCCGTAGCCAATGCAGAACGGCTGCGGAACGTCGCGGAAATCATTGCGGAAACTTACCGCCAGGGCAACCAGGTGGTGGCGGTTCTCTCTGCCCAGGGGGACACCACCGACGACCTCATTGAAAAGGCCCAGGAGATTAACCCCAAGGCCTCCCGGCGGGAGATGGATATGCTCCTGTCCACCGGGGAGCAGATCTCTTGTTCTCTGTGTGCCATGGCCGTGGAGGCCCTGGGTCTGCCGGTGGTTTCCCTCACAGGCTGGCAGGCCGGGGTGCAGACCAACAGCAGCTACAGCAGCGCACGGATCAAAAAGATCGACGTGGAGCGCATCCAGTCTGAAATTGACCGGAACCACTCCATCGTCATTGTCACCGGCTTTCAGGGGATCAACAAGTATGGTGACATCACCACCCTGGGACGGGGAGGGTCTGACACCTCCGCCGTGGCCTTGGCCGCGGCCTTGAAGGCAGATCTCTGCCAGATCTATACCGATGTGGATGGCATCTACACCGCCGACCCCCGCCACGTCAAGGGGGCCCGGAAGCTGGAGGAGATCACCTTCGATGAAATGCTGGAGCTGGCCAGCTTGGGGGCCCAGGTGCTCCACAACCGCTCTGTGGAACTGGCCAAGAAGTATCAGGTGAATTTGGAAGTGCTGTCCAGCTTCGAGAGAAAGCCGGGCACGAAAGTCAAGGAGGTTGCAAAGAACATGGAAAAGACCCAGATCAGCGGCGTAGCAACAGACAAAAACGTGGCCCGCCTGGCCCTGGTGGGGGTGGAAGACCGGCCTGGCATTGCCTACAAAGTGTTCTCTCTGCTGGGACAGAAAAACATCAACGTGGACATCATCGTCCAGTCCATTGGCCGGCAGGGGACCCAGGACATCAGCTTTACCGTGCGCCGCAGCGACGTGGACCAAGCGGTGGCGCTGCTCCAAGAGCACAAGGAGAGCTTGCCCTTCGATCACATCGACGTGGATCAGAGCGTGGTGAAAGTTTCCATTGTTGGCGCCGGCATGGTGGACAACGCCGGCGTGGCTGCCAAGATGTTTGGTGCACTGTACGATGCAGACATCAACATTCATATGATTTCCACCAGTGAGATCAAGGTTTCTGTCCTGCTGGACGAGTCGGATGCCAAGCTGGCGGTCCAGGCCATCCACGACAAATTCTTTGGCGAATAAAGGAAAAATCGGGAGAAAACAGGGGAGCCAAGGAGCACGATTGGCTCCCCTGAAGATTTCCTTGTCATATTTAGGCGAAACGCCTAAAATCGACGAAGAAAGCGGAATTTTTTTTCTCAGATGCGATACATTCCCTGCTTGTAATTTGAGAAATCCTTTGCTATAATACACCACGTAACGTACAGGAGGGGTGCGCGATTTGACACTCTTCCAAGAAACGTCTGCCACCGGGGGGAAACTCTGGGTCGGCGTTTATCTGGCGGGTGTGCTGCGGCTGCCCAGCGGAACGGAAAGAACGCAAGTGCTTCTAGTCTTCCCATTCCGATGGAGCCCCAGAACAACCACCAAAATAAAACAAATCAAAAATAGGGGGAAATCAGAAATGAACATACTTGTTTGCATTAAACAAGTGCCGGACACGACCATTATCAAAATTGATCCCGAGACCAACACCCTGATGCGTGAGGGCGTTCCCGCCATCGTCAGCCCCTTCGATGCTTATGCACTCGAAGCTGCTGCCCGCATCAAGGACAAGTACAAGGACACCAAGATTGTCGTCCTGTCCATGGGCCCCGAGCAGGCTCTGGCCGCTCTGAAGGAGTGCCTGTCTGTCGGCGGCGACAAGGCTTACCTGGTCTCCGACCGCGCTTGCGGTGGTTCCGACACTCTGGCCACCGGCTACATCCTCTCCAAGGCTAAGGAGAAGGTCGAGGAGCTGGAAGGCATCAAGTTCGACATGCTGATGTTCGGCAAGCAGGCCATCGACGGCGATACCGCTCAGGTTGGTCCTCAGGTTGCCGAGGATCTGGACATTCCCCAGGTTACCTATGCTTGGGAAGTTTGGCCCACCGAGGACGGCCAGCACGTGCGCGTGAAGAAGGAGCTGGAAGAGGGCTTCGAGATCCTCGAGATGGCCTGCCCCTGCGCCGTCACCGTCACCAAGCCCGACTATGAGCCCCGCTTCCCCACCATCAAGTCCAAGATGGCTGCCAACAAGGCCAAGATCCCCGTTCTCAACGCTGCCGACTGCGGCCTGGATGTTGAGAGATCCGGCCTGAAGGGTTCTCCCACCAAGGTTAAGAAGAGCTTCACTCCTCCTCGTAAGGAAGGCGGCCTGAAGATCAAGGAGGAAACTCCTGAAGAGTCCGCAAAGAAGCTGTACGACCTGCTCAGAGACAAGGGCATTATCTAATCGAGGGGAGGACGAAGAACAATGTTACAGACTAGCTACGAAGCAAAGACCAAGGACCTGTGGGTCTTTATTGAAACCAAAGACGGCAAGGCCAGAAACGTTGGCCTGGAGCTGCTGAACCCCGGCCGTCGCCTGGCTGCTATCCAGGGCGGCAAGACCGTGGCTCTGGTGGTTGGCTACAACTGCGAAGAGGCTGTCAAGGAAGCCATCGCTTACGGCGCTGACAAGGTTCTGGTGGTGGACGACGAGGTCTACAGCCACTACAGCACCGACGCTTACACCGCTGCCATCGTGCACTGCGTCGAGGCTGACTGCCCCACCACCATTCTGATGGGCGCTTCCCCCATGGGCCGTGACCTGGGCCCCCGTGTGGCTGGCCGTCTGAAGACCGGTCTGACCGCCGACTGCACCTCCCTGGACATCGACGAGGCCACCGGCAAGGTTGCTTGGACCCGTCCCGCTTTCGGTGGTAACCTGATGGCTACCATTCTCTGCCCCTTCACCTTCCCCCAGATCGGCACCTGCCGTCCTGGCGTGAACAAGAAGCTGGAGCCTGACTACAGCCGCACCGCTGAGGTGGAGAAGGTTGATTTCGTCTTCCCCGCTGACCAGATCCGCATCAAGGTCATCGAGACCATCGCCGAGGAAGGCGAGAAGGTCGACCTGGAAGGCGCTGACATCATCGTGTCCGGCGGCCGTGGCCTGGGTGGCCCCGAGGGCTTCGACACCACCATCAAGCCCCTGGCTGATGCTCTGGGCGCTGTTGTGGGCGCTTCCCGTGCCGCCGTTGACGCCGGCTGGATCCCCCACTCCCACCAGGTTGGCCAGACCGGTAAGACCGTTGGCCCCAAGCTGTATGTTGCCTGCGGTATCTCCGGCGCCATCCAGCACCTGGCTGGCATGGGTTCCTCCGACTTCATCGTTGCCATCAACAAGGACGCTGAGGCTCCCATCTTCGGTGTGGCTGACCTGGGTGTCATCGGCAACCTGTATGACGTCTGCCCCGCTCTGACCAAGCTGATTCTGGCAGACAAGGACTAATTCCTTACTTCATTTATAAAAAAATTTAACATATTCCGGAGGCGCCCCCTTCAGGGGGCGCTATCCAGGAAAAAGAAAGGAAAACATTATGGATTTCAAACTGAACGAAATGGAGCAGGAAATTCTCGACATGCTGCACGACTTCTGCATCAAGGAAGTCAAGCCTATCGCTGCTGAGCTGGACGAGAAGGAAGAGTTCACCCAGAACGCCCGCGAGAAGCTGGCCGAGATGGGTATGCTGGGCACCTACATCCCCGAGGAGTACGGCGGCGCTGGTCTGTCCTATCTGACCTACATCGTCTGCTGCGAGGAGCTGGCTAAGTACTGCGCTTCCACCTCCATCATGTTCTCCGTGCACGGTTCCCTGTGCTCCTGGCCCATCCTGGAGTTCGGCACCGAGGAGCAGAAGCAGAAGTACCTGGTTCCCCTGGCTCAGGGCGAGAAGCTGGGCGCTATGGGTCTGACCGAGCCCGGTGCTGGTACCGACGCCAACGGCGTGCGCACCACTGCTGAGCTGAAGGGTGACAAGTACATCCTCAACGGCACCAAGATCTTCATCACCAACGGCTACTATGCTGACACCTATGTCATCTTCGCCCGTACCAACCCCGATCTGAGCGTGGGCCACAAGGGCCTGTCCGCCTTCATCGTGGAGAAGGGCTTCAAGGGCTTCTCCTTCGGCACCAAGGAGAAGAAGATGGGCATCCGTGCTTCCGCCACCTACGAGCTGGTCTTCGACAACTGCGAAGTGCCTGCTGAGAACCTGCTGGGCAAGGAAGGCGAAGGCTTCAAGATCGCTATGATGCTGCTGGACGGCGGCCGTATCGGCGTTGCTGCTCAGGCTCTGGGTATTGCTCAGGGTGCTATCGACGAGTGCATCCCCTACCTGAAGAACCGCAAGCAGTTCGGCAAGCCCCTGTCCTCCTTCCAGAACACCCAGTTCGAGCTGGCTGACATGCAGACCAAGGTTGACGCTGCTCGCCTGCTGATCTATCGTGCTGCTATGGCTAAGCAGGACCACGAGCCCTACAGCCACCTGGCTGCTATGGGTAAGATGTTCGCTGCTGAGGTCGCTTCCGACGTGACCCGTCGTGTTGTCCAGCTGGTTGGCGGCTGCGGCTACACCCGCGAGTATCCCTTCGAGAGAATGATGCGTGACGCTAAGATCACCGAGATCTATGAGGGCACCACCGAAGTTCAGAAGATGGTCGTTTCCGGCTGGATGCTGAAGAAGTAATTCGGTTTATCATTCAACGGATAAGTAAAGAGAGGGCAGTGGTTCGCCACTGCCCTCTTTTTTAAAAGAGAGGAAGCCTATGCATATTGATCCCACCCTCTATACTGGACGGCCCCAGAATTTGGAGGGCCGTCTGCCGCGAGAGGTTGCCTGCTATGATCTGCTGGATCGCCTGGCCATCCCCTATACCCGGGTGGACCATGATCCGGCGGATACCATTGCAGCCTGCCATGAGATTGAGAAGGTCCTGGGCGCTCCCATCTGTAAGAATTTGGTGCTGTGCAATCGGCAGAAAACCGCCTTCTATCTTCTCCTGATGGAGGGGGACAAGCCCTTCCGCACCAAGGATCTGTCCAAACAGATTGGCTCGGCCCGTCTGTCCTTTGCTGCACCGGAGGATATGGAGACCTATTTGGGGGTTACCCCGGGCTCCGCTACCATTTTGGCCCTGGCCAACGACCCGGACCATAAGGTGCAGTTGATCCTGGACCGCACGGTGGCAGAGACCGGCCACTTTGGCTGCCACCCCTGCATCAATACTTCGACAGTAAACCTCTCTATGGAAGAGGTACGGAAGACGCTGCTGCCTGCCTTGGGGATTGTCCCCCTGCTGGTAGACCTTCCCGATCCTAGGGACGAGGAAGCCTGACGGGGCAGTTGGACCCATGCTGCTGACCATGCCGGCGGCGTGGGTCTGTTTGCCTTCTAGGGCTGGGGAAAGGAGAACAACCATGGTTCGGATTCGGAATATCGCCTTGCCCGCCACTTGGGACGAGGCCCTCCTGCGGAAAAAGGCGGCGCGTGCCTTGGGCGTCCCGGTGGGGAAACTCCACCGGTGCATCCCTGTGCGCCAATCCATCGATGCCCGCAAGAAAGGGGACGTCCATTATGTCATGACGGTGGATGTCTCCTTGCCCCACGAGGAGGCGGTGGTAGCCCGGGGGAAGGGGAATCAGATTTCTCTGGTGGAGCCGCCGGTGCCCTACGCATTTCCTCAGGTGACGCGGGTTTCCACCTTGCCGCCTGTGGTGGTGGGCAGCGGGCCGGCGGGGCTGTTTGCCGCCCTCGCTTTGGCCCGGGCGGGCCTCCGGCCGGTTTTGCTGGAACGGGGCAAGCCTATCGAGCAGCGGGTGCAGGACGTGGAGGCCTTCTGGAAGGGCGGGGACCTGGACCCGGAGTCCAACGTTCAGTTTGGGGAAGGGGGTGCAGGGACCTTTTCCGATGGAAAACTCACCACGGGAACCCATGACCCCCGCCTGTCCCAGGTGATGAAGACCTTCGTGGCGGCAGGGGCCCCTGAGGATATCCTTTGGCAGCATAAGCCCCATGTGGGAACGGACCTCCTCCGCCAAGTGGTCCGCCGGCTCCGGGAGGAGATTTTGGCCGCCGGCGGCGAGATTCGTTTTGGCCATCGCCTGGAGGGCCTCTCTCTTTCGGACCATCAACTCCAGGAGATCGTCGTGGCAGAGGGGAATACCACCTACACCATGCCCTGCGATGCCCTGATTCTGGCCCCAGGCCACTCTGCCCGGGACACCTTCCGGATGCTCCGAGATGCTGGGGCCGCCATGGAGCAGAAGCCCTTTGCCATCGGGGTGCGTATCGAGCACCGGCAGGACCGGATCAGCCGGGCACAGTTGGGGGAGCAGTGGGCGGCCTTTCCCCCTGTGGACTATAAGTTGGTGTGCCATTTGCCCACGGGCCGGTCGGCCTATACGTTCTGCGTCTGCCCTGGGGGGCAGATTGTGGCGGCGGCCTCTCAGCCTGGCGGCCTTGTGACCAATGGGATGAGCAACCGTGCCCGGGATGGGGCCTTCATCAATGGCGGGTTCCTGGTGGGCGTGGGTCCAGGGGACTTTGGCAGTGAGGATCCCCTGGCCGGGGCGGCCTTTCAGGCCTTATGGGAGGAGAAAGCCTACGCCTTTGGCCGCCCTGGGTATGAGGCGCCGGCCCAGCGGGTGGGGGACTTCCTCCGGGGGCTTCCCAGCCCGGACCATCTGCAGCATCGCAGTACCTACCGGCCCGGCGTGTGCTTCGGAGACTTGCGGGACACCCTGCCCCCCTTGGTCACCGACACCTTGGCCCAGGCTTTGCCAGTGCTGGACCGCAAGCTCCATGGCTTTGCCTCCCCGGATGCCCTGATGGTGGGGGTGGAGACCCGCTCCTCCTCGCCGGTCCGTCTGCTGCGGGACAAGGGGTTTCAGTCAAACCTGCGGGGACTCTATCCCTGTGGGGAAGGGGCGGGCTATGCCGGGGGCATCGTCTCGGCAGCGGTGGATGGTCTCCGGGTGGCGGAGGCGGTGGCCCATCCCCCAGAAACATAAAAAAAACAGATCCCCCGGCGATGGTTCCGAGGGATCTGTTCCGTATTCTGCGTATCAAAATGGGTTAGAGCAACCCATGGCTGGAGAGGAAGTCCGCGGCCACCTGGGCGGGCTCCTGCCCTTCCTCGTCCACCAGGTAGTTCATGTTCTGCATTTCCTCGTCGGTGAGGGCCGCAGAAAGCTGGTTGATGGGATCGGCGAGTTCCGGGTACTCCTCCAGAACTTCCTCCCGGAGCATGGGGATGGCGTTGTAGGGCGGGAAATAGCCATCGGTGTCTTCCAACGTCACCAGGCCATACTTTTTCAGCAGGCCGTCGGTGGCGAAGGCGTCCACAATGTCAATCTCTCCCTGTTCCAGGGCGATAAACCGGGGGGAGCCGTCAATGCCTACGGTATTCTTAAACTGGAATCCGTACTTGGCCATCAGACCCGGCAGCCCATCATCAGGCCGGTTTTGGAACTCCAGCGTGGTCCCAATGACCAGCTGATCATCGCACTTCTGAAGGTCGGCGATGGTGACAAGCCCATATTCCTCAGCGGTTTCGGGCTGCACCGCGATGGTGTAAGTATTGTTGAGGGGGGACTTATCCAGCACCACAATGTCGTAGTTGGCAGCCAGTTCGTCCTTGCATTCCTGGTACACCGCCTCCATGTCGGACTTGGCAGGGTGGTTCAAAAGGCTGACGTAAACGGTTCCCGTGTAGTCCAGGTACATGTCAATTTCCCCGGCCTGGAGGGCTTCGTAGCACACCTGGGTACCACCCAAGTTGTCCTCCACATCCACGTCAATGTCCGTGTGGGCCTCGATCATCTGGCCGTAGAGGTGGGCCAACACGATGTTTTCCGTGAAGTCCTTGCTGCCGATGACGATGCTCCGGTCGCTGGTGTTGGCCAGGTTGTGGTAGGCGGTGTTGCCCACCATGAGGACCAGCAGAGCAGCGGCGACGCCCAGAATCGCTTTGCTACGGGTTCTGCGGCGTTTCAGCTTTTCCTTAGAGGTGCCGAACTGTTTCTGCAGGCTGATGGGGGTCACCAGTTTTTCGATGAGCCCCATGAGGAAGTCCACCACCAGGGCCAGGATACAGGCGGGGATGGCGCCTGCCAGGATCTGGATGTTGTTCACCGTCCGGATGCCGGAGAACACCAGATACCCCAGGCCCCCAGCGCCGATGAAGGCGGCCATGGTCATCAGGCCCACGGCGGTGACGGTGCTGATCCGCACTCCCGCCATGATGACAGGCAAGGCCATGGGAAGCTTGATCTTATAGAGCACCTGCCATTTGGTCAGGCCGATGCCCGTGGCGGCTTCCACCAACAGAGGGTCAATGTTGGTGATGCCGGTGTAGGTGTTTTTTACAATGGGCAACAGGGAGTAGATGATAACCATCACCACAGCGGGCAGGGTGCCAATGCCCAGCAGAGGAATGGCCAGGCCCAGCAGGGCCATACTAGGGATGGCCTGCACCACGTTGGCAATGCCAATCACCGGTTTGCCCAGTTTGCGCACATAGCTGACCAGAATCCCCAGAGGGACGCCAATCAGGATGGAGCAGCCCACCGCAATGGCAGTCATTTCAATATGCTCAATGGTGAGGGAGAGGATTTGCTGCCACTGGGTGATGAAATAGTCCATGAGGCTGGCAAACCCGTCCAGGAAGGCATTCATCCGTCTGCCACCCCCTTTTCCTCGGTGAGGAACTGGCGGCTCAAGGTAGCCACCAGGCTGGAGTTGGTGAGCAGACCCACCAGCTTCTCAGAGGCATCCAGCACGGGGACGGCGTTGATCTCTGCCTCTTGGACCATACGGAGGATGTTGACAATGTTGTCATCATCCCGGGCAGTGTAGCGGACAGGCTCCATGATCTCCTCTGCTCGAGCCAAAGGGGACTCCGCCCGGAAGAGGGCCCGGCGGGTGACCACCCCCCGTAAATGGTGCTGCTCGTCCACCACCAGGAGGGAGTCGATGTGATGGTCCCGCATACGCTTGATGCAGAGGTTGCGGTTCAAATCGCCATGGCAGGTGATGGTCTCCTTGATCATGAAGTCAGACACACGGATGAACTCCGGGGAGTCCCAGATCCGTTCGGTGCCGACAAAACTGGCGATGAAATCGTCGGCGGGGTGTTTGAGGATCTGTTCTGGCGTGTCAAACTGCAAAATGTGCCCGTTGCGCATGATGCAAATGCGGTCGGCGATCTTGATGGCCTCGTCCATGTCGTGGGTGACAAAAACCATGGTTTTTCCCATCTTTTCGTGCATTGAGACCAACTCGTCCTGCAGGCTGCTCCGGGTAACCGGGTCAAGCGCAGAGAAGGGCTCGTCGAAAAGCACGACCTCAGGGTCGTTGGCCAGGGCGCGAATCACACCGATGCGCTGCTGCTGGCCACCAGAGAGCTCCGTGGGATAACGGTCCAGGTACTCCGCAGGATCCAGATCCACCATCTCCATGAGTTGGTCGGTTTTGCGGGAGATGGCTTGGGGGTCGCCCTTGGCCAGACGGGCAATGATTTCGATGTTTTCCCGAATGGTCATGTGGGGGAATAGGCCGCCCTGTTGGATGACGTAACCGATTCGCCGGCGCAACTGCACCTTGTCCAGCGTTTCAATGTTCTTTCCATCTATCCAAATTTCGCCGCTGGATGGGGAGAGAAGCCGGTTGATCATCTTTAGGGTGGTGGTCTTCCCACAACCGGAAGGGCCGATCAATACGGTGAGTTCCCCTGTGGGGATTTCCATGGATATATCGGATAGAACAACTTTGCCGTGGAAATCCTTGGAGACGTGCCGGAATTCGATCATTCACATACCTCCTTTCTATTACTTATTTTTATTATACCATAAAATGGTGAAACATTCAAATCTTTCGAAGAAATTTAATAAAATCTTAGTAATTTCACCAGAAAAAGAGACAATTTGCAAAGGATGTAAAAGAATGTAAACCTTCTTGCAAGCAATTTCTTGACGAAAAGAAGGAAATGATATATAATGTTATGAATTTTCTAGCCCTGTTATGATCCAAGAAAAAGGGAAGGCTGCCTTCCCTTCTGGTTTTTCATACAGAGTATGCCAAAGAGAGGGAACGGCGCCTACCAGAACAGGTGCCCCGCTTTTCTGAGAAAACAGCCAGAAAGAAACCTATTTTGATTGGAATGCACCAAAATCCAGGGAGAGGGAGCGTGAGGACCATGGCGGAAGAGACCATGAGCACCAATTTCATTCACAGCATCATTGAGGAGGAACTGCAGCCCGGTGGCCGCTGCGAGGGGAAACAGGTTCACACCCGGTTCCCGCCGGAGCCCAACGGGTATCTCCACATCGGCCACTGCAAGGCGCTGACCATTGACTTTGGCACGGCGGAGAAGTACCAGGGCATCTGCAACCTGCGGATGGATGACACCAACCCCGCCAAAGAGGACACAGAGTACGTCGACGCCATCCAGGAGGACATCCACTGGCTGGGGTTTGATTGGGGCGACCGGTTCTTTTACGGTTCAGACTATTTCACTCGAACCTATGAATTGGCAGTGGACCTGATCAAGAAAGGCCTGGCCTATGTCTGTGAGCTGACCCCCGAGCAGTTCCGGGAATATCGGGGAGACACCACCACCCCCGCTAAAAGCCCTTGGCGGGACCGGCCGGTGGAGGAAAACCTGGACCTCTTCGAACGCATGAAGAACGGGGAGTTCCCGGAAGGCAAGTACACCCTCCGCGCCAAGATTGACCTGGCCTCCGGTAACTTCAACATGCGGGACCCGGTGCTCTACCGTATCCGCTACATTGAGCACCACCGGCAGGGGACCAAATGGTGCATCTTCCCCATGTACGACTTTGCCCACCCCATCCAGGATGCCCTGGAAGGGATCACCCACTCCCTGTGCTCCTTGGAGTATGAAAACCACCGCCCCCTCTACGACTGGGTGGTGGAGCGCTGCGACGTGCCCAGCCGGCCCCGGCAGATCGAGTTTGCCCGCTTGGGCATCAACTACACCGTTCTGTCCAAGCGGAAGCTCCGGGCCCTGGTGGAGAACGGCCAGGTAGCCGGGTGGGATGACCCCCGGATGCCCACCCTCTGCGGCCTTCGCCGCCGGGGATACACCCCCAAGTCCATTCGCAACTTCTGTGAGCGCATCGGTGTGTCCAAGGTGGACTCCACCGTGGACTGGGCCTTTCTGGAGTCCTGCCTGCGGGAGGACCTAAACGAGACAGCCCAGCGGGTCATGGCCGTCCTGCGCCCGGTGAAGCTCACCATCACCAACTATCCCGAAGGGCAGCAGGAGACCGTCACCGTGGAGAACAACCCGGTGGATCCAGCCGCTGGGGAGCGGCAGGTGCCCTTCTCCCGCCACCTCTATATTGAGGCAGATGACTTTTTGGAGACCCCCATTCCCAAGTATAAGCGCCTGACCCCCGGCGGCCAGGAGTGCCGCCTGAAAGGGGCCTACCTCATTCGCTGCACCGGCTGCGTCAAGAACGAGGCCGGCGAGGTGGTAGAGGTCCTCTGCGAATATGACCCGGAATCCAAGGGAGGCAACCCCGCCGATGGGCGGAAGGTCAAAGGGGCCACCATTCACTGGGTGGATGCTGCCACCGCCGCCGATGCAGAGGTGCGTCTGTACGACTACCTGTTCACCGACCCTGCGCCGGATGCGGCGGATAAAAATTTCCTGGACTATCTGAATCCGGATAGCCTCCAGATCCTTACCGGCTGCAAGGTGGAGCAGGGGCTGGCCCAGGCGGCCATGCCGGAAAAGGGGAAAACCGCCACTGCCTATCAGTTCATGCGTCAGGGCTACTTCTGCCTGGATAACCAGGACGCCGCCCCGGGCCATCTGGTGTTTAACCGCAGTGTCTCGTTGAAGGACAGCTTTAAGAAAAAATAAAATCCGATGCATAGATATCGGAAATTTTGGGAAAAGCAGGGAGGAGAAAACACCATCTCTGCCTTGCGAAACCGTTCATTTTCTGGTACAATAGCAAAGATCCTGTGAAGATGCCCCGGCATGGGGGATCGGTTCCTAAAGTGGGAGTGTTGTCACGAGTATGAAGAAACATGAAATCAAATCCGGAAGAACCAAACCGCCAGAAGTTCGTACGCGGGAACAGATAGAGAATGAAACCTTTAACCGGATGCTTCTCTGGGTGGCAGTGGCCGCCGTGGTAGAAGTGGTTATGGTTCTCATCAATCGCTTTTATATCAACACCAGAGTGAGCGAGCTCAACGCCAAGATCGTGCTGTACTATGTGCTGACAGCACTGCCCTTCGTGGGGGCGGCCCTGTTCGTGATCCTCTTGGTGGTGGCCGTGCGGATGCGTCGAAGCGATACAGGGAAGGACGGAACCCTTCAGGTGGCGATGGCCTTCGGATTTTTGTGCATGGGCGTGTGCGGCCTTCTGATGCGGAATTATGAGAGCACCGTTGCCCCCATGGTGCTGGCCGTGGTGCCTGGGCTTGGGGTCCTGATGATGGTGTTTTACCTCTACCCCAAGGAGTTCTTCGCCTGCGGCATTGTGGGCGGTTTGGGTCTCCTGGGCCTGTGGGTTTACCGGACCCTTTCCAGTGGTACCATCTATTACGCCTATCTCATCCTAACGGTGGTGATCGCTGCCGCAGGAGCTGTGTTGGCCTGGAAGCTGAAGAAAGCAGGCGGGGTGTGGAAGGGCAAGAACCGCAGTTGGACCCTGCTGCAGTCGGATGCAGCCTACCTGCCGTACTACCTTACAGCAGTCATTACCCTGGTTCTGCTCCTGCTTCCTCTGGTTGTGAGTGCCATGGGCTACTATGGCGTTTGGGCAATGGCAGCTTGGCTGTTCATCCTGGCGGTCTACTTCACGGCAAAACTCATGTAAATGGAAAGAGAACCACACCGGCCGGCACCCCTGTTTCGGGGGTGCCGGCCGTTTCGTCTCTGTCAATCGGTTGTTTTCAGGAGGGACTCCTGTCGCAGCGGAAGGGGATTCTCTGTGGTTTGCTCCCAGCCGATGAGCAGGCAGCCGTGTTCCACTTGGATCTCCACCGGGTTTCCCAGGAAATGGTTGCTCACCCCCAGGGGGAAAAAGGGGGAGAGGGTTGCACGGTCCAACGGGTACTGCCCCCCCCGAATGGTGACCCCCTTAGCGGCCTCCCCCAGACAGAACAGGGAGAAGATCCCTGCCTCCCGGGCAGGCAAGGTGAGGTGACCATCGGCCAGGGCGGTAAATACATAGATCTCATCATAGAGATAGCCTGCGGCCCCTGTCTGGGCCAGGTAGCCCAGGGTTTGCAGGTTGGCCAGGGTGTGATCCAACCGCCCACCTGTGCAGCCGTAGAGGTGGACGGTGGTGCATCCCTGGGCCAGGGCGTATTTTACGGCCAGCATGGTATCGGTGTCATCCTTTTCTGCCGGAAAGGTTTGCACGGGGAGGGCTTGGGGGGGCGTTTCCAGGGAGTCCAAGTCTCCCAACAGGAGATCTGGGCGCAGCCCGGCGGCCTGGCAGTAGCGGTACCCCCCGTCGGCGGCCAGGATAAGATCCCCTGGCTGAGGCGGTACCGGCAGTCCGAAAAAGGGGCCGGCGCCAAAGAGAAAGCAGGTATCGTAGACTTGGGGCATGGTGATGTCTCCTTTCCATAGGGTCCATGGATGTCCCCATCTTACCACGGTTGGCGCCTCTTGACCAGGGGGCGTTTTTTTGTTACACTGGGCGGCAGTGCAGCCAGAGAGAAAGGAAGAACAACCAATGATCCAAGGGGCTATTTTTGATGCAGACGGAACCCTGCTGGACTCCATGGGGATGTGGGATACGGTAGGGGAGCGGTACCTGGCTTCCCTGGGGATCCCCGCCCGCCCAGGGCTGCGGGAGATTCTCTTCCCCATGAGCCTGACCCAGTGCGCCGCATATCTCAAGCAGACCTATGGGCTGCCCCAGTCCTGCCAGGCCATTGCCGATGGCATCAATGAAAGTATTTTCACCTTTTACCGGGACGAGGTGCAGGCCAAAGCCGGCGCGAAGGCCTTTTTGGAAGCCCTGCACCGCCAGGGCGTGGCAGTCACCTTGGCCACTGCCACCGACCGTGAAGTGATTCTGGCGGGGCTGCGCCGCACATCCCTGTTACCTCTGTTGGACAAAGTGTTCACCTGTGGGGATTTGGGGGTGGACAAGCGCACCCCCACCATCTTCCACACGGCCCGGGCGGCCATGGGAACGGCCCTGGCAGACACCTGGGTTTTTGAGGATGCCGTGCACGCTGCTCAGACGGCCTATCAGGCGGGCTACCGCGTGGCCGGTGTGGCAGACCCTTACAGCGACCAGAAAGCGCTGCAGGCCACGTGCCACCTCTACCTGTCCGATCTCACGGATTTTTCCGGGTTTTATGAGAGGGCCAAACAGTGGTAATTGGAAATTGCCCCACCCAATTTGGGTGGGGCAATTTTTGTAAGAGACGGTGACAGGGGAGGCGTTAGGCTTTGGGGATGAGTTGGATGTTCAAGTCTACATTTCCCTCAATGCCAGGCACCGTGCCGGTGCTGGAGTACTGCCACATAGAAAAGTGGTAGTAGAAGGTGGGGGTTTCGTTGTACTGGGCCAGCCACAGGGGGAAGTCCACCAGCTGCGCCAGGTCGTAATGGAGGTAGAAGTAGGTGAGGTTGGAGTAGACCATGCTCTCGTACCCTCCGTCCTCTACGGCTTGGCAGAAGGCCACAGCACATTTGGTGAGCATCTCATCGGAGAGCCCGTCTGTGCGGGGATTGAGGCTGCTGTCGTAAGGTTCCCAGTCAAAGACGATGGGGTAGGTGATGTCATAGTCCTGGAGGAGATCCATGCAGTACTGGGCTTCCTCCACGGCCTCCTCCTCGTTGATGGCTTGGGAGAAGAAGTACACCCCAACTTCAATGTCGTTTTCCAAGGCACCCTTCAGATTGGTCTCAAAGTAGGTGTCCGTGACAATCCGCCCCGTTCCGTACCCACGGTAACCCAGACGGATCATGGCGAAGTCCACGCCAGCGTCCTTCACAGCGGCCCAATCGATCTCCCCTTGGTAGCGGGAGACGTCGATGCCGATCCGGTAATCATAGTCATCGCTGTTGTAGGTGAGAAACCCGTTTTCATTCACCTGGAAGAGGGAGGAATCATAGGTCCGTTTTGGCATTTCTTCCACCACATAGACCTTTTTGTTGCCGAAGTAGAAGTAATCCCCCTCCTCCTCGGGTGCGTCGGGGTCCTCTGGTGAGGTGGGTGGCGTCTCAGGGCTTTCTGGCGGGGTGTAGTGGTAGATTCGCCAGATCACGGTGGTGATCTCCGCGCGGGAGATGTCATCCTGGGGTTGGAAGAGGATTTGGTCCCCCGAGGCGGATCCCTCGAAAATACCGTGGTCCCACAGGATCAGTGCGGCCTCCGCGTCGGTGTCGTCAAAGGGGGAGGGGTCTTGGCTGGTCCGGGAGAGGTCCATAGCCAGGACGGTGATCTCGGCAATCTCCAGCCGGGTAATGGCATCGTCCAACCCTAGATTGAGCCCGCTGGGGAGCAGCCCCTCTCGCTGGGCCAAATCGTAGAACCCACTGGCCCAGTGGGTTCCCGTGGGGGCCTGGTTCTCATAACCGGCGGCCATCAGGACGAGCTTCAAGGCCTGCCCAAAGGTCACAGTGCCCTCGGGGCGGAAGGCCGTGGAGGTGACCCCGTCTACAATACCGGCGTCGTAGAGGTCTTGTACGTAGGTGTAGTACCACTCCGAGGGATCCACGTCGGTAAAAGGCAAACTGCCTGCGGCACTGGCGGGGACGGCCAGGGAAATGGTGAGGGCAGCCAGCAGGAGCAGGGCATGCAGTCTCTGTCGAATCGTTTGCATGGGAAAGATACCTCTCTATCTCTTTGGTTAAGAAAAGTGCCGGGGAAAGAGTTTGGGGCGCAGGCGGTAGACATACAGGTCACTGATCCTGGCCAGCAACACGTCATAGATCAAGAAGGCCACATTGCCCAGCACCAACATGCCGGCCACTACCAGCCCCGTCCAGTTGGCGGCATCGGCCTGCCAATCCGGAGAAACCAGGACAAAGAGCAGCAGGGCGATGATGACAGCCAGTGCAGCGTTAAACAGAACCAGTTTTAAGACCACCCGCAGGGGCTTACGCCGCAAATGCTGCAGCTTGGGCCGAGCCAGGGGATACCAGCCGAAGAGGAGGGCAAAAAACAGGGCAGCCTCTTTGTTGGGGGAGAGGATCAGGCTGAGCAGTGCCACGGCAAGGTAGAGCAGCGCCCCTGTCTTGCCGCCAAACTCCCACACCACAGGGATGATGAGCACGCCAGCGACAGCAGGGCACAGGTACTCCGTGGCGGGAATCATGGTGCCCAGCAGCATAATGACGATCATCAGGGCAGCCAGGACGCCGCAAAAAGCCACACGAAAACTTGGTCGGTTGCGCATGTGTGGAATCACCTCCCAGGTGGAAACGCGCAAGAAAAAGGAACATACCATAGTATAGCAAAGCTGGCAGAGGCTTGCAAGCGGCAGGCGGCGATTGGGGCACTTTCTTTGCGCCCAAGCCCCCAGCGGGTCGAACCCAGAGAGAAACACCAGAAAATAGCAGTTGCCACACTTCTGTAGATATGGTACACTTATTTTGTAAGTTCTCAAAGTAAATTCGTGGGTTTTGATACCCAGGAAAGGAGGAAACCGATGCATTACCAGACCATCTGGCTGATCCTTCTTATCGTCTTTGCAGGCATTGAGGGGATAACGGCGGGGTTGGTCTCCATTTGGTTCTGTGCTGGCAGTCTAGTGGCCCTGGTGGCGACGTGGCTGGGGGCATCCTTGCCGGTACAGATTGGGCTGTTCGCCATTGTCTCCGTAGTGGCTATGGCCTTGGTGCGGCCCATGGCGCGGAAATGGCTGCACCCTAAGATGGAGAAAACCAACGCAGACCGCATCCTGGATCAGGAAGGCGTGGTGGTAGAGGAGATTGATAATCTCAACGCCTCTGGCCAAATTAAGATTGGCGGTGCTGTCTGGTCCGCCCGAGCAGAGGGGGAGGAAGTCATTCCCCCAGGGACCCGGGTACGGGTGGCGCGGATCGAAGGTGTCAAAGCCATTGTAAGAAAACAGACCGATTGAAACCCAGTAGACCCAAAGAGAGAACCCGCCTTTTGAAGAAGAGAAAGGATTGTTACTATGGAAACAAGGATTGTCCTCATTGTTCTGCTGATCATCGTCCTGGTGATTCTGGCCCGCTGCATTCGGGTGGTGCAGCAGTCCAAAGCATACGTGATTGAGCGCCTGGGTGCTTTCCACACGGTATGGAGTGTGGGCCTGCATTTTAAGATTCCCTTTATTGATCGCGTCCAACGGGTGGTTTCCTTGAAGGAACAGGTGGCGGACTTCCCACCCCAGCCTGTCATTACCAAGGACAACGTCACCATTCAGATCGACACGGTCCTCTACTTCCAAATCACGGACCCCAAGCTCTACGCCTATGGGGTGGAAAACCCCATGAGCGCCATTGAGAACCTCACTGCCACCACCCTGCGGAACATCATTGGCGAGTTGGAGCTGGACCAGTCTCTGACCTCCCGAGATATCATCAATGCCCGGATGCGCTCCATTCTGGACGAAGCCACAGATCCCTGGGGGATTAAAGTCAACCGGGTGGAGCTGAAGAACATCGTGCCGCCCAAGGACATCCAAAACGCCATGGAGAAGCAGATGCGGGCCGAGCGGGAACGGCGGGAACAGATCCTCCAGGCCGAGGGCCAGAAGCAAAGCCAGATCCTGGTGGCCCAGGGCGAGAAGGAGTCTATGATCCTCCGGGCCGACGGCGAAAAGCAGGCCCGCATCATGGAGGCCGAAGCCGAAGCTGCTGCCATTCTCCGGGTGAACGAGGCCATGGCAGACTCCTTGAAACTCCTCAATGAGTCCGCCCCCACCGATGGCGTCATCAAGATCAAGGCCTTGGAGGCTTTCCAGGCCGCTGCCAATGGAAAGGCCACCAAGATTATCATCCCCTCGGAGATCCAAGGCCTGGCCGGCCTGGCCGAGGGCATCGTGGAAACCGTCAAGCGCCCGGAGACCGGGAGCAGGCCAGTTTCCAAGGAACAGGCGTAACAAAACCTTTGCCTAGAAAAACGCTCGCTGCCACGCAGCGAGCATTTTTTCGTAAGAAACCGGTTCCGTGCAACCTGGTTCCCAAAATCTCGGTAATATGGGGGAAGGGCCCTTTGAGAATATGGTAGGAGGGGAGCGGTATGGACGACAAGGAAATCCTAACCCTGTATTGGAACCGGGAGGAAGCAGCCATTGCGGCTTCTGCACAGAAGTATGGGCACTACTGCGGCCGCATCGCAGGGAATATTCTCTCCCAAGCGGAAGATGTGGAGGAATGCGTCAACGACACGTGGCTCCGGGCCTGGAATGCCATTCCACCCCACAGGCCGGCGAAGCTCTCCCTCTTCCTGGGAAAGATCACCCGGGAGCTGGCCATCGACCGGTATCGTGCCCAGCGGACCCAGAAACGGGGCGGCGGCGTGTACGACGTGGCGTTGGAGGAGTTGGAAGAATGTCTATGGACAGAGCGCGATACGGTGGAGCGAGCGGTGGAAGGGAACCTGCTGGGGGAGGCCATCAGCCGCTTTCTGTGGGAACAGCCCCCGCTGCACCGGGATGTGTTTGTCCTGCGGTACTACCATTTCAGCTCCATCCAAAGGATTGCCAAGGCGTACGCCATCGGAGAGAGCAAGACGAAATCCATCCTGTTTCGGACCCGGAAAAAACTGCGGGTGTTTCTGGAAAGTGAGGGATTGCTATGAAGGCAGAACACTGGATGGATGCCATGGGGCAGATCGACATGAACCTGGTGGCGGAAGCGGAACAGCGGTGTCTCACCACCCCGGTCCGGCGCCCCCCCAGAAAGCTTCTGCGCTGGGCCGCTTGCCTAGCGGTGGCTCTCCTACTCTCCCTGTCGGTGGCCTTTGCAGCTGGGGTGTTTGACCCGCTGTCGCAGTACTTTCAAGGGCGGACAGAGGCGGATTGGGACCGTTTCCTCTCAGCCTCGACCTCGGTGGCCAACGACACCGTGGAACTCCGGCTGGAGGGGGCCGTCGCAGACGAACACCTCTGCCATCTGCTGGTCTCCTTTGTGGGGCAAACCCAAGCGGTCAAAGAGCAACTGACCAAGCACAGCGCGGAGACGCAGCGCGGCTTCCAGCTCCATGCCACCGCTGAGGATGGGACCCCAGTGGACAGCACCCAATGGACCAGCGGGGTATACACTGAGCAGAGGGGGTTCCACAGCGTCGCAAGCACCCCCTTTGCGGGGGCAGATCTCACCGCGCTGGTTACAGTGACCTTCCCGGAGGATCTCTCGCTGCAGGAGATTGAGAACGTCTGCTTCACGTACGAAGGGCTTACCTTGGAGGTAGACGTTTCGCAGTATCTTTTGCCCGGATACCTGCTGGTCCCGGAACATCCTGCGGAAGGGGCGGGAACGGTGTGCTATCTGTCCCCCATTGGGTTTCAGTGCACGGTGCCAGGGGAAGGGGAGGTCACCCTAGAGCTCCTTCGAACCGACGGAACCGTGGTGGAGATGGGAGAGGACTTGGGCTGCCATATGGCAGGGTATTCCGGCGGGGACACGCAGTGGTTCTCCGGCTACTGGTGTGCCGGCAGCCCTCTGGCCGTCCGTGTCCTGGATTTGGAGGACTACCGCGGCCTGCGGATCAACGGCGTGTCGTACATTTTTCCCCAACCAACGGAGTAGTGTTACAGAGAAAGCCCCCCTCGAGGCCAGAAACCTGCCTCGAGGGGGGCTTGCGTACAGAGAAGAGGGCGGCTCTTACAGGGTCAGGGAAGGGGCGCTGTAAGTCCGTGCACCCATTTCAGAGTCCAGTGCATACAGACCCTTGATGTCAGAGGCGAACAGATCGAACCGGCCCAGCAGATCGTTGGCGTTCTTCTCCTCCTCGCCCTGCTCCTTCACGAACCAATCCAGGAACTGGAGGGTGCGGAAGTCGTTGGCCTTCATGGCCTCGGCATAGATGGCGTTGATCAGGGAGGTGACATACTCCTCGTGGGCCAGGGAGGCGGCCAGGGGATCCCGGAAGGACTCATACACCTTGTCGGGGGCCTCAATGGCGCTGAGCTTGGGGCACTCGCCGTTGTTCTGCAGGTAGGTCAGGAAGAGCATGGCGTGGTCCCGCTCCTCCTGGGCCTGGATTTTAAACCAGTTGCCGAACCCATCCAGGTTCTTGCCATAGTAATAGTTGGACATGTCCAGGTACAGATAGGCGGAGTAGAACTCCTTGTTGATCTGCTGCTCCAGCAGAGCGGCGACTTCTTTCTTCAGCATAGAAAACATCCTTTCTTTGTTAGAATTGGTTGGGATTGGCCATTGTATCCAGTGGGCAACTGCAGTCACAGAAAACCCAGAGAAACCATAGGGAGTTTATCCGGAATGATCATATCATAACCGGGGGACAGTGTCAATTCTTGCCAAAGGGGATCCCTTGACGGCCTGAGAAAACTATGCCACAATGGGGGTAACCATACTTCCAGGAAGAAGGAGGAGGGAACACCATGCAACAAGAATGGGTGGTCAGCCGGCACGGCTACCGGATTGCCTGCCGGAACAACTGGGATGGGCAGAACCAGGTGGCCATAGTCTGCCATGGGTTCGGCAGCAGTAAGAACAGCCCCATGGTACAGGCCCTGGACCAAACCTTGCCAGCCCATGGGATCGGGGTATACAGTTTTGATTTTCCCGCCCACGGAGAAAGCCCGGTGGGGGAGGAGGGCCTCCGGGTGCCCTTCTGCATAGACGATCTGGCAGAGGTGGAGGCCCATCTCCTGGCCAGAAATCCCCAGGCCGAGATCTCCTACTTTGCCTCTAGTTTTGGGGCGTATATCACGCTGCTCTACCTGGCACAGCACCCGCACCGGCAAAGGAAGGCCTTCCTGCGCTCGGCAGCTGTGACCATGCCGGCCTTGGCAGCTGGGTGGCTCCTGAACCAGCGGGCCCAGGAGGACCTGGCCCGGCAGGGCTACTTTGTCCCGCAGTACGACTACGTCCGAGAAATGCGGATCACGCCGGCCTTTTTGGATGATCTGGCGGAGTACAATCTCTTTACCCGGTACCGGCAGGGCAGCGCTCAGGTGGCCATGGTTCACGGAGGGCAGGACCAGGTGGCACCGGTGAAGGCGGCACAGCGGTTTGCCACCCGATTTGGTGCCCAGCTTACCATCCTTTCCCAGGGGGAACACAACCTGATGGGGCCGGGAGAATTGGAGCAAGTACTCTCCCTTGCGGTGGCATTTTTGCAAGGGAGAGGTACGGAAAACCTGGAGAAAATGTGAGGAATTTGGTTGCAATTTCAGGGGGAAAACAGTATAATAAAACGAAGTGGGCCTCTTGTAGATACCAGGAAATTCTATCGGAAAATACAGCTGGCACTGTTACACTTTTGTTAAACTTTTGTTTTCTTCTTGCAATTCTTTCCAGAGTGTGTTATACTGCCCCTGTTAGTAGGATCAACTTACGAGAAGAAAACGTTACGAGGTGAATCTACTATGCAGCACATCCTATGCTCTAAGGAGCGGGGGAAGCGGTTCGTCGCATGGCTTATGACGGCGATCATGTTGCTGTTTGTCATGGCTTCGGCTCTGCCGGCAGCCCAGGCGGTGACCCAGGACGAAATTGATGATATGAAGTCCCAGGCCTCCAGTCTGAAAGAGCAGCAAGCAGATCTCCAGAGTAAACTGGACGAGCTGGAAAACTCCCAGAACGCTGCCTTAGACCAGAAGTTCCTGCTGGAAGAGAAGATCAACGTACTCCAGGAGCAGATTGCTCTCTCTGAGCAAGCCATCCAGGATTACGGCGAGATGATCGACCAGAAGGAAGTGGAACTGGCAGAAGCCCAAGAGGAAGAAGCCAAGTACCAGGAGGAGTTCAACCAGAGAGTCCGCAGCATGGAGGAGCGGGGGAATGTGTCCTATTGGTCCGTTCTCTTCAATGCCAACAGCTTTTCGGACTTGCTGGACCAGATCAACGCCATTTCGGAAGTCATGGACTATGACAACCAGGTGATGGACAACTTGGCTGCCGCCCGTCAGGCTGTGGCAGATGCCAAGGCAGATCTGGAGGAGAACAAGGCTGCCGAGGAGGCTGCTAAGGCGGATCTGGAAAGCCAGAAGGCGGAACTGGAAACGGAGCAGGCCAACGTAGACGCGGTGATCTCTGAGATCGAAAGCCAGTCTAGCGTGTATGCCCAGAAGATGGACGAGCTGGAGGATGACTCCGCTACCATTGCCAGCCAGATTGCCCAGGCGGAGAAGGACTATCAAGCGCAGCTTGAAGCCCAGCGGAAGGCCGAGGAAGCCAAAAAGGCGCAGGAAGAGGCCTCGAAAGGCCAGTCTAGTAGCAGTAACAGCGGCAGCACGACCACCCCCAGCGGTGGCGGCAGTGCCAGCTCCAGCGGGTTCCTGTGGCCGCTGTCCGGGTACACCCGGGTCTCGTCTCCTTTCGGTTACCGGAACTGCCCCTTCCACGGGCAGGAGCTCCACGGCGGCTGTGACGTGCCCGCTCCCAGCGGAACGCCCATCATGGCCACCAAGAGCGGCGTAGTCGTGGTCTCTACCTATGGTTCCTCCTATGGTAACTATGTGGTCATCGCCCACAGCGACGGCTCCCGGTCCCTCTATGCGCACCAGTCTCAGCGGGCTGTTTCCGTGGGTCAGACGGTGTCCCAGGGCCAGGTCATTGGCTATGTGGGTACCACTGGTAGTTCCACCGGGAACCATCTCCACTTTGAGATTTGGCTCAACAGTTCCAGCAGCAGCCGGGTGAACCCTGTGGCTTACTGCTTCTGAGCGACCGTAAACAACCCAATAAGAGAGAAAGCGGACCGTTCCCAAGGAACGGTCCGCTTCTATTGCACTAGGGGGTTGCTGGTTCCACTGCCACCACCGTGAGGACGCCCTCCGCCACGGTAAAGCGAATGTTCTGGCCGCCGAAGGCCATGCCATAGATCCGTTGGGGGTCGGCTTGGTAGGAGGGGCGGGGATCCTGGGCCAGCACCCCCTGCAGGGCCTCCCGGTTCTCCCAGGGAACGACAGCCAGGAGTTCTGGCGGAAAGTTCACCTCCAACCGGTACCCCTGGTACCCGTCGGTGAAGCCCCCTGCCGCTTCCGGGTGGGCATCGGCGTAGGGGAGGTAGGGTTTCAGGTCCAGAATGGGGGTGCCGTCCAGGAGATCGGCCCCCAGCACATGGATCACCGGCCCCAGTTCCGGGTGCTGCTCCACACGGTCAATTTTCACGCAGGACAGGCCGATGGGGTTGGGCCGGAAGGGGGACCGGGTGGCAAACACCCCCATACGGGTGTTCCCGCCCAGCCGAGGCGGACGGACCGTGGGGGACCAGGTGTTCCGAACCGCTTGGGAAAACACCCACACCACCCAAAGGTGGGAGAACCCCTCCAACCCCCGCAGGGCGTCTGGATTCCGGTATTCTGGCTGAAATACGATGGTGGAACGCAGGGTGTCCACCAGCCCGCTCTGTCGGGGGATGCCGAACTTGGCGGGAAAGGCGCTGTGCATGGTGGCGATGACGTGCATGGGGAGGGTATCCTGCATAGAAACACTTCCTAACGGCAAAGGGAAATTCTCTTTTCCCAGTATAGGCAGTTGCCGGGCAAGATGCAAGGAAATCTTAGAAAAATGACGAGAAAGGGGGGCTGCCTGCTTGTCCGCTGCCATTTCCATGGTATAATATCCCATAGAAATGGCAGCGCCGAGGCAGGGAGTGCCCCCGCAGCGCGAGACAACAAGGAGAGCAATGCCCATGGAAAAGCGACTCACCGCCGCCCAAGCAGCGGCGTTGGTGAAAGATGGTTGTACCCTTGTCACCACAGGGTTCAACGGTTTTGGCTGCCCAGAGGATCTGATGATGGCTCTGGCAGAGCACTACGATAAGACAGGCCACCCCAGGGATCTGACCCTGGTCAAGTGCACCAGCCAAGGGGATGGAAAGGGCCGGGGCATCAGCCGCCTGGCCGAGAAACCCGGGATGTTCCGGGAATTGATCCTCTCCCATATGGGCTATGACCCAGGCCTACGGAAATTGGTCCAGGAGGAGCAGGCGGCTTGCTACATGCTCCCCCTGGGGAATTTGATGAAACTCTTCCAGGCCATTGCAGGGGGGCTGCCCGGTGCCATTGCCACCACTGGCTTGGGCACCTTTGCCGATCCCCGCAACGGCGGCGGCAAGATCAACCAACGGGCCAAAGACACGGGCAGGGAAGTGGTCTCCCTCATCGAGCTGGGAGGAAGGGAGTGCCTGTTCTATCCGGCCTTTCCCCTGGATGTCTGCTTCCTCCGCGCCACCTATGGGGACGAGGCAGGCAACCTCTCCATTCGCAATGAGGCCATGAACGTGGAGCAGTTTGAGGTGGCTGCCGCTGTCCACAACGCCGGCGGCATCGTCATTGCCCAGGTGGACCAGATTGTCAAACGGGGCACCATTCCGGCCAAAGAGGTCCTCATCCACGGGTTCATGGTGGATTACCTGGTGGAGGGCCGCCCGGAGTACAGCCACCAGAGTTTTGCCAACGACCGGTTCCGCCCGGAGATTGCCGGTTTGGCCCAGATCCCCACGGAGGAGGTGCCCCCCCTGGCTATGGGGCCCCGGAAGATTTGCTGCCGCCGGGCCGTAATGGAGCTGCGCCCAGATTCCCTCATCAACCTGGGCATAGGGATGCCCGGCGGCATTGGCTCTGTGGCTGCGGAAGAGGGGCTGTCAGACCTTTTCACCGTCTCGGTAGAGTGTGGCCCCATTGGGGGCATCCCTTTGGGGGGGATGGAGTTTGGCGCTTCGGTGAATCCAGAGGCCATGTACCGGATGTCGGATACCCTCCAGCTCTACGATGGCGGCGCCTTGGACATGGCGGTGCTGGGCTTTGCCGAGGTGGACCGGTACGGCAACGTGAACGCCTCCAGCTTCCACGGGCGGATGGTGGGCCCGGGGGGCTTTATCGACATCACCCAGAACGCCCAAAAACTCTGCTTCATCGGCACGTTCACCGCAGGCAAGCAGGACGTGGGCCTGCGGGACAATGGCCTGGTGATCCACACCCAGGGCCCCCAGAAGAAGTTTTTGACGGAGGTGGAGTCCATCACCTTCTCCGGCCGGGAAGCGGTGCGGAAGGGACAGGAAGTCCTCTATATCACCGAGCGGGCGGTGTTCCGCCTGGAGAAAGAGGGCATCACCCTGGTGGAGATCGCCCACGGGGTGGACCTTCAGCGGGACATCCTGGACCAGATGGAGTTCCAACCGGTGATTCCAGAATACATTCGGTATATGGATCCCCGCCTCTTCCGGGACGGCCCCATGGGGCTGACTCCGGAGCAGATGGAGATGGTGGACCCAGAGTACGAGTTCTGGCGGGACCTCCGCCGGCCCAAAGGGGAAGGAGGGGAAAACCGTGGATAAACAGCCTTCTGCCCGCCTGCCGATGATCCAGGACATTGCCCCTCACCGCTATCAGGTGGCATATGCTCCCTGCCCGCCCCAAGAGAGCAGCCGTTGTTTCCTGTTTCGCGGCCGGGAAATTTTGGAGCGGGAGGTGGATGGCCAGCTCACCCTTCCCACTTGGGGGGAGCTGGGTGCAGCCCCGGGGGAGAGCCGTTGGCTCTTCCGGATCGACGAGACGGATTACTATCTGTGCACGGAAGGGGGGAAAGATCCCCTGCCCCTGGGGTATGCCTGGTACAACCTCCGGGAGCACCGGGCCAAGAAGTCCCGCCTCCTCCGCTTTGCCGAGTCCACGGCCTACCACCTGTCCCTTTGGTATCGGGACAACCAGTTCTGCGGCCGCTGCGGCGGGGAGACCCAGCCCGACGATAGGGAGCGGATGCTCCGCTGCCCCCGCTGCGGCAACCTGATCTATCCCAAGATTGCGCCGGCGGTCATTGTGGCCGTGACGGACGGGGACCGTATCCTTATGACCCGTTACCAGGGCCGGGCCTACAAAGGCTATGCCCTGATTGCAGGGTTTACGGAGATCGGAGAGACCGCAGAGGACACCGTCCGCCGGGAGGTGATGGAGGAGGTCGGCCTCCAGATCAAAAGCATCCGCTACTACGGCAGCCAGCCCTGGGGGGTGGACTCCAACCTTCTCCTGGGATTCTTTGCCCAGCTGGACGGAACAGGGGAGATCCACATGGACCGGCAGGAGCTCTCCCAGGCAGGCTGGTACCGCCGGGAGGAGATTGACCTGGCCCCAGACGGCTATAGCTTGACCAACCACATGATTCAGGCCTTCCGGGAAGGAACCTGGTAAGAACAACACAGGAGAGGAGAATCATACCATGATTTCATACGACGAAGCCCTGGCTCTGCTGAAGGAATATAACGAGGGAGAGTTTCACTTAAAACATGCTTATATTGTCTCTGACGTGATGGGCTGGTTTGCCGAGCAATTGGGCTACGGGGAGGAGAAGGAATTCTGGTCCATCGTGGGCCTGCTTCACGACCTGGACTTTGAGCAATACCCCGACCAGCACTGCATCAAATCCCAGGAGATCATGCGGGCGCGGGGGGTGGATGAGGCCATCATCCACGCCACCGCCAGCCATGGCTATGGCATCACCGTGGACATTCAACCCGAACACCAGATGGAGAAGGTCCTCTTTGCCACCGACGAGCTCACCGGTCTCATCGGAGCGGCGGCCATCATGCGGCCGTCCAAGAGTGTGTCCGATCTGGAGGTCAAATCGGTGAAGAAAAAGTTCAAGGACAAGAAGTTTGCCGCCGGCTGCTCCCGGGAGGTCATCCTCCAGGGGGCGGAGATGCTGGGCTGGGATCTGGATCACCTCATCGACCAGACCATCCAGGCCATGCGGGCCAGCAGCCATGTGGACTAAGGGGGATACCCCTTACAGGGTAACCACGCGTGTACCAGGAGGAACCGGAATGAAGAAACTCTGCTTGGGGGTGCTGTTGTGCGCCCTTCTCCTCTGCAGCTGCCAGGGGAACACAGACCAGGGAACCCAGGATGCTGCGTCCTACGGGGAGACCATCGCCAAGGCCCAAACCGTCCAGGTGTTGGACTCTGCAGGCCAAACGGTCAACACCCTCTCTACCCAGGAAGACCTCACGGCATTCGTGGAAAACCTGGAGTTGGCGCATTGGACCTACCAGGCGCTTCCCGAGGAGGTACAGCCACTGGGATCCTTTGTGCTCTTCCAGGAGAATACCATCCAGTTGGGCCAGACCGAGCCCGACGGTTGGACCGAACTCTGCCGGATCACCCTCTACTCGGAACACTGCCTGACCTTAGAGATCTTGGACCTCTCCCTGCCGTTTACGGTGGCAGCAGAGACGGGAGAGCGTCTGGCCAGTTATTTTTGAAAGGGCCTAAGCATTTTGCGGCAAAAGCTGGAAAAGCCCAAATGGGAGCTAGGTATATGGCATTGGCGTAAAATTTCTCTTTCTGTTTCTTGCTGGGGATGACACAGAAATATCTCGGTATGGCGCTGGGCTTCCCGGAGAAGTCCGCTGATGTACGGAAGAGCAAGGACGCCGCCCAGCTGTACGAGATGCTCTGCTCCTGGCAGCAGGCCGCTGCCATGCTGGAGGTTGGCGAAATCTTCAAAGAGGATTACGACAGGTGGCGTTGCCGCTACCCGGAGTTTGATACCACAGGCCACTGGCACAAGGTTGTCCCGTCTCAGGGACTAAGCGATTTGCTTGTTCAAGAATTGAAAGATAATAACCAAAGTGCGAAAGGTGAACCACGATGAATTGTCCAGTTGATGTTTCCAAAATTGTGTCGATGATTATTCAAGACTTGCGTCAATTTAATTATGGAGCGCTTATCGACATTGTAAAAAAAGCAGAATACTCCTTGGACTTCGTTGACCATGACAACTGGGACGGAGGCATAGACTACTTTAAACTTAGATTTCATCTGAAATATGCCGACTTTGCAAAAATTCTTTCTGCCCAAAAGAACTATGAGGAGATTCTGACTAAATCTTTGAATTCCTTTTACAAAGATGAGCGCTTCGTAATTACTGGCATCGAATTGGTCGCAAAAATCGATCAATATGTTGATTGGGCAGCTGTTGCACCACAACATAACAAAGAAAGCGTTTTGAGATTAATTGAGGAAGAAAAAGGAACCCTAATTAAAGCTGGTACAGGTATTATTCAAATTCGAGATAAGAAAGAAAATGATAGTTATAAACAGCGCCATCAGCAATTACTTTCACTTTTGAAACAACTTGGCCTTGAACCTGTGCATAGATATAACGATTTATGGGACTGGTACAACGATTACAAACAAAGGGGGCTGGACACATATCAAAGCAGAAGGGCCTTTATACGTGATATATATGCCCCCTTGATTGATACGTTAGAGAACTCCGAGGAAAATACTACAACTCTACTATATTACGAGCCAACTGGCTGGGATTTAGTAGATGATGGGGCTAATCGGATGAAGGAGGTCTTGATTTCAGCGGAAAAGACCCTCGACTATCAATCTGTTGGAATGTACGGAAGGGAACTGTTGATTACTTTGGCACAGGCAGTTTTTGATAAAGCAAAACACCCCTCTACTGATGGGACAGATATTGGAGCAGCGGATTCAAAACGTATGTTGGATGCTTACATCCATTACTGTATGCATAAGAAAAGCAAAGAGCGTGAAGTTAAATTTGCGAAAGCCGCAGTTGATTTCTCAAACGAACTCACGCACAATCGGACCGCAACAGCTATGGATGCTGAGTTATGTTATAATGCGGTTTTATCTACTGTTCATATCATCCGCACCTTGCACAAATACAATGGTTAAAAAAAGAGCTACCTGACTTTCACAAATCAGGTAGCTCTTTATCTTTAGAATAATGAAAACTGTTGCCAAATCGTTGCCGCAGAGGGCATCAAGCCTTGGAAAACCCAGTAATCACAGGCTTTTTCGGGCCTCTGAAATTACTCCCACTCGCCGAGTTAAATCCATTTCTAAACTTTTTTGTATAGAGGATTTAATTCGTCGTGGTTTTATTTGATGCAGATTATCCTTATCCTAAGGTCTATTCGGACTTTTGCTATCAAAAATCTATCGGGGACGGATTATCAGGGGTTGTACTTGAGAGGGATGATTGAGTGGCTTAAGAAGTATTATAGCATGGTTTCTCATTTTCTTCAAACTGTTGTAAAGTCGATTTGATCAGCACCTTCTCCAACGATTCCTTCCATATAGCCCAAAAAGGAAGAATACGGCAATTCCCAACAATACAGTCCGGGCTTTAATTCCACGACGCGGTATCGGTCCAAATGATATTTTGGAATCGAAACCGAGTTTTGCTGAAGAAGCTGCCAATCTCCACTGCCGGTGCAAAAACTTTCCGCAAGTTTTGGGTCGACCACGACGGGCACAGTGTCGGAATCAATTACAACGAATTTTTCCGCTACCGTTTGGAATTCTCGTGCAGTCTCCTTTGAATACAAATCGAGTCTTCTGGAGGCTTCTTGCCGCAGTTCATCTTGAATTGAGCGCGTACTCAGCTTCGGTGCGGGGATCAGACCTTCTTCAAGATATTTCAGCAGAACCGCCGCCGACCCTTCTAAGCGCGGATTCCGTTTCAGCAAAGAATCATCCTGCATCTGAAACGTCCAGACCTCCGCGTCATCCAGCAAACCATTTCGATTGATCCGGCCCGCTGTTTGCAGCAAAGATACCATCGAAGCCGCTTCCCGAAAACCGGTATGAAAAGAAAAATCAACGCCCGCTTCTACACAAGAAGTTGCCACCAAAATCCAATCCGTATCGGACGGGTCCTGCAATCGCTTCTTAATCCGGTCAATGGTTTTGGCCCGGTCCTTAGGCGTCAAGGCTGTTGAAAGATGTTCCACCTGTTCTAGGCCATACATTTTGGCAATATCCCGCGCTAATACTGCAGCGCTCTGCACCGTATTGACGATCAAAAGCCGCGGACCCGATGCGTTCATAACCGTATGGATCAGCTTTTCTCTGCTCAGCGGCTTTGGCTCCCAGCGAAATCGCACCCTGCGGGATTCATATTGCATCAGCTGCTCACGCAGTTCCTCCGATACCAGTTCCGGGACTGTGCACGATTCCGGGATTACCCCCTGAAATGTCCAAAAGCGAACCAGCGAACCGGACGCCAGCAGCCAATAACAGCTCCATTCTCTGGCTAAAACCCGCATCCAATGCCATGCGATGGAGAGCAGATGGACCGGCAGGGCCGCGTGGGCCTCATCCACAAAAATGGCGCTTCCGGGGAGCTCGTGAAGCCTCCGCAAGGCGGCGGGCTTGTTGGAGGCCAGCGTCTCATAGAACCCGACCGCAGTGGTAACAATAATTGGGGCCCGCCAAAGCGCTGTCAGGTACCGCAAATCGTTGTCCTCGAAATCCGCCCGGTGGTGCAGCTCAGCCACTACTTCCTCCGGCTTTTCACCGGGGAGCGTCAGCGCTTTTCGATAAACCTGAACCGCCTGTGTGATAATATTGGTATAAGGCAGTACCACAAAAATGCGCCGCAGTCCCCGGCGGTCTGCCTGCGCCAGCAAATGTGCCATCACGGCAGTGGTTTTACCGGAACCCACCGGGCTGTCGCAAGAAACGATATTGTTCTCCGGTTTCGCGTCCCGGCAATTCCAGTACATCGAGCTCCGCAGCGAGCCGCGCTGGTTAAACTGGCATTCCACAGGCTGTTCTAAATCGCGGACGTAGCGGTCAAGAGAGGCAAGACGTTCCTTTGCTCTAAGGTTTGGAAGATTTTCTTGTGGCAAGCCTTTTCCCGCACTTTCCGCCGTGTCGCTGTGGTCGGCGTCTGCGATGCAGGATAGCGCCAAACGCAAAAACACGCCAAGATCCCCGCCGCACTGACCCGGGCCTGCGGGCTGGGAAAGCCACACTTCACGGCGATGGATTTTCAGAAGAGAAGAAAGAGTCGCATTTGTCCTCGCACGGGCGTCGGTATATTCATCGCGGAACGCCGTTTCTCCCTTCGCTGCTTCCTCAGAAAAATCTGGCAGCCCGCGATGATGGGAATAGACCGTGACGGCGGACCATACCGCATACTGATCCGGTTTCAAAAGGTATGCCGTCCCGGCATCCACATGATTGACAGGGAGTTTTTTCAGCGCCTTTCCTTCTCCGCGGAGTACTTTTTGATTTTCCTCGTCTAGTTTTCCCAGATCATGATATTCCGCTGCCCAAGAAACCACTTTTTGCAGCTGACCGGAGGAATCCGCTGCGAATTGTTCCACCTCGGCCGCGTACTGGGTCGCCCGCCGCCACACATTTTCCACATGATCCTGATAGGCTTGAGCGGGGAAGCCGTTTCGGGCACTGTGTGCAAGCGAACGCATCATAGGTTGACCAGATCGACGACGCTGGCCAGCCGATTTTTCAGCTCCTCCGGCAAAGAAGCCCGATCCTCATAATCGCTCCAAGAATTTGATGGCATCTCTGCGTCACCCTTGCGGACCGGCGTCAACGCGTCCAGCAGCAGGTATTCCGGGCAGCTGCCCAGAACATTCTGATGCTCCATATACCATGCGTGACGGATACGGACGTCCGGGCGAATAGCAGAACGGTTTAGGTCATAGGCCTGCGGGATCAGCAGCTTGAGAAGCTCGATGTCCTCGGCGGTGCAGCCAGACTTTCCAGCGTAATTCGGGTTCACAAAGAATGGCATACAATACACGCCGTGCTCTACCACTCGGTAAGCCATAGGCGCCATACCCGCCTGTTTTCCTTCTTCCACACCCGCCTTATTGGTGTTGGTCAGACGCTGTACGTTGATGGGCGCGACAGACAGCCCCATGCCGAACTGAACGACGCCAGTTTTGATATATCCTTTCGCGCTGCCATCCTCCAAAAATGTATTGCCGAATACGCGTCCGTCCCAGTATTTCCGCACAAAAGAACTGGATAAGAATTTATCCTGATCGAATTTACCAGGCGACACACCCTCTTCCATTTCGCTCCGAATCGCTTTTCTGTCTCTGCCCCGATGCTCCAAAATCTGATAGCGCTCCTCATTCTGCAAAAACTGTTCTGGGAGACTGCGGAAAAACGGCGCATTGTGATCCTCCAGCAGATCGCGCAGTTTCCGTTTGAAGGAAACCGGAGAGATTTCCCCCAAACCGTTCGCCCTCTGACGTGGATCGCTTTCCCGATCCGGATCGCCGTTGGGATTCGAGTTGACAACTTCAATGACCAGCAGACCGGTCGCGCGCTTGATCTCAGACTTCATGATTGGTACCTCCATCTGTTTCTTCCGTTATTTTGTTTTCGTTTGAACCGCTGTTTTGTTTGTCGCTTTGGGGAAATTGGGCCAGGTACCCGATAAACATCTGCGCGCGTTCCGCCTCTATAAATTTGGTCTTGAGTTCCGTCTGCTCAGCAATCTGAGAAGCAAGCCGCTCATACAGACGGAGATACCATCCAGCCCGCCAGCTTTCTTTTTCCTTATCGGATCTATTCTTATACTGGTAAGCTTTCGCCCAGGAAATATACGGGATCATGCGCTGACCTAACTGTGTAAGCGTCTGCAAAGGCAGCTCTGCGGCCGCGTTATAAAAACTGCCGCCGACCAGCTGCGGAGGGAAATCCCCATCGCGTTCAACGCGGCAATATAAAATATGCATCTCATCAGACACCTTCAGAAGCTGTCCGTAAAGATAAGGAAATTCCTGCATATATTGCTCCTTTCTGCTTCCCAGCCTGTCCAACAGCAGTCCCAGCAAAAGGAAGCTTTTCTGAAATATCTCTTGTGTTCTGGAGACCTTGTCCAAATGATAGGCATAGCGTCCCAGCTTTACGGCGACCGGTTCTAAATTCCGCAAAAGCGCGGATAAATCGTTCCGAGCCATCGACCCGTCATCAAAAAACAATTCCAAACCGTGATACCCAGAAAACGGTTTGAATTTCTTGGAAGCGAGCGTGCCGTCCTGTTTCCACGCGGAATTCAGGAGGTTCGCAGCTTCTAACGGGAACAGATCGCGGCTATTTTCGGATTCAAAAATTCGAGGCAATTCAGGCAGGTTATGGCAGGCTGTCCACCAAATTTCACCGCGCTGTTCCAATTCTTCCGGCGTGGTGTTGTATGTATAGACAATTTTTGTCCGGCCTTTATCCAACTTTCGGAGAATGAAAATTTGGATTCGATTGGCTCTGGAATCGGTCCCTGGGTCCTTTCCTTCTCTCAGGGAGCTCAGAAAACGTTTAGCCGCTCCTTCAAAGCTGCTCTGTCCAAAGCCCGTGGACCCTTGGAAAACAGCGGCTAATCCGGCCGAAAGAGAAGGCTTGCTTTCCGGATACGCGAACAAAATCTCGCCGGTGTCAAGTTTGCTCCATGTGATGTTTCTGCGCTCCTCCGCTGAGACCCATTCCAGTGCGCTTTTTAACCGGAGCCGTGTCGCGGGCGCGATCGGATATGTCGCGTTTTCAATGCGCCCATACCGGTATTGACATTTATGTTCCTTGAACATTGTCCGCAAAGACGCGGTAAATCCTCCTGGCAACTTTATCTCCGGCATCGGTTCCTCTACCGCGGCGAATCCCGTCCCAAAAGCGTCAACTGTATCCTCTTGTCTGGAGCTCTTGTTTTTCTCATCCGCTTTCAGCAAATCTTCATTCAAACGATTTGTAAAAGCGGCGCTGATCGTCGAATATCCCACTTTTACCAATTCTGTGCTGTCCAGGATAACGGAAAGGTTTTTAAAATCTTCTTTCGGGTCCTTGTCCGCGTCACCGAAATAAAACAGCATTTGAATAGCGGTCGGGATGTCTTTCTTCTCTTCCAGCATACGAAACGCGCATTTTTCCAATTTCTGGCGTAATACCTCAGGGTTCTGAAAAACCTCTGTCTGGCGGAAAAGTATGAAGATGGGGTTGTCAGGGTATTCTTTCAAAAACTTTTTCAGCTCTTCCGGAACTTTTTGAAAACAATTCTTGTATTTTCTCAAGAATTTCGAGTTCCAGTTGTCCGTTTGACACCAGCTTTTTAGTTGCTCCAAGTCGAAATCCACCGTTTTCCCGGAACGCAGATCACCCAGCAGTCTCAGTGATTCTTTATCCGTAACGCGGTAAAGAGCCGCCAAATTCATTGCCGGATATGATTTCTGGTTATCCCCGTATTTTCTTAATTCCTTCACCGTTTCCTGCGGCAGACCTCTAAGACTCACCACGTCAATATTCCCGCTCTCATCGTTTTTTGATAAGAGAATTTGAATACAAGGCGCGTCTTTTTTTACATTCGGCAGAGGAAGGTAAGAGCGATACTGTGCCCGACCAGAAATCTCGTACTTTTGCATCGCCTGAGAAAGCGTGTACAGCTCATTGATCACAGCGGCGCCCCCTCTCAGGATAGATCAGCACGCCTTGATGGATCACAAGATTTGTGTCGTAAACCGCGCGCCAGTCCGAACGATATCCCGCCGGAAAAACTTCTCGCAGCATAGATGGAATCACAATATCAGGAATCTCTGAACATACCTTGGTTCCTTCGCGGAATGGACCGAAGTAAGACGGCGTAAATTCCCGCCACCCCAATGACAGACTGGCAAAGGATTGTCCCCGCGTTAGTCTCCGGTTGAAAATCTCCTGATAAGCATGGCCAGGCGAAGTCGTGCGGCGGTCCCATTCCAAAGCCGTCTGTGGCATTTTCTCTTTTCGGGGATTTGGCCGCACCTGGGCATAAAGCCGGTAGCAAACATCGGTCAGAACCGTCGCATAAAGCTGATAGTTGCTCCCATCTTTGACGGATTTGTCCTTCCGCAGCGGGCCGCCGTAGTTCGTTGCGTAGGAATGATACCGGATCGGACTGCAGATCTCCGCTTTGACCGGCTCTACCAAAACATCCGGCCCCCACAAAACAGACTCAAACAACGCTTTCACGGCAGAGTATGTAGGTGCCGGATAGCTGCATGGAGAATCGCCGGTATCAGGCCTGGTCCAAATGGCGGTATTCCCCGCAATTTCCATTTGGAGCGGATATACTTTGCTGGCCAATATTCTCACCTTCCTTTTCTGTTGTGTTTCCGGGGAGTGATTTTCTCACGGTTCTCTGATGTTTTTTATTTTAGCATGGGAAAAATCCCACAATCCGGACTGTAATTAAAAATGTTCAATTATATAGTGAAAATATTTAAAATTTTGAATTGGGAGATTTTTAATTATTATACTGCAAGTAATTAAAAACAGCAAACTCTTTATTCAATTCCGCATAAGGCAATATATTATTGTGGAACATACAGACCAGGTCTATGCGGTGTCCACGTTGATCTTACAGGATAGAATTTTTCTCGTATTCATTATCTCCTAATATTTAAATTTCGGTTATTTTTTCGCATCGGAACACAGGCCGTTTTAAATATTTTGAAAACGCGCAAGCAATGCGTGTGGATAGCCACACACAAATCCGGCAAGCAATGCGAGTGTTAATACACACTCACATTTCCTGCCGTCTGCTTGTTGAGGGCAGCGCCCCCAAGCCCCTTTTGAACACAGAATTTCATTCTGTGGCTGCGCGTTCTCCGAACGCTTTTTGCCCCTGTACCCGGTGCCCTGTTTCGGGGCATAGGGTGTCGTGAATCGCGACATCCTCTGATACTTTTAGGGTGCCCTAAAATGGGGCATCCTCCTTGATGATGGGGTGGCAAAATACCACCCCATCTTTTTCTTTCCGCGACGGTGGCGACGGTCGCAACGGTGCTGGGAGTACCCCTCAAAACACCGTCGCGACCGTTGCGAGCGTCGCGCTTTACTCGATTACTTCAAACGCAGGTGCTTCCACCACCATGTAGGTCAGCCGGATACGCCGCCCGGCGTGTTTGGTTTTGTTCTCGTATTTCACCTGATGTTCTTCCAGCAAGCGGCTGGCGTTCACATTCAAATGCTTGGTGAGCCGGTTCACCGCCATGTCCGTCTGGATCGCCTGGGCCAGTTCGGTGGGACTGCCTTCCCATTCGCGGTTCTCGGAGGATACGATCTTTGCCACGGCCTCCAGCACCGGGTCTGGAGGCTGCTTCCAAAGCTCATTCTCTGCATGGTCGAGACCCCAAACCAGGCTCTCTTGGTCTTTGCTCAGATACAGCCGCTGATCCGGCTGGTCTCTGCCTACCACTTCCAAGGTGGCCCTACTATCCGTCCGCTTTTCCTTCTGCATCAGGAGTGCCCCATCCGCACAGCCCAACAAGCCGGTGGTGCCCGAGATCATCTCAAAACTATCCCCCGCAGGCTGCTTTCTGGTGTGGTGGACGATCAGGACGCAGATGCCATATCGGTCAGCAAATTGCTTCAGCTTGCCGATCACCTCATAGTCGCTGGAGTAGCTGTAACTATCGCTCACTGCCTCCCGGACTTTTTGCAGGGTATCCACGATAATCAGCTTGGTATCACTGTGTTCCCTAACAAACTTTTCCAGCTGTTCATCTAGGCCACCACCGATCATCTTGGCACTGGTGGCGAAGTGGAGGGAGCTTGTCCCCTCCACTCCGAACATTCGGAACATCCGACGCTGCAAGCGGCTCTCGTCATCTTCTAGGGCAAGATAGAGCACGGTTCCCTGGTGGACTTTGTACCACTACCCGGAATTTGATAAGACCAAGTGCTGGGCGAAGGTGCCTTTGCAGGAACTCAGCGATATTCGGATGGAATCTTTGAAAACTAATGTCCACGAATGAAAGAATAGGTGCGGATATGAATAAAAAAATATACATTTGGACAATCATAATTTCACTATTGCTTCTAATTCCAGCTTGTATTTGGGATCATAGTATTTTGACAATTATATCTGGCATCGGCTGTAGTGGTATTGCAGCTGCAATTATGGCCGTTTTTCTTGAATCGGTGGCTTTAAAGAAAGAAAAGGAAAGAAAAATAAAAGCAAGAGCCATATATTTTAGGGAAGTTAAAGACCAACTAAAAATGATGATTGAACGTATTCTTTGGTTTGACCAAAGGCTAAATGATGACTTTGATTGGAACCAAGATCCAGCGGTCTACTCATCCTTTCAATACATGATTTATGCCGGTCAACAGTATCCAGGTAAAGAAAAAATCTCATTTGAAGAAGCCGAAGAAAGATTAAAGGCTTTGAAAGATAAATACTCTCTTGGACAACAATCGAAAATGCAGCCAGAACAACTTCAAAAAGTTCAAAAAATGTTTTTGATTTTGTCTGCAAGTGGACTGACGCTACTTTCAGAAGCAAATTCAATTAAAGAACGCAGAATAGAACTTGATGCAGAAGATTACTTGTCACTCAAAGAAATTGAGAGTATGTGTTTCCAAATATCCTTGGGAGTATCTCTAATGTGCAAGCCTAATAAGAACTATGGTGTAGCAATATCCTCATTGGTATCAGCCTATAAGACGATTAGTAAGACAGGGAATTATACCGATGAAATTAATGTGGGATTACACGGAACGATAAAAATGAGTGAAATATAAAAGCAAAAGAGAGCTAACTGACTAATCAAAATCAGTTAGCTCTCTTTTTATGAATAATGAAAAACTGTTGCCAAATCGTTGCCACGGAGGGCCTTAACCCTTCAAAAACCCAGCAAAATCAGGCTTTTTCGGGCCTCTGAAATCATTCCCACTCGGCAAGGTCGCTTGATTTCTAAACAAATTAGCTTAGAAATCTGTCTTTTAAATTCGGTTTTATCCTCCTCATGGAGGACGTTTTTCATTATAGCACAGTTTTCAGTATCGCGCCAGTATCGCAGACCATCTTGCTATCGTGTATTCTTTGCTCCCGGGACCGTTGCTCCTGCCATTCACCCATCGTGCCGTCATTCGTGCTTACTTTTTCAGCTGTGCTTCCAGCTCCCGGAAGCTCTCCAGCGCGCTTTGCAGGTTTTCGATGATGTCTCCTGCCAGCACATCCGGATCGGGCAGATGATCGAGATCGGCCAGGGATTTATCCTTCATCCAGAAAATATCCAGGCTGGTCTTGTCCCGGTGCAAGATTTCCTCGACTGGGAATCTTCTGAAGCGCCCGTCCGGGTTATCCGGGGACCAGGTCTCCGTGCGTTCGTGGCGGTTCTCGGGGTGATAGCAGCGGACAAAGTCCTCCAGATCGGCATCGGTCATCGGGTGTTGCTTGAGCGTAAAGTGAATGTTGGTTCGGAAATCATAGACCCAGATCTCCTTCGTTTGCATCTGCGGGCTGGCCGGACGCTTATCGAAGAACAACACATTCGCCTTGACGCCCGGCTTGTAGAATATGCCCGTGGGCAGCCGCAAAATGGTGTGAAGGTCCGTGGTCTCCAACAGCTTTTTGCGGATGGTTTCACCGGCTCCGCCTTCAAACAGCACGTTATCCGGCACAACCACCGCCGCTTTGCCCGTCGCGTTCAGAATGGTGTTGATATGCTGGATGAAGTTCAGCTGTTTGTTGGAGCTGGTTGTCCAGAAATCCTGGCGGTTGTAAACCAAATCCTCTTCTTCCTCCTCGCCTTCTTCATTGGTCATGGTGATGGAGGATTTCTTGCCAAAGGGCGGATTGGTCAGCACATAGTCCACCCGGTAGCCCGGGTCCATCAGCAGCGCATCCCCTTGCGTCACGGGCACGGCGCCGTAGATGTCGCCAATGTTGTGCAAGTACAGATTCATCAGCGCCATTTTGAAAGTCGTGGCCACCAGCTCGTTGCCATAGAATGTGCTGTTTTTCAGGAACTCCTTGGCGTCGCGGTCCAGCGTATAGCGCCCCGGCTGCGTCATGTATTCCTGTGCGGCCAGAAAGTAGCCGCCCGATCCGCAGCAGGGGTCCGCGATGATCTTGCCCGGTTCCGGGCTGACACAACGCACCATGGCGCGAATCAGCGGGCGGGGCGTGAAGTATTGGCCCGCGCCGCTCTTGATGTCCTCAGCGTTCTTCTGGAGCAACCCTTCGTAGATTTCGCCCTTGACATCGGAGGACATGGAAACCCACTTCTCCTTGTCAATCATCTGCACAATGCGGTACAGAATGGCGGCATTGCTGATCTTGTTGGCGGCCTGCTTGAAGATTTTTCCCAGCAGCCCGCTCTGTTTGCCCAGCTCTTCGAGGATCGCCTTGTATTTCTCTTCCAGTTCCGCGCCCTTGAGGGTGTTCATGTCCGCCCAGGTGTAGCCGGCGGGGATGCCGGTCTGCTTGTTATAGGGTGGTCGGGCATACTCATCCGACATTTTGAGGAAGATCAGGTAGGTGAGCTGCTCCAGGTAGTCCCCGTAGGATACGCCGTCGTCCCGCAGGGGATTGCACATGCCCCAGACCTTGGAGATGATGGTTGAGGATTGTTCAGACATGATCTTGCTCCTTTTCCACTAACTCAATTAGAGCATCGTGTACAGTGTAATAAAACTGTATGGACTCGGTATAATTTCCATCAAATTTCTTGTGCATAAAGCGTTGCAGGGACTGAACCGATAGCGGCCGCGGCGCAAGCTGATAGCTCCCAATAACAGGCATCATCAGGGACAGCCGAATCTGATGCGTATTCACATAGTCGAGCAACTGATAGAACCGTTGCAAATTGAGCTTTATCTTCTCTCTTGCCTTTGCCAATTCTTCAAAGCTTTTCGTCGGATAGCTGAAAAAGGCTTTGAGAAAATGATAACCCAAACAGATGGAGGTGGGGCGAATTGCCAACGGCATCGGAACCCACTTTGTTTTTCTGGCAAACGATACCAATACTAGAACCAACCGCCATTCTTGCTCATAACTCCAAGGGACTGCCTTATTCAGGGCTGTGCATAGAACGGCAGCATCAAGAGGATACTTATACACTTCTTGTTTTTCATCAGTCAATAACTCCATTACATCAATAGGTTTTTCAGAATAAAATACAGGAAAAATGGCCTTTCTTAACAAGTGATCCTGTGGAAACTGGTTAAAATCGTATTCTACACATATTCCACGGTTGTAATCAGCATAATGCGACCACATAAGTGTGGAGTCGCATTGGGAGGATAAGCAACCCACATAGGTGCCCAGATAGTCCAATTCTCGAAGTTTAAATTTAGAGTCTTTTTTAAAACGCATGATCTGTGATGAGACAAATTGGTCGTGCCGAAAAAAAGCTTCAATTGGCAGCTTAGAAGCTTCGAGGGTCTTTTTTAGCTCATTCCACTTGTTCTGTGCCATTTCTTCATATTTGTCTTGTGTATATGCCATGTGAAACGCTCCGTCAAAGAGATCGTTGAATTCCCCTATGGAAGTCAATGTAAATTGATCCTGAACGATGTCATTTATGGCATGTTCCGAGAGAGATCGGTAGCGATACAAAGGGGGAAAGGAGGAAGGAAAAGCATACCCTTCGTTTCCGGGATGAGATGCAATGCGCTTTTGAACGAAAGAACGGAAACCGTCATTTTGCAGTAAATCATGAAAATAGATCATGGGGCATTACAGCCTCCCTTCAAATGCTTGCTTTAGGATGCTTTGACGCAGGGCTTCCGCCTGTTGCAAGGATTGTTCGATGGTCTTTTCGATTTGATTGCAAAGTGAAATTCTCGATTCAATCTCTTCAATAACGAGTTTTTGCTCTTCTATGGCACAGTATGGAACAATTAAGTTTTCCAAGGTATCTAAGTTAATATTTTTTTGAGCGGTAGCTGGCGCAAATGCCCATAAACGCAACTTCTGAGAATCAATAAAATACTTTATGTATAGTGGGTATACAAGATCATTGGGAGTAAATCCCACAATACTATCAGGAAAACAAGCATCAATACCAAGAAAGGCGGTTTCTGCTATATTAGCCGCAATCGTAATACAAAGTGTACCTTTAGGCCATAATTTACTTTGCTGTAATCCGATATCTCCATACAGTTTTGAGCATACCATAATATATTTGTTTGCCGCCTTAACATCACCTGTTTGAATAAAAGGATATTTACCATCTTTGAAAAGAACAGCATCATTGCGTGGACGGTGCTTTGATTTACCACGTCCTAAGTCCCCTAGTTCTGAAAGTGCCACATATTTCCATTCTTTGGGAAGCGGTGGAAGAGAAGCAATTTCATCATGTGTAGCCCATTTGAGGGTAACATTAAAGTCATGATGATTCGTAAATCCGCCACTAAACGCTTCCTTTAGCACCGCCTGCCGGTACACCGCAAGCTGCTGCTTTGTGGTGTTCAGCGTTTCCACGGCCTTGTCCAGTTCGGAGAACAGCTCCTCAATCCGGGCGACGAT
>URCB01000003.1 GCA_900546255.1 uncultured Eubacteriales bacterium
AATCCTGGGCCCAGTGGCCGGCAATGTCGGAGAAGAGGTCCCCTCCATCATAGGTAGCCTCGAAGAAGCGCACGGCGATGGTGGCAAACTCCGCTCTCGTGATGTTGCCGTCGGGCTTAAAGGTGCCATCCTCGTAGCCGTCGATGATGCCGGCGTTGCTGAGGGTGGAAACGGCGTTGTTGTACCAAGCATCTTCGGACACATCCGAGTAGTTGTTGGTCTGGCTCCAGAACTCGTTCCTGCTCTCGTCGGTGAGGAGGCGGAAGAAGATGGTGGCCACCTCGGCCCGGGTGATGTTCCCCTCGGGTTTCACGTTGCCGTCGGGATAGCCCACGATGTAGGCGTAGTGGTCCTCGGTGTTCAGCTCAGGCTTGTCGGGGTCCACAGGGGGACGGATGGGGGTGACGGGTTTCACGGGGGTTTCTGTGGTGTCCTCCCCGGTGGTGCCGCCGTCGGTGGTGACCGTAGCGGTGTTGGTGAGGGTGTCACCCGCGTCGCTGCGGAGGACGATGTAGGTATAGGTGATGGTGACCATGTCATCGGGGGCAATCTCGTACTTGATGGTGTAGGTACCGCCATCGGCGACGTATGCCAACTCCCCATCCACCTGGATGGCATCCTCATAGTTCCACAGGCTGTCCTCCACGGTTACCCCGGACAGGGTGGTGTTGCCGGTGTTGGTCACCTGAATGGTGTAGGTCAGCTTGTCACCCACGGAGACCTTACCGCCGGTATAGTCGCTGCCGTTGACCTGGGAGAGGGACTTTTCCACCTTCAAACCGGGGGCATCGGGTTCAACCTCTACCGTGACATTGTCACCAGGGTCGTTGTCACCGGGGAGGTCAATCACCGCGGTGTTGCTGACAGATGCTACGTCCTCGGGCACCGTGTAGTCATAGGTGCAGGTCCAAGTGTCGCCCTGGTAAAGGGTACCCTGGAAGAGATAGCTTCCACCGGTTACGTCTGCCGTTGCCGCGCCAATCGTGATTGTCTCAACCTGATTTTCCTGCCACAGGTTGTCGCTCACGGTAAAGGATGTTACGGTTTCCTCATTGTTGTTGGTAACGTTGATCGTATAGGTCAAAACATCACCAGGACGGACTTTGCTGCCCTCTTGATAGGGCTCGCCATTGACCGACGTCAGCACCTTTTCGATGGACAGGTCGTAGCCGGTGACAGGGATGGTAATGGTATCGCTGTCACCAGGGCCATCTTCTGTCGTGGAAACGGTAGCTGTGTTTTCGATGGTGGTGTCGCCATCCTGCACGGTGTAGGTGTAAGTGCAGGTCCAGGTTTCATCAGGATCAAAGGTCGGGTCATCTGTGACACGAGGAACGATGGTCCAAATTCCGTTTTCAGGCAGATTCGTGAGATATTCTGTATCCCCAATCTTTTGCGTAATCTGGGTAACCTTTCCGCTCGTCCACATAGTATCCGTCACGGTCACTGTGTCAAAAGAAGTGTTGCCCGTGTTTTCTACCTTTAGGGTGTAAGTGATGGTGTCGCCAACATCCACCGTGTCGCCTTCCTTCAGTTCCAAGCCCTTCACAGAGGCGGTCTTGGTGATGGAGATGGCGGGGTTGTCGGCTTCGGTGACGGTGGTGGTAACTTTGTCATCACTCTTATCGTTATCCAGGTCGGATTCGGCACTGTTGATGATAGTGCCTGTAACCGCATCTGCCTCTACAGCGGTATAGGAGACGTTGATTGTCACGGGATCGCTATCTGCAGGCAAGTTAGCAATGGTAAACACTCTATTTTCGTACTGCACACCATCCGGCAGAGTATTGGTATTCAGTGTGCCGTTGCCGGTGAAAGTATCCGTGATCTTCACATCCGTCAAATCCACGTTGCCGGTATTGGTAACGGTGATGGTGTAGTTGATGGTGTCACCCACCTTGACGGAACCCTTATCGACCTCCTTGATAACGGACAGGGCGGGGTTCTCTACGGTGACCTTCGGAGGGTCATCGGGAGTATCTCTAGGCCCGTCCGTCACTTCAGCGGTCGCGGAGTTGATAATCTCCTTGCCTGCGTCAGTTGCAAGCACGGTATACTTGGCATACAGAATTTGAGATGTACTGGGGGCCATGCTTTCGATGCTTGTTACAGCATCACCGGTGCAATCTTCACTCTCATACAGAGATAGCGTAGACGCAGTTCCGGCAATCGTCAGGGTATCCGACACGTCGATGTTTTTCAGTGTCGTGTTGCCGGTGTTCTTCACAGTGATGGTGTAGGTCAGCTCATCGTCCACCTTGACCATGCCGCTGTCGTAGTCAGCACCGTTTACCTTATCCAAGGTCTTGGTAACCTCCAGGCCAGGTACCTGTTTGGTGTAAGTGTTGGTCAGGTTGGCGGTAGCGGCCTTACCCGCAGTAACCGTAGCAGTGGCGTTCCCCGTTGTCTTAACAGAGTAACCCTCCACTTCATAGTTGCTCTCGGTCACGGTGTAAGTGCCGGGGGCGAGGTTATTGAGGTTCCAGGTGCCTGTTTCGCTGTAATAGGTAGTGTCACTTTCAACATTGTCAGTACCATATTTCAGCGTGGCGACAGTTTCACCACTGGAATTCGTCACCGCAATGGCGAAGTTCTCAGGCAGGCCTGCAAGCCCTTCTGGTAACTCCTTCACCGTCTTGGTCACGGTCAGGGTACCGGTTTTGGCCTGGTTTATGAGAACACCCTCATTCAGAGAGTTGCCATCCTGATCCATGCTGGTGGCCACATTACCTTTCGTTACGGTAACTGTAATATCTTCTGCGGGGTTATATCCTGGAGGTGTGCTTGTCTCTGTCAGGGTATAGGTGTGGCCGGAGGGAATGTTGGTGAAGGAGACGGTGCCGTCCTGGTTAGACGTCGCGGGCATAGACCAGCCGACCTTATCCGCCGTGGTTAGGGTAAAGGTTACGCCTTCCAACTTCTTACCATCCGAGCCTTCTTTGGTGAAGGTCAGATCATCATAGAGACTCTTCACTGTGGGAACCAGAAACTCGCCGGTCAATACGTTCCCCTCTTCATCACCATGCCAGTTCCCTTCTTCATCTTGGAACGCATACGTCAAGGTGGCCTTCTGGTTTACTGGAGCAGGATTCTCATTTGTAAACTGTTGGTTGACAAGATTGTCAAGCGTAACGGTATATTTAAGAGTATATCCCAGGACAGCGTATTCGTCGTCAGGCGTAGCACTCGAGATACTCTTATCAATGGAGGAGTCTCTCACATTCCAAGTAAGCGTATCAGTGCCCGCATTATAGTCGGCATGATTGCCACCCAGATCTTTAAACTCCCCAAATGTCATATTGGTTCCCATAGAATCCGTAACTTGGAACGCTTGGGTTGCCAAAGCAATTTGGCTCAACACACTATTGAAGTTATCAAGCAAATCGTCGGCATCTTCTCCGCCGTTGTAAGCCTCAGAGGAAAAGGCATCTAACCACTGACCGATCGTTGTTTTTTTAGTGGTTCGCGGATTAGCATCCCGCCAATCGTCAAAGGGTCGAGAATCCCATACAGAACCTCCTCTATTGGTCCGCCCAAAGCAAATGGAATACAACCGAGACTGCGTCGAGAGCTGTAAGATATCTTCCGCAATATCTCCCACATCTTTTGCATCGTTCTCTGTGGTAAAGTTTCCTCCGCCTCGATCGCCCCAAATCCGTTCTGTCTCGTTCATATTGTCCTGATCAACATGATAGGTTGGTTGTCCATCCGTCAGCAGAACAGTATATAGATAATCAACACCATTCCTATCAGGACCCTTGGACAAATTGTTCCGCGCTAACATAAGGCCGGCTTCAATATTTGTGCCGCCTGTACCATCATCACTTCTATATGCCCGCAAACTGTCAACGATTCTTTTTGCTTCGTTTCTACCCGTTTCGTTTGCAACATCGGTCCACTCAAGGCTTCTTACAGCATGACTACCAAAGGTTACGATAGAGAGCAAACACTTTGATTTTCCATCAGACAGGCTCGCAAATTCATCAATAAACTGTTTTGCTGCCTCTTTCACCAACTGGAGACGGGTCTTTCCCTGCCCCCCAGACTCAGTCATAGATGCAGACAAATCAATCACCAAAACCACCGCTGCATCGGGCGTTTCCGATGACAGTTCAGTCACTTTTTGATTTGTCTGTATCTGTAGCGTTACTTCGAACTCGTTCTCTTTTTCTGTCGTGTTCACCGTTTTGCTCATCGCAACAACGGCATTGTCATCAAGCCCTGTTGCACCTTCAACACGGTGACCGTTTTTATCGTAGTAAACCGTTCCGCCCCCATCCACAATTTGGGTGTCGGAATTGCCATTGTCCCCGTTGGTTTTACTGACTCCCGTCGCCCCCACGGGCACAAGGGAAAGCGCCAAAGCCATCACCATAATGAGGGCAACCAATCGCTTCTTCATTGCGTGTCTTTCCTCCTTTTCAAAGGGTTTTCGTCTTTGCTAAGGTTTCTTCTCTGCTGCCTGCCCCGTCCTGGGACAGTCTCCGCGGGCCCCGCGGTTCCCCGGTGGGGATGGGGTACCGCACCTGGTTCCGCTGGCTCACCTTCCCGGCGCACACCGGGCAGCCGCAGTGCTTGGGGCCGGTGCGGGAATAGATCACCGCCTTCCACACGTGGTTTTCCGGGCACCGCCACCAGGCCTTCTTGTGGCTGCCGGCGGTCACCATCTGGGGCGTCAGGGCTCCGTTGAGGTCCGGGTCCCACTCCGCTGCCACGGCAGGGTCCCGGGTGGCCAGGTCGTTGAACCCCGGCAGGACCTTGCGGCCGGCGCAGTAGGGGCAGTCGCTCCCCCAAGCCCGGGCACTGATGGCCGCCCGCCAGCTGTGGCCCAGCGGACACCGCCACCAGGCGGCGCGGTTGCTGTAGGAGGAGACCTGCTGGGGCGTGAGGGCCCCATTCTTCTCCCGGTCCCACTGCTGGGCCAGGTGGGGGAAGAGGGTGGCCAGGTCGTTCTCCCCAGGCACCACCTGCTTGCCGGCGCACACCGGGCAGCCTGCGCCTCCGCCAGCCCGGGAGGCAATGGCCGCCTGCCACACATGGCCCTTGGGGCATTGCCACCAGACCTTCCGGCGGCTGCCGGCCACCACGTCCTGGGGCCGCAGGTCCCCATTCTTGGTGGGGTGCCACTGGGCGGCCAGGTCGGGGTATTGGGCGGCCAAATCGTTGTCCCCGGGGCTGATCTGCCGGCTGGCGCAGTAGGGGCAGCCCGCCCCTGCCGCCCGGGACTTGACCCGGGCATCCCACACATGGCCGTGGGCACACTGCCACCACACCCGGCGGTTGCTGCCCCAGAGGACTTGGTCCGGGGTGAGGTCCCCGTTCTTGGTGGGGTGCCACTCCTTGGCCAGGTTAGGGAACCGGGAGGCCAGGTCGTTAAACCCCGGCCAGGGGCGCTTGCCGGCGCAGTAGGGGCAGCCGCTCTCTCCCCCGGCCCGGGTGTACACCGCCGCCTGCCACACATGGCCCTGTTCACAGCGCCACCAGAGTTTTTGACGGCTGCCGTAGGAGACGGTGTCCGGGGTCAGGGTGCCGTTCCGGCTCCCATCCCACTGGTCCAGCAGATCCCGCCGTTGGTGACGGGCGCAGTAGGCTGCTAAGCTTTCTCGCATTGTTCACCTCCCTTCGCGTCTCGGCCCTTTTCGGGACAACCACAGAATTTCGATTTTGTTGTAATCCAACGGTTCCAGGGCCCCTCTCCCGACCGGGATTTCCAAATTTTACCATTCTGTGGGCAAAAAAACGCACGAAAACAAGCTGGAGAAAATTTCGACGTTTCTCCGGCTTCCTTTCGTGCGTTTTTTCCAGTTTTCTCTTGCGTTAGACGGGGCTTTTGTGATAAGCTATGTACAACCCCAAAGGTCCCCTGGATTTCTTCCAGGGATTCGGTTCTCTTTTCGGAGAAAAGTACAACAAAATCGAAATTCTGTTGTTATAAAACCAATCCTAGTCGTTCTACTTGGCGCTTATGCTCTGCGCCGCTCTCCATGATATAGATTCGTGTTGTCTCCACGCTGGCGTGGCCCAAAAGGTCCGCCAGCTTTGCTATGTCTTTCTCCAACGCATAAAAGGCCCGGGCAAAGAGGTGGCGGAAGTTGTGGGGGAAGACCCGCCTGGCCTCCACCCCCGCTGTCTGGCACAGGGTGTGCAGTGCCTTCCAGATGTTGGACCGGTCCATGGGCCGCCCTGTCCGGGTGACGAACACCGGCCCAGCGGTGATTCCCCGCTGCCGGCAGTACTTGGCCAGCACCCGGCACAGCTTGGGGGTGAGAAGGACCAGCCGGCCTTTCCCCTTCCCCTCCACCCAAACCCGCCCTGTGCGGAGGGTTTGGACCGTCACATACTGCAGCTCCGAGATCCGCACCCCGGTGGAAGCCAAGGTCTCCATGAGGTAATAGAGCCGCCAGTTGCGCGCCTGTCTGGCCGCCGCCAGCAGGCGCAGATAGTCCCCCTTATGCAGCTCCCGGCCCGGGTCTCGGAAGAGTTCCCGCTGGCGGCGGAGGGCCCTCACCCGGCACTCCCCCCAGCCCAAGAACGAGAAAAAGGTGTTCAACGCCGCCAGTTTGCCGTTGACGGTGCTGGGGGCGTGCGCCTGAACCAGCGTGCGCTTCCAAGCCAACACGGTCTCCTTGGTCACCGGCCCTCCAGGGGGCAGGGTTTGGATAAAGGCCTGCACCTCTCGAAGGTACTTGGCGATGGTGGCCGGGCGGCGCTCTGCCGCCATCAAATACCGGCGGAAGGCAGCCATCGTCTCTGTGGTGATGATGTGTTGCGTCATGGTGGTTTCCTCCTTATGCGATTCTGCCTCTCAGTTTACCCGCTGACACAAGGCAGATGCACGGGGCTGCATCCTTTTCCCCAAAACAGCCAGCCGGCACGAGGTCTCGTGCCGGCTGGCCGTTTGTCCATCTGGTTTCGGAACTGCGAGGAAACCCCTGCGGGCGATTCTCCCCGGGCCGTCCTCAGCCTTTTGTGGGCACCGTCCCTGCCATGGCCTGGTACCAACCGTCGGCAAAGGTGACCATGCCCGCCCGGTTGGGGTGGGTGCCGTTGACGGTCTCGTAGCCCCCGTCGATGGGGGTGAGGTACGCCAGGTGGACGGAAGGCCCGGCCTCCGCCACGCACTGGCGAAGCACGTCATTGTAGGCCGCCCGGTCCTCCAGGGTGGCGGGGTCCAAGTACCAGGGGCCCTGGGAGGGCTTGCCCACGGTGATGGTCCCCACCCAGATTTGGGCGGCGGGGTACTGGGCCGCCAGCTTTTGGACCATGTCCCGGCAGTCCCGGCGGAAGGCCCCCAGGTCCACCCGGTGGGCCACGTCGTTGAGGCCGGTGCACACCAGGACCAGGTCCGGGGCCGCCGCCTCCGTGGCCAGGCTGCGGATCCGCCCGGGCAGGCAGGCGGCATAGTTCCCTGCGCAGCTGATGTGGGAGCCGGCAAAGGAGTTGTTGACCAGCAATTGGCCCCCCAGCCGGTGGATCAGCTGCATCCACCAGGTGCCCTCCGGGGTGGCAAACCCCGCATAGGAGACATAGCTGGGGGAATAGAAACTGCCGATCTTGGGGGTGACCCCCTCAAAGGTGCTCCGATCATCCCCCAGGATGGAGATGTACTTGCGTTGTTCCATGAAACATCCTTCTTTCTTGTTTGGGCCACCGGTTCTTCCCCGCTCACTGCTGGAAGAGCCAGCCCATCACCGCCGGGTCCGAGGCGAAGGCCCCGCCGCCGGCGTGCTGATCCGTGTATCCCTGCTGGGTGAAGTAGGCCTGGTCCCGCACATCCAGCACCAGCAGGGCATCGATTGCCTCCTGGGACAGCCCCTTCCCCTCATACAGGGCCCGGAGTTGGGCATAGGCGGTGCGGAGGGGTTCCGAACCGTAGTAGCTGTCCGCCTCCCCCATCGCCAGGTAGACCGGGACCTCTGCCTGGGCCACTGCCGCCAGGTCCCCGTCCCACTGGGTGCTCACCGCCAGGTAGGCGGTGTACAGGTCCGGCCGCAGTCCAAGCACCAGGGAGCCGGTCTCCCCGCCGCCGGAGTACCCCTCCAGGTACACCCGGTCCGGATCAATGGCATACTGGGCCAGGAGGTGCTCGGTCAGGGCGATGGTCTGGCGGGCGGAGGTCTCCCCCCAATCGCTGAGTTGGGGGGCCGCCACGATGAGGTCTGGGAGGTAGTCCTGGGCGGTGAAGGCAAAGTCCTCCCCGTACAGGTTGGCCCCCACCCCTTGGAAGTAGAGCCCCTCATACCCCGGCAGGGTCACAAAGAGGGCGCAGGGGATGGTCCCATCGTACCCCTCTGGGAGGTGGAGGTGGTAGTGGATGTCCCCCTCCTGGGGGTGGTGGAGGACGTTGTCCATCTGAAAGCCCCGGTAGGTCTCCGTCCCCTGGGTCACGGCCCCGTCCTGGGCAGCGGACTGAATGGCCTCCTGTGCCGGGGCTTCCGCCCCCGCCTGGGCGGGTTCCGCCGTCCCGCAGGCGGAGAGCCCCAGCAGCAAGGCAGCTAGAAGGAGGGCCAGAGAGGGGATCCTGCCCCTGTCGTGCGCTCCCCTTCTCATGGCGCCGTCCTCTCCTTCCCCCGGGCGGTGTACCGCAGCCACAACCCGTCCCCCGCCAGGGGTTTGGCCTCCGCCAGGGAGAGGGCCACCGGGCCGCGGTTTGGCAGGAACCCGCCCCGCTCAAAGCTGGACACGGCGGTGGTGGACCCGTCCGCCACGGGGGCCACCACCAGGCTCACCTCGTCCACGCATCCAGCTTGGAGGAAGGACCAGTTCACCACCCCGCCGCCGGCCACCATCAGCCGCTGGACCCCGAACCGGGCCGCCAGCTTCTCCAGCAGCAGGGGGCAGTCCAGCTGCTCCTTTCCGGCGAAGAGGTAGGACACCCCCACCTGCCGCAGGTAGGCCAGGTAGGCCGGGTCCACCTGCTCCGTCACCGCCTGGATGACGTGGGCGGCGGGGCGGCCCCTCCGCGCCAGCACCGGCCCGGAAAAGGCCAGAGACCCCTTGGGGTCCACCGAGACCACAAACTGGCCCATCCGCCGGCCCTGGGGGTTCACATAGTCCTCCTTGGCCAGGGGCGCCCCCTGCCGGGGCAGGCGGGGGGCCGGGCCGTCGGCAAAGCCACCCAGCATGGTGGTGGTGCCGTAGAGGATGGCCTAGCAGCGGTAGTCCTCCCGAAGGGCCCCGTAGGCCGCCAGGGCAGGGGCGGCTTCCGGGGCGGCAAAAAAGTCCCCGTCGATCTTCCCATCCAGGGAGACAAACATATGACAGACTGTAAACATGGTTTCCTCCCATCTCCCCGGGCGCCTGGGCCCGGGGGTCACTGTTCTCTGCTGGGACGCACCACCAGGTCGGACACGTCCACGTTCTCCGGCTGGGCCAGGGCGTAGCACACCGCCTCCGCAATGACCTCCGGCGCCAGGCCCACCGCCTGGTAGAAGGCCTCCACCGCCGTCTTGGTCTCCGAGGGGGCGATGGTGTGGAGGAGTTCGGTCTGCACCGCGCCGGGGTAGAGGATGGTGGTGCGAAGGTTGGTCCCCTCCAGCACCGCCTCGGCCCGGAAGGACTCCAGCAGAGCCCGGACGAAGTGCTTGGTGCCGCAGTAGACCGCGTTCCCCGGCACCGCCCGGGTTCCCGCCACGGAGGAGGTCACCAGGATGTGGCCCCGCTTCTGGGCGATCATCTCCGGCAGGACCGCTGCCATGGCGTAGAGAACTCCCTTGATGTTGACCTCCACCATGGCCGTCCAGTCCTCCACCTTCCATTCCGAGAGGTTCCCTGCGGGCATCACCCCTGCGTTGGCAAAGAGGGCATCGACCTTCCCAAACCGTTCCCGGGCCAGGGAGACCAGAGCCTCCATATCCTCCCGGCGGGTGACGTCTGAGGGCAGGAAGGCGACCTGCTCCGCCCCCAGCTGGGCGGCCAGGGCCTCCAGCCGCTCCTTCCGCCGGGCGCTGAGGACCACCTTCGCCCCCTGCGCCACCAACCGCCGGGCGGTGGCCTCCCCGATGCCCGAGGAGGCTCCGGTGATGAGGACGACTTTTCCAGCCAGCTGCTCCATCGTAGCGCCCCCTTACTTCAACTGGGCCCCGTCCTGGAAGGCGCTGCCGACCCGCTCTCCCAGCACATGGTATCCGTTGTGGACGGGCTCATAGGCGATGGGGCGGAACTTGGCAAAGTCAATCTTGCCATCGGCCCCCAGAACGGCCTCGTCGGCGCTGACATTGACGATCTGGCCGATGAGGTTGCCCTCCTCGGTGATTTTGACCAGTTTACACTCCAGGGCCACCGGGAACTCCTTCAGCAGGGGGGCATCCACAAAGGGGCTCTTCTCCCCGTGGAGGCCGGCCTTGGCCAGCTTGTCCGGCTGGTCCCGGCCGGAGACCAGGCCCACATAGTCCGCGGGGACCACATGGGCCGCGTCGGCAAAGTGCACGGTGAAGGCACCCCGTGCCTTGAGGTTGCCGGTGGTCTTGTGGTTGGGGCTCAGGCAGAGGACCACCTGGTCCCCCCCATACAGGCCGCCCCAGGCGGCATTCATGGCGTTGGGGGTGCCGTCCTCGTTGTAGGTGCCGATGATGAGCACCGGCAGGGGATAAAACCAAGGCTTTACGCCGAAATTTTTACGCATACTGCGCCTCCTTGTTACTTCTGGCTGTCCACCGGGGGCACCATGGCCACATACTGCCGAAGCAGTTCCGGGGTACTGGTGTAGTAGTTCTTCTGCCGGTCTAGGGCGGCAATCTGGGCCATCTCCTGGTCGGTGAGGGCAAAGTCGAAGAGGGTGAAGTTGTCCCGGATGTGGCCGGGGTTCTTAGAGCCGGGGATCACAATGTTGCCGTCCTGGATGTGCCAGCGGAGGATAACCTGGGCGCTGGTCTTGCCGTACTTCTGGCCCAGCTGGGCAAAGAGAGGCTCCTCCAGCAGGGTTTTGTCCCCGTGGCCCAGGGGGTACCAGGCTTGGAGGACGATGCCCTCGTTCTCCAGGAACCCTTCGAGGTCCTTCTTCTGGGAGTAGGGGTGGGCCTCGGTCTGCAGCACGGTGGGTTTCACCTCGCAGAGGGAGAGGATCTCCTGGATCTGGGCCTGGCTAAAGTTAGACAGGCCGATGGCCCGCACCTTCCCCTCCTTGTAGGCTGCCTCCATCTGGCGGTAACCGGCCACATAGTTGCCGGCGGGCTGGTGGATGAGGAGGAGGTCAATATAGTCCGTACCCAGCCGGGCCAGGGTCTTGTCCACCGCGTCGGCCTGCTGGTAAAAGCTGGGCCACAGCTTGGTCTCCAGGAAGATGTCCTCCCGCTTCAGGCCGGACCCCTGCATGGCCCGGCCCACGGCCTTCTCGTTGAGGTAGGCGTTGGCGGTGTCGATGAGGCGGTACCCATCCTCCAGGGCGTGGAGAACGGCGGACTCCGCCTCGTCCGGGGAGAGGAGAAAGGTGCCGATGCCCGCCATGGGCATTTTGATGCCGTTGTTTAGGATTGCGTATTCCATTGTCTTAACTTCCTTTCCTGTGTGATGTGATATGGGATCAGTCGTTGTAAATGACCGGCTTGATGAGGCTGCGGTCGTGCTGGAGGAAGAGGTCCATGGCCGCAGGGATCTGGTCCAGCCCGTGGAAGCGGTGGGTGATGAGCTTTTCCGGCGCCACCCGGCCCCAGGCGATGAGCTGGGCCATCCGGGACATCCACAGCCGGCCGCCTGCGCAGCCCACCCCTTTGATGGTCTTGTCCCCATAGCCGAAGCCCCACACCTCGGGGGCGATGGGGATGGGCTGGCCGCTGAAGTAGGCGCTGAGGTTGACCAGGGTGCCCCCCTTTTTCAGGAGGGAGAGGCCCTTGCTCAGCTCCGCCTCGCCGCCGCCGCAGAGGACCACCCCATCCACCGGGCCGCCGTTGGCCGCCAGGATCTGCTGGAGGTAATCCTCGTGGTGGTAGTCCACCAGGTGGGTGGCGCCATAGGCCTGGGCCACCTCGAAGCAGCCCTTCCGGGAGCCGATGGCAAAGACCTTCCCTGCCCCGCGGAGGACCGCCGCCCGCACTGCCATAAGGCCCACCGGGCCGATGCCCAGGACTGCCACCGAGGCCCCAAAGGCCGGGTCCAGCTGGCGCACCCCCTCAAAGGCGGTGCACATCATGTCCGGCACCATCACTGCCTGCTCCAGGGTGACCCCCTCGGGGATGTGGGCCAGGTTCATGTCCGCGTCCCGAATATAGTACTCCTCCACGAAGGAGCCGCCCCGCTGGGGATCATCCACCCCGGCGTAGAGGTTGTCCTGGCGCTGCTTGCCCCAGCCGTCCTGGGCCTCCAGGCTCCGCCAATGGGGCATGACGGCGCAGACAATCACCCGGTCCCCCACGTGGAAGTCCTGGACCTCGGCCCCCACTTTGGTGATCTCGCCGCACATCTCGTGGCCCATGGCCTTCCCCACCAGATAGGGCAGGGAGGCGCACCCCGTGGCGCACAGGTGGGCATCGATGGTGCAGGGGGACCAGATCAGCGGACGGATCAGGGCCCCGGTGGGGCAGGGTTCCTCCGGCACGGGGCAGCGGTCAGAAACCGCCATGGTATTCTCCCCCGTGATCACAACGCCTTTGCAATACTTCATCCTTGGACAACTCCTTTCTGCAGCCGGGGGCGCCGCCCTCACAGGTCATAGCGCCGCACCTGGCTGTCTGTGATATAGGTTGCTTTCAGTTTCCCCCAGCGCAGGGTGGCCGGGTGGTTCAGGTGGGCCTGGAAGGCCGCTTCATCCTCCCAGGCATCGGTGAGGCAGAGCCCTCCCGGGTCCTGGATGGGGAGGGAAAAGGCGAAGAACACATTCCCCGGCAGCCCCTGGAGCTGGTCTGCGATCCCCTCCTGCACCAGGTCTGCCACCAAGGCGTCTCGCTGCCCGGGCTTGACCCGGTAGGTGTTGACGCACAGGATCATGGTCTCTCCCCCTTCCCTCCATCGGACTGCCGGCTGACCCCCTGCCAGGCCTGGAGTTCCCGGAGCCGGCCCTCCCAGGCGGCCTGGGCGGCCTCCACCGCGTCGCTGCCCAGGAAGAGACGGAAGGGGGCGTTCTCCCGCAGCAGGGTCTCCACGATGAGTTGGCCGCCCCGGTCCGGGTCCCCGGGCTGGTTGGCCGGCAGGGGGCCGGGGCCCTTCCGGTACCGGTCTCCGATGGGGTCATAGGCAGCCAGATGGGTGGAGGGCTCCGCCAGGCGGTGGCCATAGAACCCCGTGCGGAAGGCCCCCGGCTCCACCAGCATCACCCGGATGCCGAAGGCGGCCACCTCCTGGGCCAGGGCCTCGGAGGCCCGCTCCAGGGCGGCTTTGGCGGCGGAGTAATCTCCGTTGCCCAGGGCGCCCCGCACCCCGCCGATGGAGGTGACGTTGCAGATCCATCCCCCGCCCCTCTCCCGCATACCGGGGAGGGTGGCCCGGATGAGGTCCATGGGCCCGAAGAAGTTGACCGCAAAGAGCTCTGCCACCTGATGGGGCTGGCTCTCTTCGATGGCGGCCCGGTAGCCATGACCGGCGTTGTTCACCAGCACGTCGATGCCGCCGAAGGCGCGCTGGGTCTCCGCCACCACCCCGGGGATGCTGTCTGCGTGGCTGAGGTCCAGAGGAAGGGCCAGGGCCCGGCCGGGGTAAGCTACGGTAAAGGCTGCCAGGGCGGCCGGGTCCCGGGCGGTGAGGGCGGCCCGGTCTCCCCGGGCCAGGACGGCTTTGGCGATCCCCTTCCCCAGGCCGCTGGAGCAGCCGGTGATGAGCCAAGTTCTCTCCATGGGACCCCTCCTCACCGGATATAGTTGGTGTTGATCCGGGCCTCCTGCTCCGGCAGGGGGAGGCCGGCTTGGCGGCCCGCCTGGATGCAGCCCAGCAGCCAAGCCATGTTCCGGCCCAGCACCCGCATGATCTGCATCCCCTCCTCGTCCTGGCGGACCTCCTCCGGGGTTTTGCCGTGGACCATGTTCCAGTACCGGGAGGAGGGGATGGGCATCTGGGCATAGAGGAGGTATTTGTTCAGCTGGTCCAGGGTGGCGGTGGTCCCCGCCCGGCGGGCAGACACCACCACCGCCCCGGGCTTGAAGGCAAAGCGCCCCAGCCCAGCGCACTGGTCGGTGTAGAAGGCCCGGTCCAGGAAAGCGCTCATGGAGGCCGCCGCCGAGGCAAAGTGGACCGGCGCGCCAAAGACGAAGCCGTCATAGTCCTTGGCCGCTTCCAGGAATTCGTTCACCCGGTCCTGGTAGTGGCAGGCCCCGTGGGTGGCGCAGCAGCCGCAGCCCAGGCAGCCGGTGAGAGGGCGGTTGCCGATCCAAAACCAGTCGGTGTGCACCCCCTCCCCCTCCAGGGCCCGGCCCACCTCCTCCAGGGCCGCGTGGGTGCAGCCGTTTTTATGGGGGCTGCCGTTGACAAGCAGGACCTTCATTGGGCACCCTCCTTTGCGTGGGCAGACAGGTCGGTCCCCCCGAACACCGGGGACATGGACATGGCGTCCAGGGCCTGGTCCAGGGCGGCCACCTCCTGGGGGGTGAGGGCCACCTGGGCGGCCCCGGCGTTCTCCGCCATCCGGGCCTCCTTCCGGGTGCCGGGGATGGGGACGATCCAGGGCTTCTTCCCCAGCATCCAGGCCAGGGAGATCTGAGCGGGGGTGGCCCCCTTCTCCTGGGCCAGGGTGGTCAGAAGGATCAGCAGGGCCTGGTTCTGGTCCACCGCCTGGTCGGTAAACTGGGGCATGCTGGACCGGTAGTCATACCGGGGATCGAAGGCCGCGCCCTTGCCGTACTGGCCGGTGAGGAACCCGTTGGCCATGGGGGAGAAGGCCACAAAGCCGATCCCCAGCTCCTCCAAGGTTGGAAAGAGGGATTCATACTGCCGGGCCATCATGGAGTAGCGGTTCTGCACCGCCGTCACCGGGCAGACCTTGTGGGCCCGGCGGAGGTAGTCCTCGTTGGCCTCGGAGATCCCCCAGTGGGTGATCTTCCCCTCCCGGATGAGGTCGGCCATCCCCTCGGCCACCTCCTCCGGGGCCACCGCCGGGTCGATGCGGTGCTGGAAGTAGAGGTCGATGTGGTCGGTGCCCAGCCGCCGGAGGGACCCCTCCACCGACCGGCGGATGGTCTCCGGCCGGGAGTCCGGCACGATGGGCAGCGGGGTCTTCCCGCTGGCAAAGTCAAAGGTCAGGCCGAACTTGGTGGACAGCACCACCTGGTCCCGCACCGGGGCCAGGGCCTGGCCCACCAGGGTCTCGTTGGCATGGGGGTCCGTCTGGGTGCCGTAGACCTCGGCGGTGTCAAAGAAGGTGTACCCCAGGTCCACCGCCCGGCGCAGCAGCTTCACCGTCTCCCCCGCCTCTGTGGGCAGGCCGTAGCCGTGGGAAAACCCCATGCACCCCAGGCCCACCGCGGACACGGAAAGGTCTTTGCCTAACGTTCTGTTCTGCATCGTCTTCATCTCCTTATCTTATACGGGTATTCTACCCCCGGGCCGCCGGGCAGAAGTCTCCGTTGGTTCATCAGTGAAAAGCCAAAGGTTATCTCCCCTGGGGGGTCTGGGGCCCCAGGGCCCGGAAGGTGCGGGTGTACATCCCCAGGGAGACGGGAAGCATGATGACCTCCACCACCAACTGGGTCCAGATCATGCCGTACAGGCCAAAGATCCAGTTCATGAGAAGCAGCAGGGGGATGTTCAGCAGCCCCTGGCGGCTGAAGGTCAAAAGGGCCGACTGCGCCCCCTTCCCCATGGCCTGGAGGGTGTAGCTGATGAGGAAGTTCACCGCCGTCAACGGCACCGCCAGGCAGGCGATCCGCAGGAAGGAGGCTCCCAGGGCGCTGGTCTGGGCCTCGGGGAGAAAGAGGTGGAGGATCTGCGGGGCAAAGAGGGCGAAGCAGGCCACAAAGCAGGCCGACATCCCCAAGGCGGTCTTCCAGGAGAACACCGACACCTGGCGCATCCGCCGGTAGTTCCCTGCGGCGAAGTTGTACCCCACCAGGGGCATGAACCCCTGGCACAAGCCCATGGAGAGGTTTAAGGGCACCTGGTCAATCCGTTTGACAATGCCGTAGGCCGCCACGGGGATGTCCCCATAGCCGGCGGCCAGGCGCACCATCACCATGTTGGCGGCATTGCCCAAGGTGGTGGCCAGAGCCGAAGCCAGCCCCACAGAGAAGATGGGCCCCATAAACCGGAAGGTGAAGTACCGGGGCCGGAGGGAGACGGCAGTCCCCTCCCCCAACCGGCGGTAGACCACCAGGAAGAACCCCACCGAGGCCACGTTGGACAGGGCCGTGGCCAGGGCCGCCCCCGTCACCGCCAGGTGGCAGCCGAAGATGAACACCGGGTCCAGCACCACGTTGAGGATGCCCCCGAACATCATCCCCGCGCTGGCCTGGCGGGCATGGCCCTCGCTGCGCAGCAGGTGGCCCAGGGTGAGGCTCACCATGGTGGGCACGCCCCCCAGCACCACCACCCAGAAGAGGTAGCCCTCGGCATAGCCATCCGTGTCCGGACTGGCCCCTAAGAAGGTCAGCAGAGGCCCCCGGCCCAAGTAGGTGGCCAGGGAAAAGAGGAGGGTGGCCGCCCCGCCGCCCCACACACTGAAGGCCGCCACATGCTTGACGTCCCGGTGGTTCTGGGCCCCCAGCATCCGGGAGATGAGGCTGCTGCCCCCCCAGGCCGAAGAGGTTTCCCAGGGCGGTGAGAAGGTTAAACCACGGGGAGACCAGGGACACCGCCGCCACCATCACGGGGTTGCCGATCTGACCGATGAAAAAAGTGTCCGCCAGGTTGTACACCATGGTCACCAGCTGGCTGATGACCGTGGGGATGGCCAGGGTGGCCACCGCCTTGTGCACCGGCATTTCTTCAAACAGATATCGCTCTTCCGAGGGTTCCCCCATCGCTACACGCCTTCTTTCTTGGTCTTTGCGGAAAAAATTCGGCCTCCCCCGCAGGGGTCTGCGGGGGAGGCCGGGAAAGGAACGGGAGGCCCGGCGGAGGATTTTATAAGACCGGGTCCCGCAGTTGTCAACTTGTCTGGGAAAATACGGTGGTCAGCCACTGGTCGTAGGTGGGGATCCAGTCCCCCTGGGCGCCAAACCCATGGGGCATGCCGTCCAGCTGCAGCCGCTCCACGGAAACCCCCGCCGCCTCCGCCGCGTCGGCGTTGGCCAGGAACTGCCGGTAGAAGGGGTCCCGGGTGCCGTAGCAGTAGAAGGTGGGGGGCAGGCTGCCGCTGCGCAGCAGCTCCACGTCGGTGGTGCCCACGCTGAGGCGGCCGTAAAAGGCATAGATCATCCCGCAGGCCGCCCCGTCGGCGGAGACCTGGTCCAGGGCATCGGGCACGTAGTCCGGGTCCAGGGCCGTGCCGTTGACCGTGCCGTCAAAGTGGAGGAGCATCTCCCCGCTGAGGATGCCCCCGGCGGAAAATCCCATCACCGCGATGTCCGCCGGGTCAATGCCGTAATCCTCTGCGTGGGCCCGGACAAACCGCACCGCCCGGGCCAGGTCCAAAGCCCCCTCCTGCTGGGTGTAGGGGCGCAGGCGGTAGTCCACCACGAAGCTCTGGTAGCCCCGGGCGCTGAGGGCCTGGGCCACCGCCACCCCCTCCGGCTGGTCGCTGCGGAACTGGAAGGCCCCGCCGGGGCAGATGAGCACCGCCCCTTTCACCGCCGTCCCCTCTGGCACCGGGAAGGTGGTCAAATAGGGCCGGAAGTCCGGGTCATCCGAGTAGCTGCCGTTGTTGACGGTGTACTCCGTGACGGCGGGGGCGTTGCCCTCCTCCCAGAGGTAGAGGACCTGCTGGGCGTGGGGCATCACCTGGGCGGTGGCCACGGTGTTCCCCGTGCCCCCTTCCGGGGCAGGGCCCCCATCGCGCAGGGGCAGGGACTGGGCCCACTGGGTGATGGCCGCCTCCTCCGTCTCCGGGGTGAAGAGGAGGGCCGGCTCCCCCAGCAGGGCCCCGGGCTGGTGCTGGGAGAGGGCGGCGAGGAGGGATGCCTCGTCATTCCCCGTCCCCAGGACGAAGGGGTAGAGGGTCCGGGCCCCAAAGTCATAGGTGTCCAGAAAGGTCTCCACCGCCGCCGGCAGCGCATTGTCCGCTGCGGCAAAGCCCAGGAGGACAAACTCGTAGTCGCTGGGGGTGAGGTCCCCCTCCTGGCCCATCTCCACCACGTCGCCCCCCAGGGTCTCTGCCAGCAGGGTGGCCGCCTGGGCCACGGGGTCCCCCTCGGTCTCGGGGGCGTAGGTGATCAGAAGGGCGCTGTTCTGGGCTTCGGGGGATGCCGTCTCTTGGCCCTCCGCCGGGGACTGGGCTTGGCCGCAGGCGGCCAGGCCCACCCCCGCCGTCAGGGCCAGCAAGAGGGAAAGGATGCGTCGTCCCATGGGTCAGGGCCTCCTCTCTGGCTCAGGCCAGGCCCAGCCCGGCCAGCCAGGTCTCCACGGCATCCCGATCCACGTGGGAGGAGAACCGCTGGCCTTCCTGCCAGTCCCCGGTGCCGGCCAGGTCCGCCAGGAGTTGGCCGCTCTCTCCGATGCCGGAGCTGGAGGAGGTGCAGAAGGGGATCACCGTCTTGCCGGTAAAGTCATTGGCTGCTACGAAGGTGTCCACCGGCCAGGCAGCGATGCCCCACCAGATGGGGTAGCCAAGGAACACGGTGTCGTACGCCTCCCAGTTGTCCACGGTGTCTGCCACCAGGGCCACGTCTCGGGCCTCGGGGTTGTCGTGCTCCTGCACCACCCGGCTGCTCTCATCGGTCCAGTTCAGGTCCTCGTCGGTGTAGGGGTCGGCGGGCTCCAGGGGGAACAGGTCCCCGCCGGCGAGGTCGGCGATGGTCTCTGCCGCCGTCTGGGTGTTTCCGGTGGCGGAGAAGTACACCACCAGGGTGCGGCCGGTGTCCACCGAAGCGGTGCCGGCGTTGGTGTCTTCCTGGGTCGTGGTGTCCTGGGGTTCCGTGGCGGGGGCGGTGGTGCCCTCCCCGTCGGAAGCGGTGGTCGTGTCGCTGCCGCAGGCGGCCAGGGACAGGGCCAGCACCAGGGTCAGCAGGATGGCTGTGAACTTTTTCATGGGAAAATCTCCTTTCATCGGGTTACAGGGGGGATTCGTAACATTCCTGGAAGAGCTCCAGGATCTCTTGGTGGGTCATACGCCGGTAGCTGCCGGGGGAAATGCCGCAGGAATCGGCAATCTCCTTCAGCTGCTCCCGCTCCACCCCCAGCTGGCGGAGGGTGGTGGGCAGGCCCAGGTCTCGGATGAAGCCGGCCAAAGCCTCGATCCCCGCCAGGGCCAGGGCCTCGTCGCTCCGCCCGTCCCGGGGCAGGCCCCAGACCTTCTGGGCAAACCGGAGGAACTTGGGCAGGCCGTCCCGATAGATGTGCCGGTAGTACACCGGGTGGAGGACCGCCAGCCCCTGGCCGTGGTTGCAGTCGGTGTAGGCTCCCAGCTGGTGCTCCATGTTGTGGCACTGGAAGTCCCCCTGCTTGCCCAGCTTCACCACCCGGTTTTCCGCCATGGTGGCGGCCCACATGAGGTTGGAGCGGGCGGTGTAATCCTGGGGGTTGGCCACAGCGGCCCGGAGGTTGCGGATCACGCTGACCATCAGGGCCTCGTTGAGGTCGTCGGAGACGTTGTCCTCGTCGGGCCGGCTGAAGTAGATCTCCATCAGGTGGCTCAGGGTGTCAAACCCACCGGAGATCATCTGGGCCTGGGGTACGGAGTAGGTGTAGGTGGGGTCCATCAGGGCGAAGCGGGGGTTGAGCTGGGGATAGTCCCGGCCGGTTTTGATCTTCTTCCCCGGGTGGGTGATCACCGCGCCGCCGTTGCACTCGCTGCCGGTGCCCGCCACGGTGACGATGACCCCCAGGGGGAGGGGTTCGAAGTCGATGACCCCGGGCCGGGCCCAGAAGTCCTCCCACACGTCCCCGGGGTACCGGGCGGCCAGGGCGATGGCCTTGGCGCAGTCCATCACCGCGCCGCCGCCCACCCCCAGGATCCAGTCCGCCCCCGTCTCCCGGGCCAGTTTGGCCCCCGCCAGCACCTGGTCGTAGGTGGGGTTGGAGGGGATGCCGGCAAAGTCCACCACGGTCTTGCCCGCCTGGCGGAGGAGACCGGCCACCTGGTCATAGATCCCGTTGCGCCGGATGGACCCGCCGCCATAGGCCAGCAGCACGGTGGAGGCATCCTGCACCAGGCAGGTCAGGTACTCCTGAACGCAGCCTTGGCCGAAATAGACCTTGGTGGCATTCTCAAAAATAAAGTTGTTCATCGCACACAGTCCTTTCCCAAGGGTTCCTTCGGCGCCGTTCGTTGCTGGAATGCGGGCCTTCCCTTGGTCTGCCTTCAGTATAAAAACCCCCAGGGGATTTGTGAAGTTTCCATTCGTTATGGAGCCCTTACCCAAAGGTTTACAGTGGTTTTCCCCAGCCATCCAAAGGGAAAGGCGGAGACCCCAAAGGGGTCCCCGCCGGGTGGAAACCGGGTTTGCGGATGGAGAGACAGGGCCTTCTGCCTCGAGGCGCAAGCGGCCGTCACGTCTGGGGGGTGCTTGGGCTGGTGTTGGCCTCCCAAAAGGCCACCGCCTGGTCCAGCCACCCCTCCGCCACGGTGCCGGTGCCCAGGCCGAAGCCGTGACGTAAACCGGGGTAGTGGTGGAACTCCGTGGGGATGCCCAGGGCCGTCAGGGCCTGGAGGCGGCGCTCCATGGTCCGCCAGTTGGCGATGCCGTCCCGCTCCCCCACGCAGGCGAAGGTGGGGGGATCCTTCTCCGTGTAGTCGCTGTGGCCGGTGTACTGCATGATCACCGCCCCGACCCGGGGCAGGTCGCCCCCGCCGAAGGCCGCCGGGCCATAGGACCCCAGCCAGGCCGCCATCCTCCCCCCGGCGGAGCCGCCCCAGAGAGAGTACCCCTCCAGGTCCACCTGGAGTTCCTGGGCGTGGTCAGAGACGAAGGTGATGGCCCGGGCCAGGTCCTCGCAGGCCGTCTGGGCCCCGGGGCGGTAGAGGAGGGCAAAGGCATTGTACCCTCGGCGGGAGAGCTCCAGGGCGTGGGGGAAGCTGTCCTGCATGGCCCCCACGTAGGCAAAGCCGCCGCCGGCGTTGCAGAAGGCCACCTTGCCCCCGGGGTCCCCCCGGAAGAAGAAGAGGCCGGTGTCCGTCTTGTCCGGGTCGGCAGCCTTTTCCTCGGGGGTGTAGATGTCGTAGAACACCGTCTCCCCTGCTGCGGCCTGGGTGTGGAGGTGGTTGACAATGGCCACGGTCTCCTCCGGGTCGATGTTGTGGTACCAGGTCAGGCGGAGGCTCCCCAAGGTGTCCCCGCTCCAGTACCCCGTGTCCGCGGGGAAGAGGAGGCGGCCATAGTCCCCAAACACGGGGTCGTCCATCACGGTCTGGATGGGGGTGTCGGTGGTGTAAGGGCCTGTGGGCACGGCGGATCCCTCCTGTGGGGTGGTTTGGGGGGCGGCGGTGCCGCCGTCAGGCGCCGTTCCGCTGCACCCGGCCAGGAGCAGGCAGAGGGCAGCGGCGATGCATACCAGGGACTTCATCCCAATCACCTGTCTTTCGTTGGTTTTACCCCTATCATAGAAAAAACGAGACTTCCCGAGAAGTCTCGTTTTTTTATGCCCTAGTTACCCCTGGGTTTACAGCTCCTCCCGAGCCTTCACCGCCTTGGCCACTGCCCGGAGAAACTTGGCCACCGGGGGAGCGGGGTTCGGCGCGTGGAGCAGGCCGAAGGGGATGGTGTACCCCCAATCCACCGGAAGAATCTTCAGCAAGGGGTGGACGTACCGCCAGTTCTCCACCGCCATGAGGACGCAGTTGTTGTTCTCACACTGGTTAAAGGCCCCCACGTCGTAAAAGTCAAAGTCCACGATATGGATCTGGGGGTGGTTCTTCCAGATATCGTCCCGGAGCAGGTCCACATAGTGGCTCCAGCCCCGGCGCATGAGCATGAGGTGCTCCCCGTAGAGGTCCTGGAGGGTGAGGCGGTCCTTCCCCGCCAGGGGGTGGTGGACGGAGACGGCGCAGCAGATGGGTTCCCGGGTGAGCTCCAACCCGGCGCACTGGCGGAGGTGGAGCATGGTCTCATCGAAGATCCCCGCCACCACGTCGATGTTCTGGCCCAGGTTGCCCAAAATCTCCCGGGCGTTCTCCGGGGTGTTGTCGAAGGGGATGAGCTGGAACTTGGTGTCCGGGCAGTCCTCCTGGAGTTGGGGCCACAGGTCCACCAGCACCTGGGCGGGGGTCATGGGGGAGGTGCCGATGCGGATGACCTGACCGGCCTCCTCCATGGCGTTCCTTGCCCGGGTGACAGAGTCTTTGCAGTACTGGATGATGTATTTGGCGTCCTGGTACAGGGACTGGCCCGCCTTGGTCAGCTGCAGCCCCCGGTGGGTGCGCAGGAAGAGGCGCAGGTCCAAGTCCCGCTCCAGGAGGTTGATCTGCTTGATCACCGCCGGGGGGGAGATGTAGAGCTTTTCCGCAGCCTTGTTGAAGCTGCCGGCCTCAGCCACGGTGAGGAAGGTTTCCAGCTGGGGGTTGTACATGGGGCGTCCCCTTCCCTTCTGCCGCCGGCGGAGCCGGGGGCGTTTTCTTGCCGTCTATTGTAGGGGGCGCGCCCCCGCCCTGTCAAGGGGCGGGGATGGAGAAAACCCGCTGGGCATCAAAACAGCTTGATGGCCGCGGCCCCCGCCAGCATCCCCAGAATGCCCACCACTTTCCGAACTGTGAGGGATTTCCGGGCGGCCCCTAGGAGGCCAAAGTGGTCAATGACCGCGCCCCCGGCGGTCGCCCCCACCAGGAGGATGATCACCGTCATGCCGGTGCCCAGGATGCCGGAGAGGTAGATGTTAGCCAGGACATAGACCGCCCCCAGCAGGCCGCCGGTCCAGGTCCACCAGGGGAACTTCCCCTGCCCCAGGGTGGGCGGCCCCTGCTTGACCCGGAGAACGGCGCACAGCACCACCAGCGCTGCCAGCCCCACCAGGAAGGACACCATGGAGGCCGTCAGGGGGGAGCCCACCACCTGGCCCAAATGGCCGTTGATGGCCGTCTGGGTGGCGCTGAACATCCCTGCGGCCACCCCCACGATGCGCCACAGCCACAGTTTGCCGGCGGGGCGCTGGCCCTGGGCGGCGGCAGCCTGCCCTGACCAGGCCACCACCATAACCCCCGCCAGCACCAGCACCGCGCCCCCTGCCCGCAGGGGGGTGAGGGGGATCTGCTGGGCCCGGAAGAGGCCCAAACTGTCCACCAGCAGCCCCATGAGCAGCTGCCCCAGCACCGGGAGGATCACCGTCTCCGCACTGCCCAGCTTGGTGAGCAGGATGACGTTGGCCGTGAGGAAGACCACCCCGCACAGGCCACCCAGCCAAACCCAGAAGGGCTCCCCTGCCAGCTGGTCCATGGGCAGGTGGAAGCCCTGCCCCGTCACCAGCAGCAGGCAGGCCAGAAAGACGGTGGAAATGATAAAGGACACCAGGGAGGAGTTGTAGGGGGTGCCCACCTTGTCCCGGAGTTTGTTGTTCACACTGGTCTGCACCGGCAGGGCCAGGCCCACCAGGATGCCAAGCAGGATGCTCATAGGATGTCTCTCCTTTGTTCTCTGTACTTCTAAGGGTCTGCGGGCGTGCCCCCTGCCCCCAGGCTGGGGAGGATGGGGGCCACGGCCTGGCGCCCCGCCTCGGTCAGCAGGGGGTGGAGCACCGACCAGGCCTGGGTGCGGAAGGAGGATACCTCCCCCTTGATCTCACAAAAGGGCAGCCAGTAGACGGCAGTGAGGAACACCGTGTCCACCACCCGGACGTACTCCCCGGGAAAGGCTTCCCGGCGGAACAGGCCTTGGGCGGCCAAGTTGGCCAGACCCTGGCAGAGCAGCTGGCTGTGGCGGCGGTACACCTCCCGCTGCTTGGCCCGGATCTTCTCCGACAGCTGACCCAGCTGGGTGTGGCTGCGGAAGTAGAAGGCGTTGTTCTCCCGGGCCTGCTCCATGTCCCGCAGGCAGGCGTCCAGCTGGGCCAGGGTCTGGGGCGGGTCCTGGGGAAAGGTGGGGTTGGCGCTCTCCAAGAGGGCCTCTACGATCGCTTCCTTCCGCTTAAAATAGTAGGTGAGGTTGCCTTTGCTGATGCCCAGGGCGGCGGCAATCTCCCCCACGGAGACGGCGTTGTACCCCTTCTCCCGGAAGAGGGTCTGGGCGGTGTTCAAGATGTCTTGACGGGTGTCGCGTTTCATTGGGGTGTCTCCTTCTCCTGGGCCGTTTGCAGTGCTTTCAGCCGGCGGACCTCCCGGAAGCCCAGCAGGAGCACCACCACCGCCGCGCCCCCATCGGAGATGGGGCCGGCCCACAGCACCCCGTCCAGCCCCAGCAGAGGGGGCAGGAGCAAAAGCATGGGGATGAGCAAAACCCCCTGGCGGACTAGGGTCATCCACAGCCCCATCTGGGCCTTGCCGATGGCGGTGAAGAAGTTGGAGGTAATGGGCTGGAAGGCGTTGAGGAAACTCATCAGCAGGTAAATCCGGACATAATGGGTGGCAAACTGGTAGAACAGCGGATCCTCAGACCCGAAGAGCCCTGCAATCTGCTGGGGGAAGAGCTGGAGCACCAGGAAGGTGACCACCGCCACCACAGTGCCATAGAACAGGGCCTTCTGGTAGGCCTCCACCACCCGGCCGTAGTTTTTCCGGCCGTAGTTGAATCCCAGGATGGGCTGGCAGCCCAGGGCGATGCCGATGATGCAGCTGAAGAGCACTATGACCACCTTTCCCATGGACCCCGCCCCGGCGATGGTGATCTCGCTGCCATAGACCGACTGGGCCCCATAGGTACGCAGCATGTTCATCAGGAGGATCTGGGAAGCCGTCATCAGCACATGGTTGCAGAAGATGGGGCCGCCCAGGGCCAGGATACTCTTCACCGCCGAGGCGGCGGGGCGGAAATCCCCCCGGCTGGGGTGGACCATCTGCAGCCGCCGGGCCAGGTAGCGCACCGCCAGGAGGGCGGACAGGATCTGCCCCAGCACGGTGGCCAGGGCGATGCCCTCCACCCCCATATCCAACCCGAAGAGGAGGATGGGGTCAAAGATCATATTGAAAATGGCCCCGGAGAGCAGGACCGCACTGGAGTACCGGGGGCTGCCGTCAGCCCGGATCACATGGGCCATGGCCGTGGCAAAGATGCCGAAGGGCACCCCCAAGAGGAGGACGAAGGTATAGGGCCGGGCGTAGGGCATCATGGCCTCGGTGGCCCCGAAGAGGTAGAGCATGGGCTCCAAAAACACCAGGCCAAGGACGGCCATCAGCAGGCCCACCGCCACCGCCAAGACCACGGCGTTGCCCAGGTTTTTCCGGGCGCCGGCCTCGTCTCGCCGGCCCAGGAAGAGGCTGTACCCCGAGGCGCAGCCGATGCCGATGAGGCAGGCCAGGGCCGTAATGAGAGTAAACACGGGAAAGGCCACGTTGGCTGCGGCGATGGCCAGATCGCCGATCCCCCAGCCCATGAAGGTCTGGTCTACAATGTTGTTCATGGAACTGACCACCTGGCTGCAAATGGCAGGCAGGGAGAAGGTCCAGATGAGTTTGTTCACCGGCGCCGTGTCCAGGGCCGGCGGGCGTGGGTTGGCTCCCATAGGGCATCCCTCTCTTTTCTCGCAGAATTAGTACGTTCGTACTATTCAAAGTTTAGCACAAACATCCTAATTCTGTCAAGCCCCGTTCGCCTGCTCCATCTGTTCCCTCACCAGGTCCAGAAAGCGGAGGGTGTCCCCGTCCGGGTGGAGGGCATAGAGGATTCCATAGGGGATGGTAAAGTCCCAGTCCACAGGAAGGGTGACCAGGGAGGGGTGCACCTCGCTCCAGCACTCCAGGGTCATCAGGGGGTTGCGGGTCTGGACGCAGCGGTTGAACACCTCCATGTCGTAGAACTGGGGGGTGTCCTCGATGGTGATGGCGGGGTGCTGCTCCACAAAGTTCCGCACCTGGTCCACCGAGGTGGAGTCCCCCCGCTTGACCATCATCAGGGTGTACCCGTAGAGGTCCTGGACGGTGAGGCGCTCCTTCCGGGCCAGGGGGTGCTCCCGGGGCACCGCCACGCAGTGGCGGTAGGCCCCCAGGGGGAAGAAGTTGCACCGGTCCAGCCACTGGCGGGAGTCGCAGGCCCCCACCAGGAAGTCGAACTTCTCCCCTAGGGCGGCGATCTCCCCCAGGATGCCCTGGTGGTCGTCCTCGAAGGGGACGATGTGGAGCTTGAACCCCGGCAGGTTTTCACTCACCTGGTACCACAGGTCCATGAAGGGCTTGCAGGGGTTGAGGATGGAGGTGCCCACGCAGAAGGTGGTGGCGGCGGCTTCCGCCGCCAGGCGGGCCTCCTGGATGGCCCGCTGGGAATAGTCCATGATGCCCTTGGCATGCTTATAGAGGACCTTCCCCGCCTCGGTGAGGGTGATGCCATGGTTGGTGCGAAACACCAACTGCAGGTCCAGATGCTTTTCCAGGGCGTTGATCTGCTTGATCACCGCCGTGGAGGAGAGGTACAGCGCCTCCGCCGCCTTGTTGAAGCTGCCGCAGTCAGCCACCTGGACAAAGGCGTCCAGCTGTGGGTTATACATGGTGTGCCCCCTTGTCTGTTCTAACTTTTGGTTATAACCATGGTACAAAATCCATTCTTCCCTGTCAAGGGGGGCGGGGGTAAAATAGGGGCATCCAAGGGATCCCCACCATAAGAAGGAGGCCATGTATGGCACAACTCATCGTCTACTACTCCCGCCGGGGGGAAAACTACGTCAGCGGCTCCATCCAGACCCTGGCGGTGGGCAACACCGAAGCGGTGGCCCGGCGGCTCCAGGCCCTCACAGGGGCCGACCTCTTCCAGTTGGAGCCCATGCAGCCCTACTCCGACGACTACAACGAATGCATCCAGCAAGCCCAGGACGACCAGCGGCGGGACGCCCGCCCCGCCCTGAAGGCCTGCCCGGAGACGCTGGACCCCTACGACACCATCTACCTGGGCTACCCCAACTACTGGGGCACCATGCCCATGTGCGTCTTTACCTTTTTGGAACGGTTCGACTTCACCGGCAAGACCATCCTCCCCTTCTGCACCCACGAGGGCAGCGGCCTGGGCCACAGCGAGGCGGATATCCGCCGCCTGTGCCCCGGGGCCAAGGTGGGGAAAGGCCTTGCCATCCACGGCACCGCCGTGTTCCGGGAGGAGCGGGCCCTGGAGGCCTGGATCAAAGGAGGAAACTAACATGGATCTGAACACTTTGAAAGAAAACAGCCTCTTCCCCGTGGGGGAGGAAAACACCGCCTTTGCGGCGTACTTTGACGGCACCAGCTACCTGAACATGCTCACCACCCAGCAGGTGCCCATCGGCAACGTCACCTTTGAGCCCGGCTGCCGGAACCACTGGCACATCCACAAGGCCACCCAGGGGGGCGGGCAGATCCTGCTGGTCACCGCCGGCCGGGGGTATTACCAGGAGTGGGGCAAACCCGCCCAGGAGCTCCACCCGGGAGACGTGGTGAACATTCCCCCCAACGTGAAGCACTGGCACGGGGCCGCCCCGGACAGCGCCTTCCAGCACCTGGCCGTGGAGGTCCCCGGTGAGGGCACCGGCAGCCAGTGGCTGGAGGCCGTGGACCCGGCGGAGTACGCCAAACTCAAATAAGGAGGGCAGCCGTGAACCGACCCTACATCTTCTGCCACATGCTCACATCCCTGGACGGGAAGATCATGGGCAACTACATGGACCTGCCCGCCTGCGAGCCCGCCGGGGACCTCTTCTACGACATCGCCTTCGGGGAGGACCCCTTCTACCGCCACCAGGGGTGGCTGTCTGGCCGGGTGACCACCGACGACAACTTCACCCACTACCGCACCCCCGCCCTGACCCCCGGCGCCCCCACGGTGCCGGAGGGGGACTTCGTGGCCCAGCAGGCCCCCATGTACTACGTCTCCGTGGACCCCAAAGGCAAGCTGGGGTGGGAGAGCGCCACCCTCACCTATGAGACCACCACCGCCCACGTCATCGAGGTTCTCACCGAGGAGGCCTCCAACGACTACAAGGCCTTCCTGCGGAAGCTGGGCATCTCCTACATCCTGGCGGGGAAGGACCGGCTGGACTACGCCCTGGCCCTGGAGAAGCTGAAAACCCGCTTCGGCATCCAGGTGCTGATGCTGGGGGGCGGGGGGGTGCTCAACTGGTCCTTCCTCCAGGCGGGGATGTGCGACGAGGTGAGCCTCGTCGTGGCCCCCGCCGCCGACGGCAACCCCAACACCCAATCCCTTTTCCTGGCCAAGGAGGGGCTGAGCACCGACGCCCCCCTCTCCTTCACCCTTCTGGGGGCAGAGACCAGCGAGGGCAGCACCCTCTGGCTGCGGTACCGGGTCAACTATGGAGAGGCCACCCAGGCCCCCTGACCCCCGCTTCCCATTCTAACCTGTAACACACCCGAAGAAGATCACCCATCTTTCCCAAATGCAATAGGAGGAATCAACATGGAATACATCACCCTTGCCAACGGTGTCAAGATGCCCCTGCTGGGCTACGGCGTGTACCAGGTGGACCCCGCCGAGTGTGAACGCTGCGTCACCGACGCCATCGCCGTGGGCTACCGCTCCATCGACACCGCCCAGGCCTACCACAACGAGGAGGGCGTGGGCAACGCCGTCCGCAAGTCCGGCCTGCCCCGGGAGGACTTCTTCCTCACCACCAAGGTGTGGATCTCCAACGGCGGGTACGAGAAGGCCAAGGCCTCCATCGACGAATCCCTGGCCAAGCTGCAGACCGACTACATCGACCTGCTCCTCATCCACCAGCCCTTCAACGACTACTACGGCACCTGGCGGGCCATGGAGGAGGCCTACAAGGCCGGCAAGCTCCGGGCCATCGGCGTGTCCAACTTCTACCCCGACCGGCTCATCGACCTGTGCCAGTTTTCTGAGATCAAGCCCATGGTGAACCAGGTGGAGACCCACGCCCTCTTCCAGCAGGCCGCCGCCCATGAGGTGATGGCCAAGTACGGCGTGGTCCACGAGTCCTGGGGCCCCTTCGCCGAGGGGCGGAAGGACTTCTTCACCAACCCCACCCTCCAGGCCATCGGCGCCAAGTACGGCAAGTCCGTGGCCCAGACCGCCCTGCGTTTTCTGATCCAGAGCGACGTGGTGGTCATCCCCAAGTCCACCCACAAGGAGCGGATGGCAGAGAACCTGGACGTCTTTGACTTCCAGCTCAGCCAGGAGGACATGGTGGCCATCCGGGCCCTGGACGACGGCCAGAGCGCCTTCTTCTCCCACTACGACCCGGCCACGGTGGAGTTCCTCACCAGCCTGGGCCGGTAACCAACCTCAAATCCCCTTCCCCTGCCCCATGTTGGGGCGTCAAGATTCTAAGATAAAGGAGATCCTTTCCCATGGCAGAAAAAGTCACCGCTGGCAGAGACCAGCTGGGGCAGTTCGCCCCCAAATTCGCCCAGCTCAACGACGACGTCCTCTTCGGTGAGGTGTGGGCCCGGGAGGAAGAGCTCTCCACCCGGGACCGGTGCATCGTCACCGTGACGGCCCTGATGGCCAGCGGGGTGCTGGACAGCTCTCTGCAGTTCCACATTCTCAACGCCAAGAACCACGGGGTCACCGCCCAGGAGATGGCGGAGATCCTCACCCACGCGGCCTTCTATGCCGGCTGGCCCAAGGCCTGGGCCGCCTTCCGGATGGCCAAGGAAGTCTACGAAGGATAAAGGAGAACACGATATGTTAGGCAACTTCACCTACTGCAACCCCACCAAACTCCACTTCGGCCCCAACGCCATGGACGCCCTGGCGGGGGAGCTGACCCACTACGGGCCCAAGGTCCAGCTGATCTACGGCGGCGGGTCCATCAAAAAGAACGGCATCTATGACCAGGTGGTGGCCATCCTGAAGGCCGCCGGCAAGGAGGTCTTCGAGGACCCCGGCGTCATGCCCAACCCCACGGTGGAAAAGCTCTACGAGGGCTGCAAGATCGCCCGGGAGAACGACGTGGACCTGCTGCTGTCTGTGGGCGGCGGCTCCTGCTGCGACTATGCCAAGGCGGTCTCCGTCTCCGCCTGGTGCGATGAGGACCCCTGGGAAAAGTACTACCTGCGGATGGAGGACCCGGACAACAAGCTCATCCCCGTGGGGTGCGTGCTCACCATGGTGGGCACGGGCTCGGAGATGAACGGCGGCTCCGTCATCACCAACCACGCCGCCAAGCTGAAGATCGGCCATGTGTTTGGCGAGGAGGTCTTCCCCAAGTTCTCCATCCTGAACCCGGAGTACACCTATACCCTCCCCCACTATCAGATGGTGGCGGGGATCTATGACATCATGAACCACATCACCGAGCAGTACTTCTCCGGGGAGGACGACTCCACCTCCGACTACCTCATGGAGGGCCTCATGCGCTCCCTGATCCACAGCAGCCGGATCGCCGTGAAGGACCCCAAGAACTACGAGGCCCGCAGCAACATCATGTGGGTCGCCACCTGGGCCCTGAACACCCTCATCGCCCAGGGCAAGGCCACCGACTGGATGGTCCACATGATCGGCCAGTCCGTGGGGGCCTACACCGACGCCACCCACGGCATGACCCTGTCGGCGGTGTCCCTGCCCTACTACCGGCACATCCTCCCCTATGGCCTGCACCAGTTCAAGAAGTTCGCCGTGAACGTCTGGGGGGTGCGCCCCGAGGGCAAGACCGACGAGGCCATCGCCCAGGAAGGCCTGGAGGCCATGGAGGCCTGGATGAAGGAGATGGGCCTGGTGCTCCACCTGGCCGAACTGGGGGTCACCCAGGACATGGTGGAGGGCATCGCCAAGGGCTCCTTCGTGATGGAGGGGGGCTACAAGGTGCTCACCCACCAGGAGATTGTGGAGATCCTCCAGCAGAGCATGTAAGGCCGCCGGCCGGCACATGCCCCGCCCCTTCCCTGTTGCATACAGAAAAGGCAGCCCAGTCTGGGCTGCCTTTTGGCAGGAAGGGGGAAACGGCTAGGGCTGCCCCTTCCCCACTGCCCCCCACAGCAGAAAGATCACGTCCCAGTGGGACAGGAGCCTGCCCTGCTCCCGCCGCCAGGCCTGGCCCATGGCGGTGGTGCGCAGGTACTTGGCCACGTTGGCCATCCCCTTGCGGACCTGGAACCCCCGCTTGCCGTGGCGCTGGGCGATGGTCTCAAACAGCTGGGGGGAGGGCGCCACCCCCTGCCGAAAGAGGTCCGCCGCGTCCAGAAGGTAGGCGTAGCCCACATAGTTGGGGGGCACGCCCCATTGACGCAGCATCTGCTCTGCCCGGTCTCCCATGGACATCCCTCCGTCTTTTCGTTGGTAATTCGACTATAAATACTATTTTCCGGAATGTCAAGATGTTTTCCGATTTTTCATCGGTTCATGGTTTTCGGGAAAGTGGATAGGATAACGGAGAAACCAAAAGGACCAAAGAGGTGCCTTATGACGTTAGACTACTCCCTCATCGGAAAACGCATCGCCCGACGCCGGAAACAGTTGGGCCTGAAGCAGTCGGAAGTGGAAGAGCGCGCTGGGATCGGAGACAAGTACCTCTCCAACATCGAACGGGCCATCTCCATCCCCTCCACCGAGGTCATCATGCGCCTGGCCATCGCCCTGGAGACCACCCCGGACGAGTTTCTGGTGGGCGCCGTCCGCCACCCCGAGGAGGGCTGGCAGGACGTGGCCGAACTGCTGCGCCCCATGAACGAAAAGCAGCTCGCCCTGGCCCGCAGCCTTCTCACCTGGCTGGGGGAGCAGGACCTGCCCTGACCCTCTCCCATAAAAAAACGCGCCCGTTGGGCGCGTTTTTTCGGTGTTTACGGTCACTCCTGCCCTGTGCTGCTGGCGGCGATCCCTGCAGCACTGCCGGCGGCCACCACGGTGAAGAGGGCCACCTCCTGGGCCACAATGAGGGAGACGGTGGTGCTCACTGCCGCCGCCCCCAGAACCGCCTGGTTCTGGTCCAGGATGTAGCCGGCGGTGAGCATCACCCCATGCATGAGGCGCTGGGCCTTTCCCACCCCCATGAGGCCATACCCCTTCTGCTGGGAGAGGAAGTGGTCAACCTCCACCACCTCTTCCGCCAGGGCCCCCACCTCTCCGGGGACCAGGGTCAGCAGGCCCAGGGTGCCCAGCTCGTGGCCGGTGCTGTACTTCCGGCCGCGGTCCTTCAGGGCATCGTAGAGGGCCAGGGTCCGGTCGCACTTCTCCTGGGCGCTCCCCTCCCCCAGGGCCAGCACGTGGCTGAGGGTTTGGGTGAACTGCCCCGTGCCAAAGGGGCGGTGCTTGAGCCTATCGTAGCAGGCCTCCGTCTCGGCAATGAGTTCCTCCACCGGGCGGGGGGAGAGGGCCAGCAGGGCCGCAAACACGCTGTCTTCCACCCCGGTGAGGAAGCAGTGCGCCTCCTTCATGCCGTTGTAGATGGCCCGGGTGCGGGCGGCAAACGCCCCGTACTGGCGCTCTTCCACCTGGTCGGCCAGAAGCAGGGCGGCCAGGGGGAGGTACTGGGAGGGGCGGAAGTGGTCCTTCAAGGCATCGTAGAGGCGCAGCCCCTGGTCCAGTTTCTCCTGGGGGGCCGGCTCCAGGGACAGGAGGGTGATCATTGCCTCCTGGGCGATCCCCCGGAAGTTGGAAAAGAAGCCCGTGCGGGCCCTGAGCAGGTCCCGGCAGTCGTGGAGGCGGTCCACCTCTGCCGTCTGGTTTTTCTGGGTGAGGATGCCGGCACACACGGCGTGAAGGTAGGGATTCTCCCACGGAAAGGCCTTTCTCAGGGTGTCCCGGTTGGCAAGGAAGCGCTCACAGCGGCTGCGCAAAGCTTGGTCCATCATACATTCTCCTTTGGGAAAGGCGTGCTGCCGCCTTCCTGGTTTTCTCCGATAGTATACCCGAAAACCCTCGCCCTGTCTATGCCTTTCCTTGGGGGGCGCCCTGCCCCACCGCCGCTTTCATGGCCTTGACGTAGGCCCCTACATCGGCGGGGGCCCCCCGCCCGTGGGCCGCCATCTTCTTCACAATGGCCGAGCCTACAATGGCCCCGTCCGCCAGCGCGGCCATCTGCCGGGCCTGGTCGGGGGTGGCGATGCCAAAGCCGATGGCACAGGGCAGGTCCGTATTCTCTCGGATCACCTGGAGGATGGCGGCCAGGTCGGTGGTGATGGCCTGCCGCACCCCGGTGACCCCCAGGCTGGAGACCAGGTAGAGGAACCCCTCCGCCTCCCGGGCAATCTTGGCAATGCGGCCGGCGGAGGTGGGGGCGATCATGGAGATCAGGGCCACGCCGTGCTTCCGGCAGGCGGCCTGGAACTCCCCCTTCTCCTCATAGGGCAGGTCGGGGAGGATGATCCCATCCACCCCCACCGATTGGCAGCGGGCAAAGAAGGCCTCCGCCCCGTAGGTAAAGACCACGTTGGCGTAGGTCATGAACACCAGGGGGACCGTCACGTCCCGGCGGAGGTCCTGCACCAGGGCAAACACCTGGTCGGTGGTCACCCCGCCCCGAAGGGCCCGGAGGTTGGCCTCCTGGATCACCGGCCCCTCGGCGGTGGGGTCAGAGAAGGGAATGCCCAGCTCGATAAGGTCCGCCCCGTTGGCCGCCATAGCCCGGACGGTGGCAGCGGTGGTCTCCAGGTCAGGGTCCCCACAGGTGAGGAAGGGGATGAAGGCCTTCCCCTGGGCAAAGGCAGCTTGGATTCGATCATACATCTTGGAGGTCCTCCCCTCGATAGCGGGCGATGGCCGCGCAGTCCTTGTCCCCCCGCCCGGAGAGGGTGACAACGATGCTCTGTTCCTTCCCCATGGTGGGGGCCAGCTTCCGGGCATAGGCCACCGCATGGGCCGACTCAATGGCGGGAATGATCCCCTCGGTGCGGGCCAGGTACTCGAAGGCCTCCACCGCCTCCTGGTCGGTGACGGGGACATACTGGGCCCTTCCCGTGTCGTGGAGGTGGGCGTGCTCCGGGCCGATGCCCGGGTAGTCCAGCCCGGCGGACAGGGAGTACACCGGGGCGATCTGCCCGTACTGGTCCTGGCAGAAGTAGGACTTCATGCCGTGGAAAATGCCCAGCCGGCCGGTGGCGATGGTGGCGGCGGTCTCCGGGGTGTCCACCCCCCGTCCGGCGGCCTCACAGCCGATGAGGCGGACGGAGGGATCCCCAATAAAGTGGTAAAAGCTTCCGATGGCGTTGGAACCGCCCCCCACGCAGGCCAGCACCGCATCGGGCAGGCGGCCCTCCCTCTCCAGCATCTGCGCCTTGATCTCCCGGGAGATCACCGCCTGGAAATCCCGGACGATGGTGGGAAAGGGGTGGGGCCCCATGCAGGAGCCCAGGCAGTAGTGGGTGTCCTGGACCCGGGCGGTCCAGGCCCGCATGGCCTCGGACACCGCGTCCTTCAAGGTGGCCGTCCCGGTGGTGACGGGGACCACCTGGGCCCCCAGCAGCCGCATCCGGTAGACGTTGAGGGCCTGGCGGCGGGTGTCCTCCTCCCCCATGTAGACCACGCACGCCATCCCCAGCAGGGCTGCGGCGGTGGCGGTGGCCACCCCGTGCTGGCCGGCGCCGGTCTCGGCGATGAGGCGGGTTTTGCCCATCTTCTGGGCCAGCAGGGCCTGGCCCAAGACGTTGTTGATCTTGTGGGCCCCGGTGTGGTTTAAGTCCTCCCGCTTCAGGTAGACCTTGGCGCCCCCCAGGTCTCGGGTCATTCTCTCCGCATAGTACAGCCGGGAGGGGCGGCCGGCATAGTCGTTGAGCAAGGCGGTCAGTTCCTGTTGAAAGACCGGGTCCTCCTTATAGAACTCGTAGGCTTCCTCCAGTTGGAGCACGGCGTTCATCAGGGTCTCAGGAAGATACTGCCCTCCGTGGACCCCAAAGCGCCCCTTGGGATTGGTCATATCATCTCCTCCTCTCGCACCGCCCGGACGAAGGCTTCCATCTTCGCTGGGTCTTTTTTTCTATCGGTCTCAATGCCGGAGCTCACATCCACCCCGAAGGGGCGGAGGCGGCGAACTGCCTGGCCTACGTTCCCCGGGTGCAGCCCCCCCGCCAGGAAGTAGGGCCGGTGGATGCCCGCCAGCAGGGACCAGTCGAAGGTCTCCCCTGTGCCGCCCTCTCCTGCGTCCAGCAGGACCAGGTCGGCTCCGCTGGCTTCGGCGGCGGCCACGTCGGCCGCCGTGTCCACCCGAAAGGCCTGGAGGATGGGCTTGGGGGTGAGCGCCCGGAGGGTTTGCAGGTAGGCCTCCCCCTCCCCTCCATGGAGCTGGATGAGGTCGATGACCCCCTCGTTGGCCAGAGCGGCCGCCTCCTCCGGCGGGGCATTCACAAAAACCCCCACCGCTCGGATGGCAGGGTCCAGCCCCCGTTTCAAGTCCGCCGCCTGGGCTGGGGTGACATACCGTTTGCTCTTAGGCGCAAAGACAAACCCCACACAGGCGGGCTGCAGCGCGTTGGCGGCCTGGATGTCCTCGGGACGGGAGAGGCCGCAGAGTTTGATTTTGGTCATACGCTCCTCCTAAACTGGTTTAGCATAGCGCTCTTGTCCTTGGCCCGCATAAGGGCCTCCCCGATGAGGACCCCATCGGCCCCCATGGCCCGCACCGCCGCCACGTCCGCCGGGCGGTGTACCCCGCTTTCGGCCACATACAGCACCCCTGGGGGGACGCGGTCCCGCAGCCGGGCGGCGTTGTCCAGGTTCACGGAGAAGTCCCCCAGGTTCCGGTTGTTGCCCCCGATGATCCGGGCCCCGGCGGCCACGGCGGAGGCAACCTCCTTTTCATCGTGGGCCTCCACCAGGGCGGCCAGGCCCAGGTCATCGCAGAGGGCCAGGTAGTCCGCCAGGGTCCGGGTGTCCAGCAGGGCGCAGAGCAGCAGCACGCAGTCCGCCCCCATCAGGCGGGCTTGGTAGAGCTGGTAGGGGTCCACCGTAAAGTCCTTGCGGAGCATGGGGGCGGCCACTGCCTGGCGGATCTCCCGAAAGATCTGGTCCGACCCCAGAAACCACTTGGGCTCGGTGAGGCAGGAGATGGCCTCCGCCCCGGCGGCCTCGTAGGCCCGGGCGATGTCCAGGTAGGGGAAGTCCTTGGCGATGACCCCCTTAGAGGGAGAGGCCTTCTTCACCTCGCAGAGGAAGGAGAGGCCCTCTTTGGCCAGGGCAGCTTGGAACCCCTCCCCGCCTCCCTTTCCCAGGGCACGGCACTGGGCCTGGAGCACATCCAGGCTGTTGACCTCCCGGTCCGCCGCCACCCGCTGGCGGGCGTGGGCGGCCAGCTGTTCCAGGATGGTCATGCCCCCACCCCCTCCCGGTTGCTCCCGGCGAGAAACCTCTCCAGGGTCTCCATGGCTTTGCCGGTGTCGATGCAGTGGGCGGCCAGGGCCACCCCTTCCTGCATGGTGTCTGCCTGGCCCCCCAGGTAGAGCGCTGCCCCAGCGTTGAGAAGGACGGCATTGCGCCGGTGCCCTTGCTCCCCCTGGAGGATGGCCCGGGTGATGGCGGCATTTTCCGCCGGGGTCCCCCCTCGAAGGTCCTCCCTGGCACACCGGGGGAAGCCGAACGCCTCCGGGGTTATGGTGTAGGACTTCACCCAGCCGTTCTGGATCTCACAGACCTGGGTGGGGGCGCTCAGAGAGATCTCGTCCAGCTTGTCCTGGCCGTAGACCACCATCCCCCGCTTCACCCCCAGGCTGATGAGCACCTGGGACAGGGGCTCCACCAGGTAGCCGTCGTACACTCCCAGCAGCTGTACCGTGGGCGTGCCGGGGTTGGTGAGGGGTCCTAAGATGTTGAACACCGTGCGGAAGCCCAGCTCCTTCCGGATGGGCCCCACGTACTTCATGGAGGTGTGGTACTTCTGGGCAAAGAAGAAGCACAGGCCCACCTCCTCCAACAGCTGCCGGCACAGGGCGGGGCTCTGGTGGATGTTCACCCCCAGGGCCTCCAGGCAGTCCGCCGTGCCGCACTGGGAGGAGGCCGCCCGGTTGCCGTGCTTGGCCACCTTTCCCCCACCTGCCGCCGTCACCAGGGCGGCGGTGGTGGAGATGTTGAAGCTGTGGGCGTTGTCCCCTCCCGTCCCCACGATCTCGATGAGGTCCATCCCCGTGTCCACCCGGGTGGCGTGGGCCCGCATGGCGGCGGCGCAGCCGGCGATCTCGTCGATGGTCTCTGCCCGGGCGCTCTTGGTGGACAGGGCCGCCAGGAAGGCGGCGTTCTGGGTGGGGGTGGTCTGGCCCCCCATGATCTCGTTCATCACGGCGTAGGCCTCGTCATAGGTGAGGTCCTCTTTGTTCACGATTTTGACAATGGCTTGCTGAATCATCGGTCACATCTCCTTGAGAAAGTTTTGCAGCATGGTCTTGCCGTTGGGGGTCAGAATGGATTCCGGGTGAAATTGCAGGCCGTAAATGGGGTAGACCTTGTGGCGCACCGCCATCACCTCCCCCTCGTCGGTGGCTGCCGTCACCTGGAGACAGGCCGGCAGGCTGGCCGGGTCCACCGCCAGGGAGTGGTACCGGGCCACCCGGGCCCGGCTGGGGCAGCCGGCGAAGAGGGGGCAGGTCTGGTCCAAGGTCACCTGGGACTGCTTGCCGTGCATCAGCTGGCGGGCGTAGGTGACGGTGCCCCCCAGGGCCGCGCAGATGGCCTGGTGCCCCAGGCACACCCCCAGGATGGGGATCTCGCCCCCCAATGCCTGCACCACGTCCATCAGGACCCCCGCCCCCTCCGGCCGGCCTGGGCCCGGAGAGAGGAGGATGTGGCTGGGGGCCATGGCCCGGATCTCTTCCACCGTCTTCTCGTCGTTGCGGATGACCTGGATGTCCGGGTTCAGCGCCCCCACCAGCTGGTAGAGGTTGTAGGAAAAACTGTCGTAACTGTCGATGAGCAAGATCATGGTTCCACCTCCTGGGCCAGCTCCAGGGCCCGCATCACAGCTTTGGCCTTGTTCAGGCACTCCTCATACTCGGTTTCGGGGACGGAATCGGCCACGATGCCCGCCCCGCTGCGGACAAAGACCCGCCCATTCTTCTGGTAGGCGATGCGGATGGCGATGCAGGTATCCAGGTTGCCGGTAAAGTCCAGGTACCCGATGGCCCCGCCATAGATCCCCCGCTTGTTCCCCTCCAGCTGGCCAATCCGCTGGCAGGCCCGGATCTTGGGGGCCCCGGAGAGGGTCCCCGCCGGGAGAACCGCCGCCACGGCGTCCAGAGCGTCCCTGTCCTGCCGAAGTTCTCCCCGGATGGTGGAGCCGATGTGCATCACGTGGGAGAAGCGCTGGATGGTATGGAACTGCTCCACCGCCACGGTCCCAAACCGGCTCACCTTCCCCAGGTCGTTGCGGCCCAAGTCCACCAGCATGTCGTGCTCGGCCAGCTCCTTGTCATCGTCCAGGAGTTCTGCCTCCAGGGCCTGGTCCTGGGCCGCGGTCTCTCCCCGGGGCCGGGTGCCCGCCAGGGGGAAGGTGTGCAGGACCCCATCCTCCAGCTTCACCAGGGTCTCCGGGGAGGCTCCAGCCACCTCTACATCCGTGCCGGAGAAGTAGAACATATAGGGGGAGGGGTTGATGGTGCGCAGCATCCGGTAGGTGTTCAGCAGGCTCCCGGTAAACGGGGCGGAGAGCCGGTTGGACAGGACGATCTGGAAGAGGTCCCCCTCCCGGATGTAGCCCTTGGCCTCCTCCACCATCCGGCAGAAGGCCGCCCGGTCAAAGAGGGGGGTCACCGGGCCGGTGAGGCGGCCGGCAGGCTCTGCCTTCTTCTCCCCGGTGCGCAGGAGGCGGACCATCTGCTCCAGTTCCAGCACCGCCTTGTTGTAGTGGACCTCCACGTCCTCCAGGGGCATGTTCACCATGAGGACGATCTTCTGCCGCAAATGGTCAAAGGCGATGACCTTGTCAAAGAGCATCAGGTCCACATCCTGGAAGGCCTCGCTGTCCGGGACGTCACACTTCGCCGTGGGTTCCTGGTAGGCCAGGTAATCGTAGGAGAAGTACCCCACCAACCCCCCGGTGAAGGGGGGCAGGCCCGCCAGCCGGGGGCTGCGGTGGGCCGCCAGCACCTGGCGGAGATAGGCGGCGGGATCCCGGGTAGAAAACCGCAGGTCCCCTGCCTTCATCTCCCCGTCCCGGCAGGTGATCTCCAGCTTGGGGTCGTAGCCCAAAAAGGTGTACCGCCCCCACTTCTCGTCGGCCAGGGCGGATTCCAGCAGGTAGCAGTGGGTGGACACGTTCTTCAGGATCCGCAGGGCCTCTATGGGGGTGAGGAAGTCCGAGAGGATCTCGCAGTGCACCGGCAGGGCCCGGTACTGGCCCTGGGCGGCAATGGCCTTCACTTGGGGAAGGCTGGGGGAAATTTGCATGTCATTACCTCCTACAATATAGTTACGGTTGAAGGCGCGGCAGCCAGCCGCGTCTTTTTCCATCTCAAAGCCGAAGCTGTTAGAATGGGAGAGTAAATGGCCTGACAGTAATTACCATGGGCTAACATGCCCGTACTGGAGTCCGTCAGCCGCCTCTCTCGTTCGCAGCATTCGATTTGCGCAGGTAGAGCCACCTTGTGCGCTCGTGTCACCCAGGAGATTGAATAGGTAATGAGGAAAAGGCGGAAAGCCATATCCAATCAGAAGGAGGAACAAAATGAACGCAGTAGGGATCGATGTTTCCAAAGGGAAAAGCATGGTGGCTGCCCTGCGGCCAATGGGTGAAGTGGCATTGCTGCCACGGGAGTTTCTCCATACCGAAGTCGGTCTGGAGCAGATGGCTTACGCCATCACTACGCTGGGGGAAGATACCCGCGTTATCATAGAAGCCACCGGCCGCTACCATGAACCGGTTGCGGCGGCACTACACAAATACGGTATCTACGTATGCGTCCTGAACCCGCTGTACATCAAGCAGAGCGGCGGCGGTTCCATCCGCAAAGTCAAGACAGACAAGGCGGACGCCATGAAGATTGCTAAGTACGGCCTTGACAACTGGGTGGATCTGCGGGAATATACTCCCATGGACACTGTAAGACAACAACTGAAGCTGTGCTCACGCTAGTACAATCTCTACATGAAAACGGTGGTATCACTGCAAAACAATCTCATTTCTCTGACCGACAAGACCTTTCCCGGCGTGAACGAACTGTTCTCCAGCCCGGAGCGTGCGGACGGCCACCAGAAATGGGTAGACTTTGTCATGACCTTCTGGCACTGTGACTGCATCTGCCGCGTCAGCGAGAAAGCATTCACCGAGCGTTATCAGAAATGGTGCAAGCGCAAGGGCTACCATTTCAGCACAGAGAAAGCATTGGATCTCTACGCTGGAAGCTGCGGTCATTTCACCACGCTGCCGAAGAATGACAACACCAAGCTGCTCATTACCACTGCGGCGCAGCAGCTTCTGGCGGGCAAGATGACGCTGGCCGCACTGCGGGCCGAGATGACAAGGCTTGCCATGCAACTCCCAGAGTACAATACTGTGCGCGCCATGTACGGTGTTGGCGAAACCACTGCCGCGCAGCTTATGGCTGAGATCGGCGATGTGCGCCGTTTTCCACGCCGCAGTTCCATTGTAGGCTTCGCGGGTGTCGATCCGGGTGTGGACGATTCTGGCAAGCATAGTGCCAAGAGTGTTCCTACGACCAAACGTGGCTCACCGCATCTGCGGAAAACGCTGTACCAGATCGTCTGCACCTACCTGAGAAAAGCCCCAGCAAATGAGCTGGTGTACCAGTTTCTCGAGAAGAAACGCGCCGAGGGTAAGCCATATTTTGTCTATATGACCGCTGCCCAGAACAAGTTCCTGCGTATCTACTATGCCCGCGTGAAGGAATGCCTTGCGGCATTTGACGCGCAGCAGGATACCACGCAAAGCTGAATCAACAAATTACTCAATCCAGGTCGGCGAGGGAATCCTTCTCCGGTCAGCTTTGCTGTACCCATTTTTGCTCTGCGAAAATTGCGGAGCTTTTTTCATTTCAGGGCTTGACTTTTGTTTGCAGGACTCCAAAATCAAAAAACTCCTTTGCCCTTGTCCCTGCCAAAGGAGAAGAAAAAACGCCCTTGACAGAAACACTTGCTTCTGTCAAGGACGAATAAAAGCATTATCCGCGGTGCCACCTTGCATTCACGGGAACGACCCCGTGCCCTTAGCAGGATACCAACATATCCCCGGCAACTGACGTATGCCCACACGTCGCAGCATACTAGGAAGGGGGGATCCCGCTTCCGTTGGCTGCGCCCTCAGCGGTCCATTTGACAACTTGTTTCTTACCTGACTCTCAGCACCACAGGCTCTCTGTAAAGGCATCATTGCCGTTATCTCCGCGTCAACGGTTTGTGACAGTATGAAATTTGAGGGTATCTTATCACAGCCGCTCTCCCCTGTCAAGGAGAAATGGCCCCTCAGATGAAATTTGGGCATTCCGCTCATGCAAGTGAGGCCGTTTCTTTTAGCAGGGCAAAGGCCACCTCCCGGGCCTGGCTGCCGGAGACGGTGCGGTTCTCGTCGGCCAGGTAGACCGCGAAGTAGGTTCTGTCCCCGGCCTTCTCCTGGAAGCCCACGAACCAGCCGGTCTCTCCAAAGCCGGAGCCCGTCTTGCCGTAGACCTGCCGGGTCCCGTCATCCTGGACCAGCATGATGGTCCGGAGGGTGTCCACCTCCTCCTGGGTGTACTGGCTGCGGCCCTCAAAAACTTTGGTGAGGACCTGGACCTGCTCCAGGGGGGAGATTTTCAGGGAGGAATCAATCCAGAAGCCGTTGAGCTCCGGGCTCTGGTTCTGTCCGCCCCCCTCCCACTGGGAGATGTCCTGGTTGCCGTAGTCCAGGGCGGCCAGCTGCTGGGCCACGGACGCCTGCCCCACCTGGTCGATCACCTGGCGGAAGTACCACACGCAGGAGGACTGGAAGGCCTCCGCCAGGGTGAGGTTCCCGTTCCAGGCCGCCACGGGGTACTGGATGCCGGAGTAGGTCATGGTGCTCTCCGGCCCGGTGAGGACCCCGGTGTGAAGGCCCATGAGGGTGGAGAGAATCTTAAAGGTGGAGCAGGGGGAGACCTGGGTGCGGCACAGGTCCTCCTGGTACAGGGTGTAGTGGTCCGTCCCCAGGTCATAGAGGACGGCGCAGCCCTGGATGCCCTGGAAGGCCTCCGAGGGCGTCCGGCTCTCCCAAGTGGGGCCGGTTTGGGTCTGGGCGGTTTCTTGCTCCTGGGGCGCCCCGCCCCCCTGGCCGCAGCCGGCCAGGAGGAGGGCGCATAGGAGGAGCAGGGGGAGGGGGCGAATGAGTTTCATCGAAAGGCTCCTTTCTGATCTGACTGGGAATCATATCCCATACGTTAGATTTTTGCCAAAAGTTCTGCCTTTTTCCCTTCGAACTCTTCCTGGGTGATGACCCCCATCTCTTTCAGTTTCTGCAATTTTTCCAATTTCGTGAATACATCCTCTTCCGAGGCAGTTCCGGGGCTCTCTTGTTCTGTCACTTTCCCCTGTTTTGCCTTAGACACCAGTCCAGCGACCCCAGCACCGACGCCCCGGAGACCCTTTGCCACGTCTCCTACGCCCTTTTTCAAAGCGGAAGCCGTGGCCGGCTCTTTGCCGGTATCCCCTTCGTCGCCATCGGCCATGCGTTGGATCTCCTCGTAATCGGCGACAATTTCCGCCTCGGTATACTGGAAGCTGGCCTGGTCCCGCGTCTCCAACAGCCGCTTCGCCATAGGCATCATAGAGGCAAAGTTCAGCGTCCCGGAGATCACCCCTCCAATCACCGGCACGGCTTTGGTGACCCCCTTGGCCACGGTATTCTTGGTCACCTTGATGCCCACGGCCTTACCCACTTGTTTTACAATGGGATACCAGAAGGTCTTGGTCAGGGCCTGCTGGGCCACTTTTTGACCAAGGGTACCTGCCACTCGCGTGGAGAGCAAGCGGACCCCTGCCGCCGCGCCGGACACTCCGAACATTACGCCGCAGTACAGAACCAGCTGTCCCCGCACCGCATCGTTGTCCACCTCGCCGTCCTGCCACAGATCTTTGGCGCCAAAGAGGTAGGACAGTTCCTGGGCTAGGCGCAGAGACATGCCGAAAAATTGCGCCAGATCCGCGGGGATGGTCACCCCCATGGCAACGCCGCCGGGAAGCCCCATGGCGAAGGAAGCCGCGGAAGACTTGCTGGTCTCCGCCAGAATCCGCTTGTTGGCCATGCGCAGGAGCATCTCCCGGGAGCACCCCGCCTCTACAGGGCCTACTGTCAGGAGTTTCTCCAAATCCACCTCCTCATTGGCAAACGCCGTAGAGAGGAATTGGTTGCGGTCCACTTTCACCCCGGGGATTTGGATCGCATTGGTGACAATGGTCTCCAGGGCAAGCTCGCTGGTTGGGTTGGTTGTTTTCATGGTAAGGTCCTCCATTATGATATTTTGGGGGCACGCCGCAACGCACACCATAAGATCCCTTGCAAATTTCGCGCACCGCTACCCTATAGCTACTCCGCAGTGATCTCATAGGCCACATACCTATGACTGAACCCATACCCCAGCTTCTCCGCCAGGGCCAGGGAGGTGGGGGTGTGGGCATCCCAGCTGGGGTAGAGGCCCCGGTCCAGGCAGCGCAGCAGGAGGGCGGCCGACGCGGCGGTGGCCAGACCCTGGCGGCGGCAGTCCGGGCGGGTGTCCACCTCAATCTCAATCCCCGTCCGGTATCGGGCATAGGAGGAGGCCCCCGCCACCAGTTCCCCCTGCCGGACCACCGCCACCCCCAGCCCCAGGCGGGCATAGTCCCCCTCCGTGGGGAACTGGGCCACCAGATCCCGGCTCCAAGGATCAGCCAGACAGCGGTGGTAGAGCTGGCCTTGGATGGGGCGCAGTGCGTCCCCCGGCAGCAGCCGGCCGGCCAGGCGGGTCAGGTGGGCCCGGTGGAAGGCGGCGGGGTCCTTTTTCGTGGCGTAGCGGGTGATGCGCCGGGCCCGAGGTCCGTAGACCTTTTGGATGCACCGGGCCCACCCCTCGCTCTGGGGGAGCAGGAGGCGGTAGTCCCGGCGGCATTCCGGCGGGGCAAAGGCCGCCAGATCCGCCCGAGGTTCTCCGGCCAGGAAGGTAAAGTCCCCCAAGACGGCCAGGGCGGCCCGGAGGGGCTCCCCCGCCGGGGCATAGACCTTCCCCATCACCCCTTGCAGGCAGGACCAGAGCAGGGTCTCCTCCCACCCGGCAAAGAGGAGGGCGGCCTGCTCCGGCGGGTGTACCACTTGCATCATCATAACAGCTTTCCCCCTCGAAACAGCATCGGGGCCGGGACGGTGTGTGACCGTCCCGGCCCCGTAACGTACGCTGGTTTCTAGTTTACCGTTCCGAGAGATACTTGTCAATGCTGACAGCGGCCCGTTTCCCCGCGCCCATGGCCTGGACCACGGTTTTGGGGCCGGTGACGGCATCCCCCCCGGCGAAGACGCCGGGGCGGCTGGTCTGGCCGTCCTCCCCGGCGGCAATGCCGCCCCACCGGTCCTTCTGGATGCCGGTGGTGGTGTCCACCACTTCCTCGCTGTAGGAGGTGCCGGTGGCGATCACCAGGTTATCGCAGGGCACGTCGAAGAACTCGCCCGTGCCCACGGGACGGCGGCGGCCGGAGGCGTCAGGCTCGCCCAGGGCCATCTTCTCGCACTTGACCCCGGTGAGCACCCCGTTTTCCCCATAGCAGGCCACGGGGTTGGTGAGCTCCCGGATGGGGATGTTCTCCTCGTAGGTGTGGGCGATCTCATCCCGGCGAGCGGGGGCCTCGGCGATGGTGCGGCGGTAGACCATGATGGTCTCCGCCCCCAGGCGGCGGGCACAGCGGACGGCGTCCACCGCCACGTTGCCGCCGCCCACCACCAGGACCCGCTTGGCAGCGCGGATGCTCTCCGGCAGTTCCCCGCTGTGGAGGTTCACCTGGGTGAGGTAGTCGTTGGCCGTCCACACCCCGGCCAGGGTGGTGTCCAGTCCTGGGGGGACCTGGGGCACATCCGCCCCGTTGCCCACGAAGACGGCCTGGTACCCGGCGGCAAAGAGGTCGTCCACCGTCCGGGCGCCATCCACTGGGGCGCCGGTGACGATCTCCACCCCCTGGGCCCAGAGGGTTTTCAGGGCCCGGTCCACCACGGACCGGGGCAGGACAAAGGTGGGAATGCCGTAGGTGAGAATGCCCCCGGCATAGGCCAGCTTTTCAAAGACGGTGACCTCATACCCCAGGGCGGCCAGGTCCCCGGCGCAGGCGATGCCTGCCGGGCCGGAGCCAATCACCGCCACCTTCTTCCCCTTCTTCTCCACCTCTGGAACGGAGATGGGGGTGTGGGCATCGTGCCAGTCGGCCACAAACCGCTCCAGGCGGCCGATGGCCACGGCCTCCCCCTTCCTGACGTGGGCGCAGTTTTTCTCACACTGCTGCTCCTGGGGGCAGACCCGGCCGCAGACCGCAGGCAGGCTGCTGCGCTGGGTGATCACATCATAGGCCCCGTCAAAGTCCCCCTCGGCCACCCGGGCCAGGAACTCTGGGATCTGTTGGTGGATGGGGCAGCCGGCCACGCAGGGCTTTTCCCGGCAGTTCAGGCAGCGCATGGCCTCCCCCACGGCCTCCAGGGGGGTGTAGCCCAGGGCCACCTCGTCAAAGTTCTTGCACCGGAGGTCTTTGGACTGCTCCGGCATCGGGGTCCGTTCGTGTACCAGGTTGATCATTTTGCGGCTCCCTCCTTTGGCTCCAGGCTGGCCTGGCGCTGGAGCAGGCTCTCATAACGATGGACGGCATTGTGCTCCGAGGCCTCGTACAACGCCTTGGCATGGTCCGGATTCTTCATGGTCAGAGAGGCATAGCGCACCTCTCCCTGCAGGAAGGCCTGGTAGTCCTCGTTGGGCTTGGCGCTGTCGATCTGCAGGGGGTTCTTCCCGGCCTCCGCCAGGCGGGGGTCGTACCGCAGCAGGTTCCAGTACCCGGCCCGGACGGCCTTCTTCATCTCCACCATGGACCGGTTCATCCCCGCCTTCAGCCCGTGGTTGATGCAGGGGGCGTAGGCGATGATGAGGGAGGGGCCGTCGTAGCTCTCGGCCTCCCGCAGGGCTTTGAGGGTCTGGGCGGGGTTGGCGCCGATGGCCACCTGGGCCACGTAGACGTGGCCGTTGGTCATGGCGATCTGGGCCAGATCCTTTTTGTCGGTGGGTTTGCCCCCGGCGGCGAACTGGGCCACCGCGCCGGTGGGGGTGGCTTTGGAGGACTGGCCGCCGGTGTTGGAATACACCTCGGTGTCAAAGACCAGGACGTTGAAGTTCTCCCGAGAGGCCAGGATATGGTCCAGGCCGCCGTAGCCGATGTCGTAGGCCCAACCGTCCCCGCCGAAGATCCACAGGGAGGGAGAGGGCAGCAGGTCGGCGTGCTCCAGGACGTACTTGGCGTCAGCATCCTCGGGATAGACCTTGCACAGGGCCGCCAGGGACTGGCCCAGGTGCCCGGCCTCCGGGGTGTCCATTTGGGCCAGCCAGGCTTTGGCGATGCCGGCAAAGGCCGGGTTTTTCGCCATGCGCTCCACCACGATTTTCAGCGCTGCCCGGCGGGTGCGCAGGCTGATGGCCATGCCGTAGCCGAACTCGGCGTTGTCCTCAAACAGGGAGTTGGCCCAAGCGGGGCCTTTCCCGGTCTCGTCCACCACGTAGGGCATGCTGGGCACCGAGGCCCCCCAGATGGAGGAGCAGCCGGTGGCATTGGCAATCACCGCCCGGTCCCCAAACAGCTGGGTGACCAGTTTGGCATAGGGGGTCTCCCCGCAACCGGGGCAGGCCCCGGAGTACTCCAGATAGGGCCGGAGGAACTGGGACTCCCGCACCGACCCGTCCGAACCCTTCTGCACGCCCCGGGCCTTGGCATAGTGGAAGACCATCTGGTCCTGGTGCATCCGGTCCTCGGCCTTCTCCATGGTCAGGGCCTTCACCCGGGCGGGGCACATCTCCGCGCAGGAGCCGCAGTCCACGCAGTCCTCGGCGGAGACGGCGATGAGGAACCGCCGGCTGGGGTCGGTCTTGGAGGGGACGGTATCCAGGCCCTTGGCGTCCTCCGGCTTCAGGAGGAAGGGCCGGATCACCGCGTGGGGGCACACCGTGGCGCACCAGTTACACTGGATGCAGTTTTCCGGGTGCCAGACGGGGATCTCCACGGCGATGCCCCGCTTCTCAAAGGCAGAGGTGCCCGAGGGCACCTTCCCGGTGGCATAGGGCAGGAAGGTGGAGACCGGCAGGGAATCCCCCTCCATCCGGTTGGTGGGCAGGAGGATGTTCTGGACATAGTCGGCCTGGTCGGCGTTGGCCCCGGTGAGGCCCACGGCGGCCCGGGGCTCCTCCTCCAGGTGGGCCCAGTGCTCCGGCACGGCCACTTCCCGGGCGGCGGTCTGGCCGGCCAGGACGGCGGCCACGTTCATGTCCACGATCTTCTGCCCCTTGGCGGCGTAGTCGTTGACAATCCCCTGCTTCATATACTCGATGGCCTCTTCCGCCGGGAGGATGCCCGCCAGCTTGAAGTAGGCCGACTGAATGATGGTGTTGATCCGCCCCTTCAGGCCAATCTCCCGGGCGATGGTCACCGCGTCGCAGAGATAGAGGTGGATGCCCTTTTGGGCCAGGGTGCGCTTCATGTCGGCAGGCAGGCGTCTCTCCAAATCCTCCTCACTCCAGCTGCAGTTGAGGAGGAAGACGCCGCCGGGTTTCACATCCCCCACCATGTCGTACTTGTCCACATAGGATGGGTTGCCGCAGACCACGCAGTCGGCATCCCCCACGTAGTAGGCCGAACGGATGGGGTGGTCGCCAAAGCGGAGGTGGCTGATGGTCAGGCCGCCGGACTTCTTGGAGTCGTATTGGAAATAGGCCTGGACGTACTTGTCCGTGTGGTCCCCGATGATCTTGGCGGTGTTCTTGGAGGCGCCCACCAACCCGTCGGACCCGATGCCCCAGAACTTCACGGAGATCTGGCTGGGGTCCCCGGGCATGGGGAAGAGGGCGGGCTCAATGGACAGGTGGGTGACGTCGTCGGTGATGCCCACGGTGAAGTGGTTGTGCCCCTCCCGGGCCAGGTGCTGGAAGACGGCGTACATGTCCGCAGGGGTGGTGTCCTTGGAGGACAGGCCGTACCGGCCGCCGATGACCCGGATCTCATGGAAGTCCACCTCGTTCAGGGCGGCCGTCACATCCAGGTAGAGGGGTTCGCCGAAGGCGCCGGGCTCCTTGGTGCGGTCCAGCACCGCCAGGCGCTGGAGGGTGTCCGGCAGCTCCGCCAGCAGGTGGCGGGAGGAGAAGGGCCGGTAGAGGTGAACCTCCAGAACCCCCACCTTTCTCCCCTGGGCCAGGAGGACGTCCACCACCTCTTCCAGGGTGCCGCAGACGGAGCCCATGGCCACCACCACGTCGGTGGCGTCGGGGGCGCCGTAGTAGTTGAAGGGTTTATAGTGGGTGCCGATGCGCTGGTTGACCTTTTCCATGTTCTCCACCACCGTCTCCACCAGGCGGTTGTAGGCGGTGTTGGAGGCCTCCCGGTGCTGGAAGAAGGTCTCCGGAGACTCGTTGGACCCCCGGTGATAGGGGTGGCTGGGGAGGTTGGCCTGGTCGTGGAACCGGCGGATGGCATCCCAGTCCACCATGTCTTTCAGGTCCTCCTCGGTCCAGGTGCGCAGCTTCTGGATCTCGTGGGAGGTCCGGAACCCGTCGAAGAAGTGGATGACGCCCATGCTGGCCTGGATGGCGGACAGATGGGCCACCGGGGCCAGGTCCATGACCTCTTGGGGGCTGCCGGAGGCCAGCATGGCCATGCCGGTGCCCCGGCAGGCCATCACGTCCTGGTGGTCCCCGAAGATGGACAGGGCATGGGTGGTGAGGGTACGGGCCGCCACATGGAACACCCCGGGCAGCCCCTCCCCAGCGATCTTATAGAGGTTGGGGATCATCAGCAGCAAGCCCTGGGAGGCGGTGAAGGTGGTGGTCAGCGCGCCGGCGGCCAAAGAGCCGTGCACCGCGCCGGCGGCGCCGCCCTCCGACTCCATCTCCACCACCCGCACCGGCTGGCCGAAGATGTTCTTCCGGTCCTGGTTGGCCCACTCGTCCACATGTTCCGCCATGGGGGAGGAGGGGGTGATGGGATAGATCGCCGCCACCTCGGTGTAGGCATAGGCCACGTGGCCTGCTGCCGCGTTGGCGTCCATACTCTTAAAAGGCCGGTTGTCGCTCATTTTGCCGCGCCTCCTTTCTGGGCCGCCAGGGCTTTGGTCTGGAGATAGACATACTCCGGCATGGCCCGGGCAGCAATCACCCCGTTGGGGCAAACATAGGAACAGATGTTACAGTCCTCACAGGGGGCCGGGTCGATGACCGCCCGGCCGTGCTCCAGGTGGATCAGGCCGTCGGGGCAGTTGTCGGCGCAGTCCCCGCAGCCGATGCAGCACACCCAGCACAGGGTTTTCCGGGTTTCCGGATCGTCCTGGGAGGCACAGGGGACCATCTTGGCCCCTTTATAGGGCACAATGACCGGCAGTTCCTGGGGGCAGACGTGGACGCAGGCGGTGCAGCCCACGCACTTGTCCGGGTCCACCTTGGCGGTGCCTTGGACGATTTCCAGGGCATCAAACCGGCAGGCCTGGACGCAGTCCCCAAACCCGGCGCAGCCGTAGTTGCAGTGGTAGGGCAGGTCCAGCTTGACCGCTTCCCGGCAGGTGGTGGCCCCGGCCTTGGCATAGACCTCATGGTTATACCACCCGCCCCGGCAGCGGACGAAGGAGACGGTGGGTTTCACCTTGGTCAGGTCGTGGTAGGTGTCCACGATGATCTTCTTCCGGCAGGAGACGGTGCAGGCCACGCAGCCCACGCACTTTTCGTAGTCGATGACGGCGCGGTTATCCACCACGGAGACGGCCCCCTCGGGGCAGGCCTCCACGCAGTCCCCGCAGCCGATGCAGCTGTAGCCGCACAGGCGGATGGCCCGGTCCTCCTCGTCCTGGTTGGCGCAGGGGACGAAGTTGGTGGCCTTGGCGGGCACCATGCGGAACAGGTGCTGGACGCAGGCGCTGACGCAGGCCCCGCAGCCGTTGCACTTGTCCCGGTCCACGGTGACGTTCCCGTCCTCCACGGACAGGGCCCCAAAGGTGCAGGCTTCCACGCAGGAGCCGGCGCCTACGCAGCCGTAGGCGCACTCCTCCGGCCGCAGGCCGCTCTCCACGGCCGCCTGGCAGGAGGGCGCCCCCTTCAGCCGGGCCTTCCCTGCGGCCTGGCCGGCGCACTGGAGAAAGGCCTTCTCGTCCTTGGCCAGGACGGGTTCCCCGCCGGTGAGGGCCAGGATGGCATCTACCTCCTCCTGGGAGCAGGCGGGACATCGGTTGGCCGGGGCCCCGTCGGCGATGGCAGCGGCGCACTGCGCGCAGGTGGGAAAGCCGCAGCCCCCGCGGCCGGCACAGTCCTGGCCGGGCAGAATGGTTCGGATGTCTGCTGCAAGTTGGTTGGACGACATTCAGATTCACTTCCTTTTGTTGTCTCTTACTCTCATGGAGTTCCTCGTTGCGATGGGTAATAGAATCCACGGTCATTATGTGCCTCTCCAAGCAGAATGTCAACCCAAAGCCACAAATTTTTTGGTTTTTTATTCTGAAACTCCCAAAATTTGCCTCTCCCCTTTTGTGTGTTTTTAATAACTCCCGGACACCCCCTTCCCACCGCCCTGCCCGGGATATTGACAGGGGACGCCGGCTGTGGTAGAGTAATTTTTATCCATAGAACACGATTGCGGAGGGATCGCTGTGCGCAAGGTTTTTCTGTCCGGCTATGCCAAGCTCCCCGACCACACCACCGCCCAAAAGCTCTACACCCACCTGGTGTTGGTGGCCACCGTCGAGCTGCCCCAGGGCACCATTCTGGACGCCGACTGTACCATGGCCACCCAGTTGGGGCGGGAGTTTATCCGGGAACTGCTCACCGGCTACGACCTGCACCGGGGGCCCGGCCCTGCCATTGAGGCCTTGAACCACACCTATTATGGCCATCTGCGCCGCGCCCTGCAAACCTGCATCAAGGGAATCTGCACCCAGTTTGGCGAGATCTCCCGGAGCGAAGCAGCCGCCCCCCCGCAGTCCCCCCCAATCCATGACGTCAGGAGGGAACCCCCATGCTGCTGTCCGGCGAGGAAATCAAGAAAAACCTGGGAACGAACATCATCATCGAACCCTACTCCCCTTCCCAGCTCAACCCCAACAGCTACAACCTGCGCCTGTCCAATGAACTGCTGGTGTATGACACCGACGTGCTGGACATGAAGGCCAACAACCCCGTCAAACGCCTGACCATCCCTGAAACCGGGCTGCTGCTGGAGACCAACAAACTCTACCTGGGCCGCACCCTGGAGTACACCAAGACCGACCAGTTCGTCCCCATGCTGGAGGGCCGCTCCTCCGTGGGCCGGTTGGGGCTGTTCATCCACGTCACCGCCGGCTTTGGCGACGTGGGGTTTGCCGGATATTGGACGCTGGAGATGTTCTGCATCCACCCCATCGTCATCTACCCCAATGTGGAGATCTGCCAGATCTACTATCACACCATCCAGGGGGAATATACCAAGTACGACAGCGGCAAGTACCAAAACAACACCGGCGTGCAGCCCAGCATGCTCTACAAAGACTTCCTGAAGAAGGAGCTCCCCTGACCTTCCCCACGCCCGCTCCGCCCCGCCGGCCCCTGCCGGCGGGGCGTTCTTTGGCCCATAATACACGCCGGCTCCCTGGGATGCCTTCCCAGGGAGCCGGCGTGCGTTTCACATTGGCAGATTTGGCATAGGATACAGAGGAGACTTGTCGTTTTAAAAAATGGGGGATGAGGTGGATTACGCCTTCTTGGCGGCCTTGGCCGCGTCCTTGGCGTCCATTTCTTCCAGCTCAGCGCGGCAGTTGGTCACATAAATTTCGATGCCCTCTTCCACGTTGGCACGGCGTTCCTTCTTGGACATGCCGATGTATTCCATGATGATGGCCAGGGCAACGCCGATGAACAGCCCGTAAGCCGGGTTGGAGCAGGTGGCGATGGCGCCGGCGGTGATGCCAGCCACGCCCCGCTCGGTGTTGGTGCGGCACATGTTGATGCCCACGTAGAAGGAGCCGAAGGCCTGGATCATCAGGGTCATGGCCATGGCGATGGGCAGGATGGGCTCCACCAACGTGACCAGGGGCACAATCAGCTGGCAGATCCACTTGGTGGTGTTGAAGGTGCAGGCGCCGCCGAAGATGGAGTACATGTTGTCCTTACCGGTCTTGTACCGCTCGGCCACAGACACGGTCATGGCAGACCACAGGGGGCCGGACATGGTGCAGGTGGGGCTGAAGAAGGCCTCAATCAGGTTCCGGATGCCGCAGCAGATGTTGGTGCGGTCGGGGTTGACGTCGATTTCCTCGTCCCGGCGGAAGCGCTTGGTGTCCTCCAGGAAGGCCGTGCCGCCGACGATATCGCCGAAGGCAATGACGTAGCAGATGATGGCCATGGGCAGGGCCCGGAGCAGAATATCTGCCGGGGGCAGGCCAATGCCCATAATGGAGAAGTTCTGCCACACCCACTGCAGGCCGGGCAGGGGGTTAAACCAGAAGCTGGTGATGCCGGCCATGTCCGGGATGTCCAGCTCGCCGATCACCATGCCGATGACGCCGGCCACGATGACGGCGGGCACGAACCCGGCCTTGTTGATCACTCCAATCACCTTGTTCTTGCTGTGGAACTTCACCTTACCAAACCCGTTGGCAAACAGCAGGAACAGGCCCAGAGCCACACCGATGGACCAGGAGATGGGGTAGGCAAAGAAGCCGCGGCCGCCGTCTGCCACAGACGTAAACCCGTAGGTTCCGCAACAGGCGGCAAAGCCAGATCCTATTAGGATGCCGCCTTTCAAGCTCTGGGGACAGATGTCGATGATCTTGGTGGCGATGCCGGTGATGCCCAAGATCACATACATCAGGCTCAGAATCAGTTCCATGCCCACCAGGGCATACATTCTGTCGGTTCCCTCGAAGTTGAGAAGGAAGGTGGTAATCAAAGGAACGGCTGGGGTGATCCAGCCGCCGATCAGGGGGTCGCCCATGGTGTTGTTGACCATGTACAGCAGCTCATGGACAAACACGATGGACAGGGCCATTTCAAAGGTAAACCCAAACAAATCCTGTAAGTATTGGGTGGCGGCGGTACCGGTAAGGAACACCACGCAGGCCTGGATCATCTCTGGAATTTCCCACTCGTAGTGGACGAAGGGGATGCGGATGTCAAACTTCCAGACTTTGATACAGGGCTGCTTCCCGCCTTCTTGCCGTCGGGCACTTGGAAGCATAAGGTTCATAAACTGGATTCCTCCTAACAAACATACACTTTCGTTTGACTTGCAATTTTTCCTTGGCAAAGTCTGTTAGGGCTTTGTCTTTCTTCTCTCCTAGAAACCTCCTTTCCTATGTCACTTTCACACATCCAATGCAAGTTCAATTTCAATTATACCTACAGGATGCCGAAAAACAATACACATTTTCGCATCGTTTCAGTACAACTCTGCATAATTCCTACAAGAAATTATTTTTTCCTAGCATTTTCAAGGGTTTTTCCCCAAAAACTACTATTTTCCTCGGTTTTTCAAAAAACAAAATTTGCAAGGTGAACAGTGATTTCTTTTGTTTTTTGCCATAAAAACGCTGAGGGACCCTGGTACAGGACCCCTCAGCGCGGGCAGAACTGGAAATTTATTGGTGTTTTTCCTCAATCATTCCCCGCCACTTGGACGGCAGAACTGTCTGTTGTGGAAGTTGCCTCCGTGTCTTCCTCCACGACGAAGTCACTGGCGGTGGCCTGATAGCCCCGGCCGTTGGCATCGTTGACCTGGAAGATGTTTACATCCTCCGGCTTCAGGTCGGTGGTAAAGGGGTTCACCAGCTGGTTGATCATGGCCAGGCTGCCGGCGGGGTCCAGCTCATAGCAATAGCTGGTGCCGTTGTAGGTGGTGTTGCCATCCCCCGGCAGGGCGTTGCCCTGCACGCCGGTGTCCAGGTTGATGCCGATGGCCTTGGTGACAAACCAGGTCAAATCGGTGCCGGAGAGGCTGGTCTCCACGTTTCGCTGGAGAATGTCCACAAACTGGTCCAGCTTGCCGATGTTGGACACCAGCTTTTTGGCCACGGTGACCATCAGGTTGCGCACCGTCTCGCTGCGCTGGATGTCCCCCAAAGGATACCCGGTGCCGTCGTTGTTCTTCCGGAAGCGGCAGACCTCCATGGCCGCCTGCCCGTCCAGGTGCTGCATACCTGCCTCGAAGGAGATATAGAGGTCCTGGGTGAAGTCCTCGTACTCCATGTCGATGGGGACGTTAAAGTCCACCCCGCCTACGGCATCCACCAGTTCCACAAAGCCGTCCAGGTCGATGTTGATATAGAAGTCAATGGGATACCCCACCAAATCGGACACCACCGACTGGAGGTTCTCAATGCCCCCGTGGAGGGAGGAGTTGATCTTCGGGGTGCTCTGGTCCACCAACGTGTCCCGGGGGATGGAGAGCATGCCCACCTTCTGGTTGGGCACGTCATAGGTCACCAGCATGATGGCGTCGGCATTGCCGCTGACCTGGTCCGGGCAGGTGAGGAGGAAGGTATAGGACTGTTCCCGCCGGGTGTGGTCGCCGGTTTCCATGCCGGGGACCTGTTCCTGGGTCTGGTCGGTGGTGGAAGCCACCGGCGCCTGGGCCGGTGCGGGTACGGCTACTTTATACACGCCGTATCCAATGACAATCACTGCGGCAATGGCCACAATGGCAGCATAAATGCCCCGGAGGACACGGTACTTCTTCTTTAGCTTACGTTTCTTTTTCTGGGCCACAGCGATGGCCTCCTTTGCCTGTGGTTTCAAGGTGCCCAACGGGCATGAGTGGATATAGTATACATACTTTTTGCATTTCCGGCAAGTCTTTGCCCTAAATTTCCCGATTCTCCCTAAAATTTTTATCCATTTTTCTTCGTTTTCCAGTGCTTCCGAAAGAAATTTTCCCCGCCGCTGGCCTGCCCTGCCCGGTGGTTCCGCGCAAAAAGAAGGGGGGATTTTCCCCAAGAAATGTCCAAAATCCCCTTGCAAGGTCCCACGCTATATGCTATAATGCCTTTGTTTTAAGATGTACGTTTTGGTAGAGTGGGGCTTGCCCCGCTCTTTCTTTTATGACAAGGGAGCCCGGCCGCCGCTGCTCTGCGGTGCTGCCGGGCCCGTGTCTGGTCATTCCATGGGACGTACAGCGCATCGGCGCAGGGAGGTTTCCAATGTCTAAAATCACAGATTTCACAGCCCAGCTGGCCCGCCCTGTGGTAGAGGCCAACGGCTGCACCCTCTGGGACGTGGAGTACGTCAAAGAGGCCGGCAGCTGGTACCTGCGGGTCTACATCGACAAGGACACCGGCGTGTCCATCGACGATTGCGAGGCCGTCAGCCGGGTCCTCTCGGACCTGCTGGACGAGGCCGACCCCATCCAGGACCCCTACACCTTCGAGGTCTCCTCCGCCGGTGCGGACCGGGCCCTGAAAAAGCCGGAGCACTTCCAGGCCTTCCTGGGGGCCCAGGTGGATGTTAAGTTTTATCAGGCGAAAAACGGGCAGAAAACCTGCACCGGCACCCTCGCCGGCTACCAGGACGGGGCCATCACCTTGGACCTGGGCGGGGAAACCGCCACCTTTTCCAAGGAGGAAGTGGCCTCGGTCCGCCTGCACCTTGGTTTTTAAGATTCTGATGGAGGATACGATCAGTTATGGCTAAGAAAGCATCAAAACCTGCCAAGAGCAATGAACTGGACGGGAAGGAGTTCTTCACCGCCATCGAGCTCATTGAAAAGGAGAAGGGCATCCCCAAAAACTACATGCTGGAGAAGATCACCCAGGCCCTGATCTCCGCCTACAAGCGGGACCACGAGGGGATCTCCGACAACGTCTTTGTGGAGGCCAACGAGATTACCCAGACCGTCCGCATGTTCGTCAAGAAGGAGATCGTGGAAGAGGTCACCAACCCCTCCACCGAGATCGCCCTGGACGAGGCCCGGAAGAGCCTCCCCGCCGCCCAGACCGGGGACGTGGTCCGCATCGAGATCAAGCCCCGGAACTTTGGCCGGATCGCCGCCCAGACCGCCCGCCAGGTGATCATCCAGGGGATGCGGGAGGCCGAGCACAACATGATCTACGACCTGTTCAGCTCCAAGGAGCACGAGATGCTGGTGGGCACCGTTACCCGCATCGACCCCCGCAACGGGGCGGTCTCCCTGCGCATCACCAGCAACGGGGAGTCCACCGACGCCTACCTGGCCCCCTCGGAGCAGGTGCGCAGCGAGGTCATCCGGGAGGGCGACCGGCTGAAGGTCTATGTGGTGGAGGTGCGCCGGTCCAGCCGGGGGCCCCAGGTGCTCATCTCCCGCACCCACCCCGGCCTGGTCAAGCGCCTGTTTGAGCTGGAAGTCCCCGAAATCTACGACGGCACCGTGGAGATCCGCTCCATCGCCCGGGAGGCGGGCAGCCGCACCAAGCTGGCGGTCTGGTCCGCCGACGAGAACGTGGACCCCATCGGCGCCTGCGTAGGCCCCAAGGGCGCCCGGGTGAACAATGTGGTGGCCGAACTGGGCAGCGAAAAGATCGACATCATCAAATACAGCGATGACCCCGCCGCCTTCGTAGCCGCGGCCCTCTCCCCTGCCGACGTGCTCTCCGTCCAGCCCCTGGAAGGCTCCAAGAGCTGCCGGGTGGCCGTGCCGGATGACCAGCTCTCCCTGGCCATCGGCAAGGAGGGGCAGAACGCCCGCCTGGCCGCCAAGCTCACCGGCTATAAAATCGACATCAAGGCCGAGTCCGCCGTCCACGAGTGGGAGGAGGAAGACGCCGCCGCCCTGGCCCAGCAGGCTGCCCTGGCCCAGGAAGCCCCCGATGAGGCGGCCCCCCTGGACGACGAAGAGGAACCCCTGGACGACGTCCCCGCAGCAGATCCCCAGCCCGAAGCGGCAGCCCCTGCAGAGGCAGAGGACCCCGCCGACCCACAACCCCTGGAGGGCGGCGAGGGCTGAGTCCCCCCTATCCCACCCAGCAAACCCAAACCGGTAAGGAGGTGGCCCCGTGCCAAAAAAGATCCCTATGCGCCAATGTCTCGGCTGCCGGGAGATGAAACCCAAGCGGGAGCTGATCCGGGTGGTCCGCTCCCCCCAGGGAGAGATTTCCCTGGACTTTCACGGCAAAAAGCCTGGGCGAGGCGCCTACCTCTGCCCCAACCAGGACTGCCTGAAGCGGGCACGGAAGTCCAAGGCCCTGGAGCGGGCCTTCAGCCTGCCCATTCCGGACGATGTCTACGCCTCCCTGGAGGCCCAAATGGAGGGTGGTGGTCTGGATGGATAGCATTCCCTCCCTTCTGGGCCTGGCGCTCAGAGCGGGACGGCTGGCCGTTGGGGAAGAGCCCGTCGGGGCAGCCTGCCGGGGGCACAAAGCCTACCTGCTGCTGCTGGCCAGCGACGCGGCGGACAACACCATCCGCCGGGCCTCTCACTTCAGCCAGTCCGCAAAGAACACCATCTGCCTCCAGCTCCCCCTGACCAAGGCGGAGCTGGGCAGCGGGCTGGGGCGGACCGCCTGCGCCATGGCGGCCCTCACCGACGTGGGGTTTGCCGCGGCGGTGGCCCAGCGCCTGGCCCAAAGCGACCCGGCGGCCTACGGCCCCGCCTGGCAGGCGCTGTCCCAAAAGGCGTCCCAGGCGAAGAAACGCCGGGACCAGAAGCATTCCCCCCACAAGGACAAGGGGAAGCGGAAATAATTCCTATCGTTCCCAGCCGTATCGGCTTACCGGTGCGGAGAGAAAAGAGCAAACAAGCGGCCTTGCCGGCCTTTCCCGGCCGGGCCGTGACGGAGGTGGCTTTATTTGAGTTTTGAAAAATATCGTGTTCATGAGGTAGCCAAGGATTTCGGGAAGCAGACCAAGGAGATCACCCAGATCCTCACCAAGTACGCTACCACCCCCAAAAACCACATGCAGGTGTTGGAGGATGGGGAACTGTCCATCGTGTTTGAATACCTGACCCAGCACAACCAGGTGGCCGATCTCCAGGCCGCCCTGGACACCCCTGCCCCTGCCAAAAACGAGGGCAAGGGCAACCGCGGACGGGAGGGCAATAGGAAGCCCGCCCCCCAGAACCAGCCCCAGAAGCGCCCCAACGAGGGCAGCCGCAACGCCGGCGGCAAAGGCGGCGACCGTCCCCCCAAGGGGGACCACAACCGCGGCGAGGCCCCCAAGGAGAGCAAGCCCGCCCAGCAGCCCAAGCAGCAGAGCCAGCCGGCAGCCCCCCGCCCCACCACCCGGGTCCCCGAAAAGAAGCTGGTGGACACCCGGAAGGCCGGCAACGTGAACCTGGCCCGGTATGACGAGCACCTGGAAAACCTGGCGCCGGAACGGGCCAACAAGATGCAGAGCGGCAAGCAGAAGATCCAGAGCCGGGGCAACCACCGCAAGGGCGGCAACTTCGGCAACAAGCGCCGCCAGGAGGAGCAGGAGAAGATGCGCCGGCTCCAGCTGGAGATCGCCAAAAAGACCCCCCTCACCGTGAAGATCCCCGACGAGATCGGCGTGGGTGAGCTGGCCTCCCGGATGAAGAAAACCGGGGCCGAGGTGGTCAAGTGCCTCATCAAAAACGGCATCATGGCCTCCCTCAGCGACATCATCGACTATGACACCGCCGCCCTGGTGGCCATGGAACTGGGCTGCAAGGTGGAGAAGGAAGTCATCGTCACCATCGAGGAAAAGCTCATCGACACCGCCGAGGACAAGGAGGAGGACTTGGTCCCCCGGGCGCCCGTGGTGGTGGTCATGGGCCACGTGGACCACGGCAAGACCTCCCTGCTGGACTATATCCGCAACTCCCAGGTGGCCGAGGGGGAGGCCGGCGGCATCACCCAGCACATCGGCGCCTACCAGGTGGAGGTCAACGGCTCCCCCATCACCTTCCTGGACACCCCCGGCCACGAGGCCTTTACCGCCATGCGGGCCCGGGGCGCCATGATCACCGACATCGCCATCCTGGTGGTGGCCGCCGACGACGGCATCATGCCCCAGACCATTGAGTCCATCAACCACGCCAAGGCCGCAGAGATCCCCGTGATCGTGGCCATCAACAAGATGGATAAGCCCGAAGCCAACCCCGAGCGGGTCAAGCAGCAGCTCACCGAGTACGGCCTGGTCCCCGAGGAATGGGGGGGCGAGACCATCTGCTGCCCCATCTCCGCCAAGACCGGCCTGGGCATTGACAACCTGCTGGAGATGGTGGTCCTCACCGCCGAGATGCGGGAGCTGAAGGCCAACCCCAACCGCTCCGCCCACGGCGCCGTCATCGAGGCCCGGCTGGACAAGGGCCGCGGCCCCATCGCCACCCTGCTGGTGCAGAACGGCACCCTGCACCAGGGCGACGTGATCATCGCCGGCACCGCCGTGGGCCGGGTCCGTGCCATGACCAACGCCAAGGGGCAGAAGATCCAGACCGCCGGCCCCTCCGTCCCGGTGGAGATCACCGGTATGGGCGAAGTCCCCGGCGCCGGCGACGACTTCCACGCCGTGGACGACGAGCGCATGGCCCGGGAGCTGGTGGAGCAGCGCAAGCACGAGCACAAGATGGCCGCCTCCGCCGCCACCCAGAAGGTCACCCTGGACGATCTGTTCTCCCAGATCCAGCAGGGCGAGCTGAAGGACCTGAACATCATCGTCAAGGCCGACGTCCAGGGCTCCGCCGAGGCGGTGAAGGCCTCCCTGGAGAAGCTCACCAACGAGGAGGTCCGGGTGCGGGTCATCCACTGCGCCGTGGGCGCCATCAACGAGTCCGACGTCATGTTGGCCACCACGTCCAACGCCATCATCGTGGGCTTTAACGTCCGCCCCGACGCCAACGCCAAGGACACCGCCGCCCGGAACAAGGTGGACATGAGAATGTACCGGGTGATCTACGACTGCATCAACGAGATGGAAGCGGCCATGAAGGGCATGCTGGCCCCCAAGTTCAAGGAAGTAGCCCTGGGCACCGCCGAGGTCCGGGAGGTCTACAAGATCACCGGCGTGGGCATCGTGGCCGGCTGCTACATCACCGACGGCAAGGTCCAGCGCAACGCCCAGGTCCGCCTGGTGCGGGACGGCATCGTGATCCACGAGGGCGTGCTGTCCTCCCTGCAGCGGTTTAAGGATGCGGTGAAGGAAGTGGCCCAGGGCTACGAGTGCGGCATCGGCATCGAGAAGTACAGCGACATCAAGGTGGGCGACGTCATCGAAGCCTTCGTGATGGAGCAGATCGAAGTGTAAGAATTTTGGAACCCGCTTCGCTGGGCTTCAAAAATGAGAAGATCGCAGCCCCCGGCGCGCAAGCCATGGCCGCAAAGCGGCCATGGCTCACCCTTGGGGGCTGAGCAGTATGTTTCCCGTCTGCGGACGGGCAAGGGCTGCGAGGCCTTTGGCTTCGCCTGCCATATTTCCCTGGATAGGGACGGAAAGGAGGGCCTTTATGGCTTCCAATCGCATTGGACGAATCAACGAGGAGATCCAGCGGGAACTGGCTTCCCTGCTGCGCACGGTGAAGGACCCCCGGGTACACGGCCTGGTGTCCATCACCCATGTGGAGACCACCCCGGACCTGCGGTACGCCAAGGTCTATGTAAGCGTCCTGGACCAGAGCGACGTCAAGGAGGTCATCCGGGGGCTGAAGTCCGCCGGGGGGTACCTTCGCCGGGAGCTGGGCCGGGCCCTCTCCCTGCGGTACACCCCGGAGCTGGTCTTCCAGGCCGACGACTCCATTGAGAAGGGCTCCCACATTCTGAAACTCCTCCACGACGTGGAGGGACAGGGGGGACAGCCATGACCCCCCAGGAGACCGCCCAGCGCCTGCTGGCCCTGGACCACATCCTCATCCTCACCCACCGCCGGCCCGATGGGGACACCATCGGCTGCGCCAGCGCCCTGTGCCTGGCCCTGCGGCAGAAGGGAAAGACCGCCTGGCTCCTGCCCAACGAGGATGCCCACCACCTCTTCGACCCCTATCTGGAGGGGGTGCTGGCCCCGGCGGACTTTATCCCCCAGGCGGTGGTGGCGGTGGATGTGGCCGCCCTGGGGATGCTCCCAGACAGCGCCCGGCCCTACCGGGACAGGATCGACCTGGCCATCGACCACCACGGCTCCCAGGAGGGCTACGCCCGGGCCACCTGCGTGGACCCGGACAGCGCCGCCTGTGGGGAGGTCCTCTTCCAGGTGTTCCAGGCCATGGAGGTATCCCTCTCTCCACAGATTGCCCTGCTCCTCTATATGGCCATCGCCACCGACACCGGGTGCTTTGTCTACTCCAACACCACCCCGGCCACCCACCGCATCGCCGCCGCCCTGATGGACACCGGCTTTGATGCCCAGTGGGTGAACAAGCGGCACTTCCGGGTCAAGTCCCTCAAGCGGATGCAGATTGAGAGCCGCCTGGTGCGGGAGATGGATTTGGAACAGAACGGCACCCTGGTCTTTGCCTACGTCACCCTGGACCTGATCCGGGACCTCCAGGCCACCGAGGAGGACCTGGAGGACATCGCCTCCTTCATCGGCCAGCTGGAGGGGGTGGACAATGCCGTCACCATCCGCCAGCTGAAGCCCACGGAGTGTAAGATCTCCCTGCGCACCGACGGCAAGACCCTCAACGCCTCGGACGTGTGCGCCATCCACGGCGGGGGCGGCCACCCGGCGGCGGCGGGGTGCACCATCCACGGCACCCCCGCCCAGGCCAAGGCGGCCATGCTGGCGGCCATCCAGCAGGTGCAGGCCCATGGCTAACGGCATCCTCATCATCGACAAACCCGCCGGCTGGACCAGCCACGACGTGGTGGCCAAGCTCCGGGGCATCCTCCACGAAAAGCGCATCGGCCACGCCGGCACCCTGGACCCCATGGCCACCGGGGTCCTCCCCGTGTTTGTGGGCCGGGCCACCCGGGCGGTGGAGTTTGCCGCCGAACGGGAGAAGGAATACCTGGCCGGCCTGCGCCTGGGCCTGACCACCGACACCCAGGACACCACCGGCACCGTGACGGCCACCCACCCCGTCACGGCAGGCCGGGCCGACCTGGAGGCCGTCCTGCCCCAGTTCACCGGGGACATCCTTCAGATCCCCCCCATGTACTCGGCCATCAAGCGCCAGGGGCAGAAGCTCTATGAACTGGCCCGCCGGGGCCAGGAGGTGGAGCGGGACCCCCGTCCCGTCACCATCCACGCCCTGGAGATCCTGGACCAGCCCTCCCCCACGGAGTACACCCTCCGGGTGGCCTGCTCCAAGGGGACCTATGTCCGTACCCTCTGCCACGACATTGGCCAGGCCCTGGGCTGCGGGGGCACCATGTATGCCCTGCGCCGGACCCAGGCCGCGGGCTTCACCCTGGACCAGGCAGTCACCCTGGAGGCCGTCCAGGCTTCGGCAGACCCCGCCGGGCTGCTGCTGCCGGTGGAGGCCTACTTTGCCCACCACCCCGCCCTGACCCTTCCCAGCGCCCGGGCCGAGAGAAAGGTCCGCAACGGCAACCCCCTCTCCCTGCCTGGGGAGGATGGAGTCTACCGGGTCTACAGTCCGGAGGGTGCCTTCCTGGCCCTGAGCCACCTGGACCAGGGCAGGCTCACCACTATCAAAAGCTTTTTCGAGGTGTAAGAAGTTGGAACAGAAAAAACGAGTGATCGCTCTGGGCTTCTTTGATGGGGTCCACAATGGCCACGGCGCCCTGATGCGCCGCACCGCCCAGGTGGCCCAGGAACTGGGGGCCGTCCCCTCCGCCTTTACCTTTGACCCCCACCCCCAGACGGTGATTTTGGGCCGGCCCATGCCGCTGCTCACCTCCCCCGAGGACCGGGCGGATTTGATGCGCAAGTACTACGGTATCCAGGACGTCATTGTGGAGCCCTTTACCGTCCCCCGGATGAAGCAGCCCTGGCAGGACTTTGTGGCCAGCACCCTGGTGAAGGACCTCCACGCCGTGCACCTGGTGGCCGGCCACGACTATCACTTTGGCTACAAGGGGGAGGGCAACCCCCAGCGCCTCCAGCAGATCTGCCAGGAGCTGGGCATCGGCTGTGACATTATCCCCAAGGTAGAGATGGAGGGGATCACGGTTTCCTCCACCTACATCCGTACCTTGGTGGCCCAAGGGGAGATGGAGCGGGCCAACGAGTTCCTGGGCCATCCCTACACCCTCAGCGACCGGGTGGCCCACGGGAAGAAGCTGGGCTCCACCCTGGGCTTCCCCACGGTGAACCTGCGGCTGAAGGAGAACGTCCTCTCCCCGGCCAAAGGGGTGTATGCCACCAAGGTCATCCTGGAAAACGGGGAGACCCACCTGGCCGTCACCAACGTGGGCACCCGCCCCACCGTCAACGACGGCAACCAGCTGACCATCGAAGGGTATATCCTGGATTTCACCGGGGACCTCTATGGCCAGAAGATCCAGATGGAGTTTTATAAATACCTCCGGGAGGAGCGGAAGTTCCCCTCCTTTGAGGCACTCACTGCCGAGGTCATGCACAACGCCGACCAGACCCGGGAGTACTTCGCTCAGCACCCCTAACTGACAACCCAAACAAACGACGCCCGCTGCCCCAGGGAACCCCTGAGACAGCGGGCGGCGTTTTCTGTCACCGGCTGATGAGCAGCAGGCCCGCCACGCACAGGCCCATCCCCGCCACCTGGCGAAGGGTGAGGACCTCCTTGTACAGCAGGACCCCCACCACCACCAGGAGGCAGGCCAGGGCGATGTTGGCCACCAGGGAGGCCACGCTCACCTTCCACCCCGCCCGGTAGATAAAGATGTACCCCAGTTCCAGCCCCACCACGGTGAGGCCCATGACCACAGGGGCCCAGTTGGTCTTGGCCATCTCCTGCACCAGGGACTTCCCGCCCCCGCTGGTGAGGTAAAACAGGGCCAGGGAGAGCCCTGCCGCCACCAGGTAGTTGATGGTCAGGGCGGCAAAAGAATTGAGTTTGTCCGGCACGGACTTGGCGCAGATGTTGTACACGGTGTTGGCCCCCACCACCATAAGCATGGGCCAGAGTAAGTTCCACATGGCTTCTCTCTCCTTTGTGCAAAAAATAACACCGGATGCAAGGTTAGCCTTACATCCGGTAGGTGCTCACCCGACGGCGGGGGAAGTCCCCGCCGTTGATGGATTGTTCACGCCGCAGTATATCACAGATCCGTCCGCCGGTCAAGCAGCGCGCTGACCAACAGGGGCAGCAGGGTCACCACCACCGCCGCCGGCATCCAGAGGGTCACCAGGGGCTGGGGGAGAATCACCCGGGGCAGGAAGAGGGCCGCGAACACCACCAGCGCCAGCAGGAAGACCTTCCACAGGCCCCCCGGCCCCTCCTCTGCCCCCACCGGGGGCCGGCGGAGGGCGGTGCGGCAGACCCAGGTCACCAAGCCCACCGCCACCGCCACGATGCAGGCCAGGCTGATCCCCTCCCCCACGGTGAGGGTGAGCCAGAGCACCGGCTGCCCCGTCAGCAGGGCTGAGAGGATCTTCTGGGCCGTCCAGATGGCCAGGAGCAGGGTGACGGCGGGGAGCATGTCGTCCACCGCCGAGAGCATCCGCACCCCCCGGGGCCGCCGGGGCACCGCCGCCACGATCTCGTCGCAGAAGGTGCGGTAGTCCAGGCCGATGACCTGCTGCATGGTCTGGCCCCGGGCCTCCCCGGCCAGGACCATCTCCAGGATGTCCCGGCGGATCTCCTCCTGGGCCAGGCGGCTGAGGTCCTGCCCCCGGAGATAGACCACCACGTCGGTCATCCCCGCCTGGCTCTCTGGGGAGAGGGCCTTTTCCCGGGCGTTGTTCTGCCGCAAAAGTTTTCTTACCGTTGGGTTCATGGGGTCTCCTCCTTTTCCGGGGCAAAGCCAGGCAGCCGGGCCACCGCAGCGGCCATGGCCTGGAAACTGGCGTGGAACTGGGCCAGTTCTTCCCGGCCCTGCTCTGTCAGGGCGTAATACTTCCGTCGGGGGCCCAGGGCAGAGTCCCGGAACCGGGCCTGGATGAGCCCCCCCTTTTCCAGCCGCAGAAGGAGGGGGTACACCGTCCCCTCGGAGATGGTGCCGAAGCCGTAGGCCTCCAGGGCCTGGACGATTTCATACCCATAGGTCTCCCGCTGGCTGAGGATGGCCAGGACGCTGCCCTGGAGCACCCCTTTGAGCATTTGGGATGGAATCATGCCGCCCCTCCTCTCCGTGCAGTTTGGTCTCCATCTACTTTGCTTGGCAAGGTACTTCTACATTGTAATGCAAGGTAGGCTGGTTGTCAAGCCATTTCCCAGGAAATGGGGGAACTTTTTCCCGTCCGCTGCGTCTAAGGGAATGGAAAAAGGCGCCCCTTTAGCGGGGGCGCCCTCCCTCCTGCCGGTCGGTGTGGGCCAGCCCCTCCGGGCTGGCGGACTTGGAAAAGGCAAACTTCTGCTTGGCATACAGCCCGCTGTACCCCGAGGCCAGAAAGCTCACCGCCACCGCCATGAGGAACCCCTGGGGGTTGCAGAAGGAGAAGACCTCCCACCCCAGGGCCAGCGCCGCCAGGGGGCAGTTGGTCACCCCGCAGAACAGGGCCACCATGCCGATGCCGGCGGCGTAGGGGGCGGGCAGCCCCAGCAGGGGCCCCACCACGCATCCAAAGCAGGCCCCAATGGCAAAGGAGGGGAAGATCTCGCCCCCCTTGAGCCCCGCCCCCAGGGTGATGGCGGTGAGCAGGAGCTTCCACCAAAAATCCCAGGGTTGGGCGCTGCCCTGCTCCAGGGCCTGCTGGATCATGGCCGCCCCGCTGCCCAGGTAGGCCTTGGTCCCCAGCAGGGCGGTGAGCAGCATCACCACGGCGCTCCCCGCCACCACACGGAGATAGGGGTTGGGGAAGAGCCGCTCCAGCCCTGCCCGCACCCCGGAGAAGGTATAGCAGACCAAGGTGCTCAGCAGCCCGCAGGCCAGGGCCAGCACCACCACCCGGCCATAGAACAGGGCATCCGGCGTGGAGGCGGTGAGGTAGAAATACATCCCGTGGACCCCCAGCCCCCGGGCCACCGTACCGGCGGTGAGGGCGGAGACCACGCAGGGAAACAGCGCCCCCAGGGGGAGGATCCCCACGCAGGAGATCTCCAGGGCAAAGAGGGTGGCGGTGATGGGGCTGCCGAATACCGCGGAAAACCCGGCGCTCATGCCGCACATGATGGCCAGGTCCTGGAACTCCCCGCCCAGGCCCGTCCCCTTGCGCACCAGCTCAGCCAGGGAGCCCCCCATCTGCAGGGCGGCCCCCTCCCGGCCGGCAGAGCCCCCGAAGGCATGGGTGAGCACTGTGGCGCAGAACACCACCGGGGCCAGCAGGCGGGAGACCGGCTGCTCCCCCCGGGCGGCCTGGATGATCAGGTCGGTCCCCCCGGCGGTTTTGATGCCGCCCCGGCGGTACATCCACACCACCACCAGCCCCGCCAGGGGGAGAAGGAGGCTGGCCCAGGCCGTGCCGTTGCGCAGCACGTCCGCCCAGGCCAGGAGCTGGTCAAACAGGCCCCCCAGGACCCCCACCAGCAGCCCCACCCCCAGCCCAAAGAGCAGGCCCTGGCCGTTGAGCCGCAGGCTCTCCTTGCTGAAGGCCATCTCCGTATACAGCCCCCGGAAAAAGGCCGTGACGGGGTTGCCCCCCTTCCGGGGGGAATGGTTGGGCTCTGTCATAACTGCCCCCTCCCCTTTCTGTCCAAAGTTTCGCACCTGTCTATCATAACACAGTGGGCGGGGTTTGCAATGGCAATTTCCCCCCAGGCGCCGGGTTGCCAGGGGGGGCGCCTTGTGGTAAGATGGGGGACGGTTGGCGACAGCCTGCGACACGCTGCCGCCCTATGGATTCAAGTACTGTATGAATTGAGGTGATCCCACTTGCGGATCGGTTCTGTCCATATCCCCTCTCCCCTGGTGTTGGCCCCCATGGCGGGGGTCACCGACCTGGCCTTCCGCACCATCTGCCGGGAGCTGGGGGCGGCCTACACCATCACCGAGATGGTCAGCGCCAAAGCCCTGTGCTATCAGGATAAAAAGACCCTCCCCCTCATGGAGCTGGGCCCGGAGGAGCACCCCGGCGGGGTGCAGATCTTCGGCAGCGACCTGGCCTGCATGGAGGAGGGGGCTGCCATCATCCGGGAGGTGGCCCACCCGGACATCATCGACATCAACATGGGCTGCCCCGTGCCCAAAGTGGCCAACAACGGGGACGGCTCCGGCCTGCTGCGGGACCTGGACAAGGCCTGCCGGGTGGCCGAGGCGGTGATCCGCGGGGCCCAGGGCACCCCCGTCACCGTGAAGATGCGCCTGGGCTGGGACAAGGGGAACATCGTCTGCCTGGACCTGGCCAAGATGCTGGAATCCGTGGGGGTGGCCGCCATCACCCTCCACGGCCGGACCAAGGTGCAGATGTACTCCGGCACCGCCAATTGGGACTACATCCGGGAGGTCAAGCAGGCCCTCTCCATCCCCGTCATCGCCAACGGGGATGTGTTCTCCGGCCAGGACGCCGCCCGCATCCTCCGCTACACCGGGGCAGACGGGGTGATGATCGCCCGGGGCGTCTTTGGCAACCCCTGGATCTTCCAGCAGGCCCAGGCCGCCCTCCGGGGGGAGCCCATCCCGCCCCTGCCTCCCCTGGCCCAGCGGTGCGACACCGCCGTGCGGCAGTTCGAGCTGGCCGCCCAGAACAAGGGGGAGAAGATCGCCTGCCTGGAGGCCCGCAAGCACTACGCCTGGTACCTCAAGGGGGTCCCCTACGCCGGGTACTGGAAGAGCGAAATCTCCAAAATCACCACCTTGGCCGACGTCTACCGGGTCACCGCCGGCATCAAGCGGGAGCTGCGGGATGGGCGCGGCGATGGATGACCAGCGGCTGGTGGCCCTGGCCCAGGAGGGCAACCCGGATGCCTTCTCCCTGCTGGTCGAGCGCCACCAGACCATGGTCTACAACCTGGCCCTGGGCAAAACCGGCAGCCCGCAGGACGCGGAGGAAGTGACCCAAACCGCCTTCCTGAAGGCCTGGCAGGGCCTGCCCGCCTTCCAGGGGAAGGCCGCCTTCTCCTCTTGGCTCTACCGTCTCACTATGAACGCGGCCATCGACCTGCTCCGCCAGCGCAGCCGCCGGCCGCAGACCCTCTCCCTGGACGACCCCGACCTGCCCCCCGTCCCCGACCCGGCGGAGGATCCCCAGGCCCAGGCCGAAGCCCAGGAGCGCCGCCGGCAGCTCTGGCAGGCCATCGACGCCCTGCCGGAGATCCACTGCACCCCCTTCCTGCTGCGGGAGATGGAGGGGTACAGCTACCGGGAAATCGCCAAGGCCCTGGGACTGGAGGAGGGGACGGTCAAGTCCCGCCTGGCCCGGGCCCGGGTGCTGCTGCGCAGCGAATTGCTCAGCCACGGGAACTTTTGGGGCCGGGAAGCGTCTAAGGAAACAAAGGGGAAAGGAGGGGATCTGGAATGAACTGCGAGGAATACGAAATCCTCCTCAGCGCCCGGCTGGACGGGGCACTCACCCCAGAGGAGACGGCCCGGCTGGAGGCCCACCTGGCCCAGTGCCCCCAGTGCCGGCAGCTGGCCCAGGAGCTGGAAACCCTCCAGGCCCAAACGGCCGCCCTGACCCAGGAGGTGCCCCGTGCCCTCCAGGAGAACCTGGAGGGCCGGGACTGGTCCCGGGTCCCCCAGACGGGGACCGCCCCTTCCAAAAAGAAGAAACGTCTGCTGCCCTGGGCCGCCTGCGCCGCAGCCGCCGTCGTCCTGATGGTTTTTGGCTTCACCCATCTGGCCCTTCCCGGGGGCAGCAGCGGCCTGTCCGAGGGCTTCGCCGCCCTTTTCTCCCTGCCGGGGGACCGGGAGGAGAGCACCGCCACCGCCGAGGACAGCACCCAGTCCACCGACCCCGAGGGGGAGGCCTCCGACCAGACCGACGGCGCCACCCCTCCGGGTGACGGGGCGGCGGAGGGGGACACCGACGCGCCCCCCTCAGACAGCGCCGGCGAAGGGAACAAAGACGACGGGAACACCGCCACAGACACCCCCTCCGATCCCTCCAACGAAGACCCTGGCGGCCAGCCGGAGGACCCCGGCAACGACCCGGGACAAGACGACCCCACCAACGGGGACGAGCCCACCACAGACCCTGGCCTGTCCCAGGCGGAGGCCCAGTCCCTCCTCATCGCCTACCTGGCCCAGCAGGGGCGGACCCTGGAGCTGATCCCCCTGGGACAGAGCGGCGACGTGTGGCGGTTTTCCGGCCGGGAGAGCGACGGCACCGTGGTTTCCTTCTTCATGGTCTCCCGCACTGACGGGACCATTTCCGAGGTTCCTGTCCCTCCCACCGACACCGGGCCCAGCGTCGGCGACGCCAACTGACTAGATTTTTGCCGATTCTAACAAATTTTTTCCTTATTTTTTCTATTTTGTGTTGTCAATGCCTCATTCATGTTGTATACTGGTTCCATCACCATGGAGCATGCCACTCCGTCGGGGCACAGGATGGGGATTTTCCCCCTCCTGTGCGATTTGAAATAAGGAGAGAACATCGCTATGAGCTATTCCGTGCAAAACATCCGCAACGTCTGCCTTCTGGGCCACAGCGGCAGCGGCAAGACCGCCCTGGCCGAGAGCCTGCTGTTCATGACCGGTGCCCTCAAGCGCATGGGTACCAGCGCTGACGGCAACACCGTCTGCGACTATGACCCCGAGGAGATCCGCCGGCAGATTTCGATTTCCACCGCCGTGGCCCCCCTGGAGTACAAGGGCTGCAAGATCAACCTGCTGGACACCCCGGGCGCCTTTGATTTTACCGGCGAGGTGATGGAGGCCCTGCGGGCCGCTGACGCCGCCATCATCGTCTGCTCCGCCAAGGACGGCATTTCCGTGGGGTTTGAAAAAGTCTGGAAATACTGCCAGGAGCGGGACATGCCTCGCTTTATCTATATCTCCAAGACCGACGAGGAAAACAGCGACTACAACGCCACCTTCAACGCCCTGCGGGAGAAGTACGGCAACAAGATTGCCCCCCTGGTGGTGCCCATGTGGGACGCGGACAAGAACACCACCGGCCTCATCGACGTGCTCAACAAGCGGGCCTATGAGCTGCAGGACTTCAAGCGGGTGGAGGTGGACATCCCCGCCGACAAGGTGGACGTGGTGTCCGAGTTCAACGAGGCCCTGAAGGAGTCCGTGGCCGAGACCTCCGAGGAGATGATGGACAAGTACTTCGGCGGCGAGGCCTTCACCTACGCCGAGATGATCCAGGGCCTGCGCCAGGGCGTACGGGAGCTGTCCATGTTCCCCGTCCTCTTCGGCTCTGCCATCAACTGCATGGGCTCTTTGATGCTCATGGACTATATCGTGGACCTGCTGCCCAACCCCATGGAGGGCAACTACCACAAGGCCACCATGGCCAGCGGCGAGACCGAGGAGTTCGTGGTCTCCCCCGGCGGCGTGCCCACGGCCTATGTGTTTAAGACCATCTCCGACCAGTACGGCAAGTACTCCCTCATCAAGGTCCTCTCTGGGGAGATCACCTCGGACCTCTCCCTGGTCAACGCCCGCACCGGCGCCACGGAAAAGCTGGGCCGCCTGTACAAGATGTGCGGCAAAAAGGCCGAGGAGGTCAAGGAGCTCACCTGCGGCGACATCGGCGCCATCGGCAAGATGGACAAGGTGAAAACCGGCGACACCCTCTGCGACAGCCGGAAAGTGGTGGCCCTGAAGGGCATCCCCTTCCCCGAGCCCTGCTACTCCAAGGCCATCGCCCCCAAGACCCGGGGCCAGGACGACAAGGTGGCCGCCGGCCTGGCCCGGATGAACGAGGAGGACCCCTCCTTCACCGTGGTGAACAATTCCGAGACCCGCCAGGTGGTCCTCTCCGGCGCCGGCGACATGCAGCTGGACGTGCTGGTCTCCCGCCTGAAGAGCCGCTTCGGCGTGGAAGCCGAGCTCTCCCCCGCCCGGGTGCCCTATCGGGAGACCATCAAGAAAAAGGTGGAGGCCCACGGCCGCCACAAGAAGCAGACCGGCGGCTCCGGCCAGTTCGGCGACGTGTGGATCCGCTTCGAGCCCCAGTACGAGTCGGAGGACATGATCTTCGCCGAGGAGGTCTTCGGCGGCAGCGTGCCCAAGAACTTCTTCCCCGCCGTGGAAAAGGGCCTGCGGGAGGCCGCCCAGAAGGGCGTGCTGGCAGGCTACCCCCTGGTGAACCTGAAGGCCACCCTGTACGACGGGTCCTACCACCCCGTGGACTCCAACGAAATGGCCTTCAAGACCGCCGCCCAGCTGGCCTATAAGGAGGGCATCGCCAACGCCAACCCGGTGATCCTGGAGCCCATCGGCGCCCTGGAGGTCACCATTCCCGACAGCTACCTGGGCGACGTCATGGGCGACCTGAACAAGCGCCGGGGCCGGGTCATGGGCATGAACCCCACCGAGGACGGCAACCAGATCCTGGAGGCCGAGGTCCCCATGGCGGAGATGACCTCTTACGCCATCGACCTGCGCTCCCTCACCCAGAGCCGGGGTTCCTTCTCCTTCCACTTCGTCCGCTACGAGGAGGCTCCCCCTGCTGCCCAGCAGAAGGCCATTGAGGACGCCAAGGCGATCCAGGAAGAGAATTAAAAAAGCGGCCAGCCCTTTTTTAGAAACTTGCAACGCGCGCGCTCAAAGAATGAGCGCGCGCGTTTTGCTTGCCTTATGGGGTGGGGCGGGGTATAATGGGGCTCTGAAAGAAACCCGTTTGGAAAGGAGGCGGTCCCATGCCGCGGAAGTGGTTGGCCCTGGCCCTGGCCATCGTCATCGCCGCCGGGGTGCTGGGGATCCTCGGCAGCAGAGGGGGGGCCTCCCCCGCCCAGGAGGCCCCGGTCCAGGAGGAGCCAGGGGCCTTAGAGCCGGTCACCGCCGGCAACGCGGAGGAGCTGCTGGACAAGCTCACCACCGAGCAGAAGGTGGGGCAGCTCTTTTTCGTCCGGCCGGAGGCCTTGGACCCCAACCGGACCCCGGAGGAGGCGGAGGACCCCGCAGGCCCCGGCGTCACCCAGGCAGACCCCGCCTTGCAGAATACCCTCCAGCAGTACCCCGTGGGGGGCTTCGTCCTCTTCGGAAAGAACCTGGAATCCCCGGACCAGCTGTCCCAGCTGATGGCCACCCTGTCCCGGAACGCCGCCGTTCCCCTGCTCTTCTCCGTGGAGGAGGAGGGGGGCACCGCCACCCAGGTGGCCGGCCGCCCCGGGTTTTCCGCCCCCACCCTGGAAAGCCTGGCCGACATCGGCGCCACCGGGGACCCCGCCCAGGCCAAGGCGGCGGGGCTCACCCTGGGCGGGTACCTGAAGGACCTGGGCTTCCAACTGGACCTGGCCCCGGTGGCCGACGTGCACACCGGTGACGGCACGGCCCTTCTGGGGGAGCGGGCCTTTCTCGGCAGCCCGGAACAGGCGGCCATGATGATCAGCGCCACGGTGGAGGGTTTCCACCAGGCGGGCATGGCCTGCACCTTAAAGCACTTCCCCGGCTATGGGGACGCGGTCCAAGATCCCCTGTCGGACTATGCCACCACCGACAAAACCTGGGAGGAAATGCGCACCTGTGAGCTGTACCCCTTCCAGGCGGGGATGGCCTCGGGGGCCGACGCGGTGATGGTGGCCCACATCACCACCCCCAACGCCACGGAGGACGGCCTGCCCGCCTCCCTGTCCTATGAGATGATCACCCAAAAGCTCCGGGGGGAGCTCCGGTTCCAGCGGGTGGTGATCACCGACTCCCTCTCCGACCCGGCCATCACCCAGCGGTACGAACCGGGCCAGGCCGCTCTGCTGGCCTTCCAGGCGGGGGCGGACGTCCTGCTCCTGCCCCAGGACTTGGAGGCAGCCTACGGGGCCATCCTCACCGCCGTTCAGGAGGGGCCCATCTCCCAGGAACGGCTGGATGCCAGCGTGCTGCGCATCCTCCACCTCAAGGAGGTCTACGGCCTCCTCTAACCCCAACGCAAGACGCGGGGGAGCAAGCTGCTCCCCCGCGTCTTATCCATTTGGTCGGTTGTTGTGCCACTTCGGTCATCCGTGGCGCTCCACGTCCCAGTCCCGGATGGCCCCGCTGTAGCCGTCGATGGTGAACTCGTACTCCGTGCCGTCGTAGTAGATGGTCCCCTCGTACTCCAGGCGGCCGTCGTCCCGGTCGGTCTCAAACTCGTAGATGTCGCTGGCGGTGGCGCCGGGGACCTCGGCCAGGGCGATCTCCTTGGCCCGGTCGGCGGTGATGGCGGTGGTGCTGCCGCTCTGGCTCTGTCCCTGGTACCCCTCGGCGTCGTAGTCGTAGGAGAGGACGTCGCCGGTGTTCGCGTCGATCTCGTAGTCGTACTCGGTGTAGTCGGCGGTGTAGAACTCCACGTCGTAGCACTGGCGACCGTCGTCATAGTCCAGGTGGCTGCGGATAAAGGTCACCTGGTCGGCGGTGAGGCCGGCGTGTTCCAAGGCGATCTCCCGGGCCCGGTCCTCGCTGACGGCGGCGTTGGCGGCGGCAGCTCCGCCGGGGTTGGCGGCGGCGGAGCCGTCGTCGGCGGCCTTCTGGCTGTGCTGGATCACCGTGCCGGTGAGGGCGTCGATGTCATAGTCATACTCCTGGCCGCCGGCGGTGAAGTCCACCTCGTAATAGACGGTGTTGTTCCGGCTCTCCAGCTCGGCAGAGGTGAAGGCGGCGTCGGCCTCGCCGATGCCGGCGGCCTCCAGGGCGATGGCCTTGGCGGCGTCGGCCCCGATGTAGTCGGCCTGCTGGGCGGTGGACTGGGTGCAGCCGGCCAGGGTGAGGGCCAGCAGGGAAGCGGCACAGGCGCTGAGAAGCATCTTCTTTTTCATGGTAGGGATCTCCTTTCCTTTTGTTGATGGCATCGTACCACGGCAACATGAAAGAAACATGAAATCGAGGGGGAAATTTTTCAGAAACTCAAAGTTTTTTCTCCCGGGGCAGAAGCAGGGTAAAGGCGCTCCCCCGGCCGGGGGAGCTGTCCAGGGTGACGGTGCCCCCGTGGAGCTGGGCGATCTTTTTCACCATGGCCAGGCCCAGACCGGCCCCGCCCCCCTCCCGGCGGGAGGGGTCCACCTGGTAAAACCGCTGCCAGACCTTCTCCTGCTGGTCCTCCGGGATGCCGATGCCATCGTCCCGGACCTGGAGGCGGGCGGTGTTCCCCTTCCCCTCCAGGGTGACCCACACATGGCCCTGGGGGGTGCCGTACTTGAACCCGTTGTCGATGAGGTTTTGCAGCAGCCGCCGCAGCAGGCCGGCGTCCCCCCGGACCCAGACCGCGCCCCCCACCTGGCAGAACAGCCGCTGCCGGGGATGGGGCTGCTCGGCGCACACCCCCTCCACCAGGGCGGCCAGGTCCAGGGGCTCCAGGCGGAGGCCCTCGGTGCCCTGGTCCAGGCGGGTGATGCTCAGCAGCTGCTGGATGAGCTCGGCCATCCGGTCGGCCTGGCGGTGGATCATGGCCAGGGTCTCCCGCTGCTCCTCGGGGGTCTCCCCGTACTTCTCGGCGTACTCACAGGCGCTCTTGATGACGGACACCGGGGTGCGCAGCTCGTGGGAGGCGTCGGCGGTGAACTGCTTCTCGGCCTCGAAGGCCCCCTCCAGCCGGGCGAACATCTGGTTGAAGGTGGCCGCCAGGCGGCTGAACTCGTGGTCCCCCGGGGGCACCGCCACCCGGGCGGAGAGGTCGGCGGCCTCGTTGATGGCCGCGGCGGTGGAGGTGATCTCCTTCAGGGGCCGGAAGGCCCGGCGGGCGATGCCGTAGCCCCCCAGGGCCGCCAGGAGGAGGAAGGCGGGCAGGGTCACCATGGCGATGAACATGAGGTTGGTGAGCAGCTGGGGGTTCTCCGGGGCCTCCAGAATCCCCCGGACCCACAGGCCGCTCTCCCAGCTGTTGGGCAGCCAGAAGTCCATCACATAGTACCGGGCCCCGGCCACGTCCACCGGGCGGTTCTGGCCGTTCTGGAAGGGCTCCGCCGCGGTGAAGGACACCGGCACCTGGCCGGCCAGCAGGGCCTGGCTTTGGCTGTAGACCAGGGTATACACCCCGTTTTGGTAGAAGGAGAAGTCCTCCCCCAGCTGGAGGGATCCGTCGGCCCCCAGGGAGACCTGGCTCAGGTTCTCCCGAAGGGTGGTCTCCAACTGGTCCATGGCCGTCTGGCGGGAGACGGCCCCGCTGATCACCAGGAGGAAGACCAGCAGCAGCCCCGCCATCCCCGCCATGAGCAGGGTGTACCACAGGGTGAGCCGGACCTGGACGCTGCGCCGCTTCATGGGGCCTTCCCCCCGGCGGGGGGCCGGATGGCCCAGCCCATGCCCCGGACGGTGTGGAGGAGTTTCTCCCCCCGGCCCTCGTCGATCTTCTTCCGCAGGCGGCTGAGGTAGCCGTCCACGTTGTTGGAACTGCCGGCGTACTCATAGTTCCAGATCTGGTCCTCGATCTGCTCCCGGGACAGGACGGTGCCCGGGTGGCGCATGAGATACTCTAAAATGGCAAACTCCTTGGGCAGCAGGGCGATCTCCTCCCCGCCCCGGGTGACCCGCCGCTGGGCGGTGTCCAGGGTGAGGTCCCCCACGGTGAGGGTGTTGGTGCGCTGGCCCACGTGCTTCCGGGTCATGGCCCGGAGCCGGGCCAGCAGTTCGTCAAAGTCGAAGGGCTTGACCAGGTAGTCGTCCGCCCCCAGGTCCAGGCCCTTCACCCGGTCGGCCACACTGTCCCGGGCGGTGAGGAAGAGGACGGGAGTGTCCATCCCCTGGCTCCGCATCTCCTGGACCAGGGTGTAGCCGTCCTTCCTGGGCATCATCACGTCCAGCACCAGGGCGTCGTAGGCCGTCTCCTGGAGGTAGAGCAACGCCTCCTCCCCGTCATAGCAGCCGTCTACGGTGTAGCCGGCCTTGGTGAGCACTTTTTGCAGCAGGCGGTTCAGGTCCCGCTCGTCCTCTGCCACCAGCAGGCGCATGGGGTGTTCCTCCTTCTCATGGCCGGGTCCAAGTCCCGGCGCGATTGCGTTCATTATACCACAGCTTCCCTCGCCACGCCAGAGGCAAAGCGAGAAGGGGGACAGCTGTCCCCCTTCTCAGGCGTTTTCGGGTGGTCGATGGGCTGGGTAGATGGCACTGGCCGTGGCCTCTGCCCCCTTGAGGCCCTCCGGGTGGCTGCGGGTGACTTCCACCGCCAGCAGGGGCTGGGCCCAGCAGCGGCATAGATGGCCTGGCCGGCGCCCCGGCCGATGCGGGGACAGGTGGTTGGCCGGGTTGACGGCGGCATCCGCCGGACCTTCTCCCTGCCGTTTCGGAGGATCTGAAAGGGCATGGCCCCTCTTGTCCCCTGCAGCCGAGGCAAGATCAGTGGTGGAAGCCCCCCGCCTCTTGCTGGGTCAGGTTGCTGCCCACCCCGTGGCGGGCGAAGTAGTCCACCGTGCGGCGGAAGTCCTCCAGAAACAGCCGGGCCATATTCAGCCCGAAGCCTTGACGAACCAGGATCCGCTGGACTACCGTCCCCTCCGCCCCTGGTGGCAAGGCATAGGCGGGCACCTGCCAACCCCGGTTGCGCAGCCGGTCGGCAAAGTCGTAGAGGTTGAAGGGCACGTCCGCCCCCTCCTCCAGGGTCCAGGTAAGGGCGGGGATGCCCTCCACGGGGTCCCCCCGATAGAGCAGGCGGAAGGGACCGGCAGCCTCAATCTCTCGGGCCAGGTACTGGGCGGTTTTATAGCAGTTCATGTGGATCTTCCGGTAGCCAGCAAAGCCCAGCCGGAGCAGTTGGTAGTACTGGCAGATCACCGGCCCCGCCGGTCGGGAGAAGTTTAACTGGAACACCGCCATGTCGCCCCCCAGGTAGTTGACGTGGAACATAAGCTGCTCCGGCAGATCCTCCCGGTCCCGCCACAGCACAAAGCCGCACCCCAGGGGGGAGAGGCCGAACTTGTGACCCGAGGCGCTGATGGACTTCACCCGGGGGTTGCGGAAGTCCCACTGGAGCTTCGGCGGGGCACAGAAGGGGGCTACAAACCCGCCGGAGGCCCCGTCCACATGGACGGACAGGTCCCACCCCTTCTCCTGCTGGACCTGATCCAGGGCCTGGCAGATGGCCTCTACCGGCTCATAGGCGCCGGTGAAAGTGAGGCCCAGGGTGGTGACCACCCCGATGGTGTTCTCGTCCAGGTAGGGCAGCATGGCCTCTGGGGTGATGGCCAGGCGGCCCGGCTCCATGGGCACCTGCCGCAGCTCGATGTCCCAGTAGCGGGCAAACTTCTCCCAGCACACCTGCACCGGGCCGGAGACCAAGTTGGGCCGGTCGGTGGGTTTACCCACCTGCTTCCGTGCCTGCTTCCACCGGAAGTACATGGCCAGGCCCCCCAGCATGCAGGCCTCCGAGGAGCCCACCGTAGAGGTGCCCACCGGGTGGCAGGACTCCGGGGCGTTCCAGAGGTTTGCCAGCATGTGGATACACCGGGACTCGATCTCCGTCGACTGGGGATACTCGTCCTTGTCGATGATGTTCTTGTCGATGCACAGGTCCATGAGTTGGCGGACCTCGTCGTCAGCGTAGGTCTGGCAAAAGGTGGCCAGGTTCTGCCGGGCATTGCCGTCTAGGAAGAGCTCGTCCCGGATGAGCTCCAGGATGACCTCGCTCTTGGATTCGTATCGGGGGACCCGGTACTTGGGCAGGGTCAGTTCGGACTCCGGGCTGCCGAAGATGGTCTCCTCCGACCGGCCACGGCCTCTGCCTCGTTGATGGATCATGGGCTGCCGCCTCCTTGTTCTCAGGGTATGGTTCCATTGTACCTGGAAACCACCCGCCGTGCAAGGGGCAATCGCCTGGGCTGCAAAGAGGCGCGTCCTCAGGCCGGCCAGACCTCCGCAGACAGAGAAAACGCCGAGGGATTTTTTCCCTCGGCTATAGATGGTGGGATGGGCCGGCCCCTATTCCATCGGGGTCAGCGCTCCGCTGGCGCAGTCCAGCAGGAAGGTCCCCTGGTCGGTGGTGAGGGCCCACATGGGGGTGAGCACCGCCCGGTCGCCCTCCCCGCTGTACCGGTACCCCTCCTCAATGGACTGGATGGTGACCGTCTCCACCCCCAGGGCCGGCAGGCCCTGGACAACGTACATCAGCAGGGTGGCTGCCGCCCGGGCCGGCTGGATCTCACAGTCGGCAGGCAGCCCCTCCTCCGGGAGGGCCTGCTGGGGCAGGAGCTGCCCAGTCAGATCCTCCGCCTGGGTGGAGAGGGCGGTCTCCCAGGGGACCACCGCCTCCGCCACGGAGACGTTGTGGTTTTCCAGGTAGAGCAGGATCTGCTGGCGGGTGGTGGCCTCATACGCCTGGGTCTGATGGTGCTGCAGCACCACGCTGCCCAACAGAAAGAGGTTGAGCACCACCAGCAGGAAGATCACCGTGAGTTTCAGTTTGGATCGTTCCATGGTCTGCCCTCCTCAGCTCCTCTCCCGGACGGTCCAGTCGGCGGTGATTTCCGGGGTGGTGTCGTCGTCTCGGTAGCAAAGCTGCAGCTCCTTCCCGGTTTGGCCCAGGGCGGTCACCGCGGCGGCCGCCTGCCGCTCCGGCAGGGCCCGCTGGGTCCGGTCGGTGGCGGTGTAGGTGCGCAGGCAGATGGTAAAGGAGGTGAGGGCGCTGTCGGAAAAGACGAACTGGGCCCCCCAGCCCTCCTCCCCCAGCTGGACTTGGGCGCCGTCCAGCAGGTAGCAGAAGGTGAGCTCCACCGTCTCGTCCTCCAGGGTTTCGATGGACTGGCAGAACATCCGCCCCTCCCCCAGCTGGCCGGCGGTGACCAGGTCCAGCACCTCCTCCGCCTTGATCTGCAGATCCTTCTCCCGCTGGGAGAGGGCCTGGAACCGGGCCTGGCTGCTGTCCGAGGCGTGGTAAATGATCTTCCCCTCCTCTTGGATGCGCAGGGTGTCCGACCCCTCCTGCATCACGGTGCCGTCTGCCGACTCGTAGATGGTGAGGGCCCGGGTGTTGAAGTCCAGGGCATCCAGAAGGGCGGTCCGCTCTGCCTCCCCCCAGGAGGCCACGGGGTTGGCGGCGGTGTACACCGTGGTGGTGGGGGGCTGGTCCAGGAGGATGCCATAGGGCGCCAGCACCTGGGCCAGTTCCGGCACCTCGAAGACGAACTGCCCGCCGTTGGGCTGCAGCCCATCCAGGGAGGCCGGCAGGGTGAGGGTAGCGTCCTGAATCTGCCCGGCGTAGTAGTCCCCCGTCTCCTCGTTGTAGTAGTAGACCATATCTGCCCGCCCCCCCCGGGTGGTGAGGAGGAAGAAGCGGGCCGCCCCCTCCCCCTGGCCGCTCTGGGCGGTGAAGGAGACGTTATACAAAAAGTCGTAAAAAACCCACGGCCCGCTCTGGGCGATGGCCTGCTGCCACACCTCCTGGGTGACGGTCCGGGGGGACTCCATGGCCTCGATGGAGTCGGTGAGCAGTTCACTCAGCCCGCTGGCATAGAGCTGGTCCACCAGGGTTTGGTCGTACTGGGCCCCATAGCGCCCGTCGTCCAGCTGCACCATCAGCCGCACCGGGGTGCCCCGGGAGAGGGCGGTGTTCTGCACCCCGGTGAATACGCTCTCCCCGCTGGTGCCGGCGCCCTGGCCGGCGAAGTTCTGCACCAGCCCGGACTGGTAGACCAGAAACAGGGCCGAGCAGACCAGCAGGACGATGATTCCATTTTCCAGCCGGTCAATGGTCCGGCGGCTCCATGCTTTTTTCATCGGTCCGGCCCCTCCCGCTTCAGCTCCAGGCGCAGGGTGGTGCCGGGGCCCGGCCGGTCCACCAGGGTCAGGCTGCCCTGGTGCTGGCGGACGATCTCCTGGGCGATGGACAGCCCCAGGCCGGTGCCCCCGGACTCCCGGGAGCGGGCCTTGTCCACCCGGTAGAACCGCTCGAAGATCCGGTCCCGGTCCTCGAGGGGGATGCCGATGCCGTTGTCGGCCACCTCCAGCCACACCCGGTCCGGGGTGCAGCCGGCAGTGAGCACGATCCGCCCCCCGTCGGGGGTGTACTTGATGGCGTTGGACAGGACGTTCATCACCACCTGGGAGATCCGCTCCCGGTCGGCCCGGATGGCGGGCAGGCCGTCGGTCCCCTCCAGGCGGAGGGTGTGGCCCCGGCGCTGGGCCTCGATGCGCATGGCCTGGCAGCTCTCCTCCAGGAGGCCGGCGAAGGGGAAGGTGGTCAGGTTCAGCTCACTGTGCCCCGAGTCAAACCGGGACAGGGTGAGCAGGTCCTGGACGATGTGGGTCATCCGGTCGCTCTCGCTGAGAATGACCCCCAGGAAGCTGGCGGTGGTGTCCGGGGGCAGGTCGGGGTTCTCCGCCAGGGTCTCGGCGTAGCTGCGGATGTTGGTGATGGGAGTGCGCAGCTCGTGGGAGACGTTGGCCACGAACTCCTTGCGCATAGTCTCGTTCTTCACCTGCTGGGTGACGTCGTGGACCACCACCAGCACCCCCACCTGCTTTTCCCGGTTGAAGGGGGCCAGGAGGAGCAGGAGGATCCGCTCCCCCCAGACGGTTTCGATCTCCAGGCAGTCCCGGTCGGTGGTGAGCACGGTCTCCAGGGGGACCATGTCCTGGAAGAGGTCCCCATAGGTCACCGCCCCGCCCACCGGGATGGCCTGGCCCAGCATCTCCTCGGCGGCGGGGTTGGAGTGGATGACCTCGCCGCTCTGGTTGAAGGCCACCACCCCGTCGGTCATGTGGAGGAAGAGGGTGGAGAGCTTGGTCCGCTCGCTCTCCACCTCCTGCAGGGTGGACTGGAGCTGGCGGGACATGGCGTTGAAGGCGTTGGTGAGCACGCCGATCTCGTCGTGGGACTCCACCTGAATCTCGTGGCCAAAGTCCCCCTCGGCCACCCGCTGGGCCCCCCGGGTCAGGGCCCGGATGGGGGTCACCATGGCCCGGGAGAGGAGGAAGGACAGCAGCACCGAGATCACCAGCCCAAAGACCAGGGCCTCGATGATCAGCTGGAAGAGCTGGTTGTTCAGCTCCCGCACGGTGGCCCGCTGGTCCAGGATGTAGATGACATAGTCCTCCTCCCCCCGGCTGATGGGCAGGGCCAGGTCCATGTAGCTGGCGGTGAGGTCACTCTCGTCCCCCTCCCGCTTCTCGTTGAGAGCGATGAGGAGGTTGGGGGTGATCTCCTCCAGCGTGTCCCCCGCGTCGTCGTCGGAGCTGGAGAGGATCTGGCCGGTGTCCCCGTCCAGAAGGTAGTAGTTCCGGTTCTTGCCGTCCACTCCCAGGGGGCCCATTTTGGCCACCAGGATCTCGTCGATGGCTTGGACGCCGTCGGTCTCCCCCTCCCGGGCGGTGACCAGGTCCCGGATGAACTCCGTGTCCTGGCTGAACACCTCCACCATTTGGGTGTAGAACTCATTGAGGTAGAACCGGTTCACGGAGTTGACCAGAAAGGCCCCGGCGATGGTCATCAGGCAGACCACCAGCAGAATCATAATCAGCACCAGTTTGATGTGCAGGCTGCGCAGCATGGTTCTCCCCCTCTCTGCCCTGCCGGGTCACGGCTCCTGCTGGAAGTAGTATCCCGCCCCCCGGCGGGTAATGATGTATTTGGGCTGGGCGGGGTCGTCCTCCACCTTTTCCCGCAGGCGGCGGATGGCCACGTCTACCGCCCGGACGTCCCCCACATAGCCCTCATAGTTCCACACCCGCTCCATGAGCTCCTGCCGGGAAAAGACCCGGCCGGCGTGGGAAGCCAGATAGGCCAGCAGCTCAAACTCCCGGGGGGTGAGCTCCAGGTCCGCCCCGTCCTTGGTGGCGGTGGCCTCCCCCTTTTGGATCACCAGGCGACCGAAGCGGAGTTCCTCCCCCTCCGGCGCAGGGGCCGGGGTCTGGGGGGCCATGGCCGCCCGGCGGATGTTGGCCTTTACCCGGGCCATCAGCTCCCGGATGGAGAAGGGCTTGGTGATGTAGTCGTCCGCCCCCAAATCCAGGCCCAGGATCTTGTCCTTTTCCGCCTCCCGGGCGGTGATGATGATCACCGGGGTGCTTCTCCCCTGGTCCCGCAGGCGCTTGCACACCTCGAACCCGTTCATCTTGGGCAGCATCAGGTCCAGCAGGATCAGGTCGGGGGCCTCCTGGAGGGCCAGTGCCAGCCCCACCTCCCCGTCGTAGGCCTCTTGGGTGTCGTACCCCTCCTTGCGGAGGTTAAACCGGAGGATGTCCACAATGTTCTTCTCGTCCTCCACGATGAGGACCCGTTGTTTCTTCTCCATGGCTGCCTCCTCTCCCGGCCGTTCAGCCCTGGCCGGCATCCAGGAGGAAGGAGGCCTTCAGGATGCCCACCAGGGTCTTCCCGTCCTTGATCTCCCCCCGCCGTGCCTTGTCCACCAGGTCCTGGTAGGGCAGCCACACGGTCTCCACAAACTCCCCGTCGTCGGGGTGGGTGGGGCCCTGGGTGAGGTCTTTGGCAAAGTAGAGGTAGATCCGCTCGGCCAGGATCCCCGGGGAGGAGTAGAGGCAGCCCATGTCCTCAAAGGTGCCGGGGACCAGGCCGGTCTCCTCCGCCAGTTCCCGCAGGCCGCTGTCCCGGGGATCCTCCCCCGGCTCCAGCTTGCCGGCGGGGAGCTCCAAGGTCTCCTCCCCCATGGGGTAGCGGTACTGGCGCACCAGGGCCACCCGGCCCTGGTCGTCCATGGCGAACACCGCCACCCCGCCGGGGTGCTCCACCACCTCCCGGTTGGTGATGCGGCCGTCCATCAGCCGGGCCTTGTCCCGGCGGACGTTGACGATTACGCCCTCATAAACGGTCTCCTGGGAGACCATCTCTTCCTTGAATTCCATCGTCCAATCCCTCGATTCCTATTGACGTGCCAGGCGGCGGTTCCCGCCGGGGCAGGCAGTGATGTGTTCCCTTCCGCGGCCCCGCCTGGGCAGGCAGGGCGCCGCGGCGCTGGGGGTATTATACCATACCTTCCCCTGCCCTGCCAACTTCTTTTCCCCCTGGTAACCATTGCATTTGCTCCCGGCGGGGGATTCCCCTATAATAGGGGGGTATTCTGCGGCACAGGTAGGAGGTATCCCATGACCATTTCCCCGCTGGCCGCCGGCGTGGTCCTCACCCTCTCCCGGGAGGAGCTCCCCGCCGGCCGCCCCCTTTCCCGGGAGGCATTGCTCCCTCTGGTCCGCCGGGCCCTGGCCCAGGCCCAGCGCCCCATGCCCCCCACGGCAGAGCTCCACGTCTTCCCCGCCCGGGAGGGGGCGCTGGTCTTTGTGCTGCCCCGGCTGCCAGGAGGGCCCGCCGGCCAGGGGGCGCTGCCCTCCTGACCCCGGCAAAACGCCCCCCAGCCACAGAAGTGGCTGGGGGGCAGGCTTTAGTCACCCCGCCGGCGGCGGCGGTCCTGGTTTTTCTGGTAGAGGTAGTACAGGCCGTCCAGGAGGAGGTTCTCGTCGATGTGGATCTCCCGCCGGCAGTACTTTTGGATGAGGGCGGCGTTGCCCCCGGTCATCACCACGGTGGCGGCGGGCTGGGCGGCCTCCTCCATCCGCTGGATCATGCTGTCAATCATCCCGGCGTTGCCATAGAGGACGCCGGAGCGCATGGCGTCGATGGTGGACCGGCCAAACACCGAGGGTGGCTCCTCAATGGAGATGTGGGGCAGCTCCGCCGCCCGGCCGGAGAGGGCCTCCACGGCGATGCGCACCCCGGGGATGATGACGCACCCCTCATAGGTGTTGTTGCCCAGGTAGGACAGGGTGGTGGCGGTGCCCATGTCGATGACGATGATGGGCTGGGGGTACTTCTGCAGGGCCGCCACGGAGGAGGCCACAATGTCCGCCCCCAGCTGGTTGTGGACCTCGGCCAGGATGTTCATCCCCGTCTTCACCCCTGGGCCCACGATCATGGGGCGCACCCCGCTGAGCTGGCGGATGGCCCCGGCCATGGCGTGGGTCATGGGGGGCACCACGCTGGAGATCATCCCCCCGGTCACCTCCCCGATGTCTGCCTGGTAGAGGTGAAACATATCCAGCAGGTCGATGGCCAGCTGGTCCTGGGTTTTGTTCTTGTCGGTTTTCAAGGCCCCTCGGAACCGGAGGGTGCCCTCCGGCGTGTACAGGCCCATGGTGGTGGCGGTGTTGCCGATGTCAACGGTTAAGATCATGCCGGTTCCCCCCTGTGTTCCCTGTGGATTCTTTAGATTCTATTATAGGGGGCGGGCCGGAAAAAAGTCAAGGCAAATTCCCGCCTTACAGGATGATGCAGATGAGGCCCCCGGACCCCTCGTTGATGATCTTTTCCAGGGTCTGCTGCATCTTCTGCCGGGCCTCCTCGGGCATGTGCTTGAGTTTGGAGGCCAGGTCCTCGTTGATGAGTTCGTGGAAGGAGCGGCCGAAAATGTTGGACTGCCAGATCCGCTCCGGCTCCCCCTCAAACTCCTGGAGGAGGAAGCCCAGCATATCCTCCGACTGCTTCTCGCTGCCCACAATGGGGGAGACCTCCGCCTGGATGTCCGCCCGGATCATGTGGATGCTGGGGGCCTTGGCCCGGAGGCGCACCCCATAGCGCCCCCCCTGCTTGATGATCTCCGGCTCCTCCAGCTCCAGCTCCCCGGCGTCGGGGATGACGATGCCGTACCCCGTGGCCCGGACCTCCTCCATGGCGGCGGCCACTTTTTTGTAGTCGGCCTGGACCTTGGCCAGCTCCCCCAGCAGGCTGAGCAGCTCCCCGTCGTTGTGGATGGGGAACCCCGTCTGCTGGGACATGGTCTCGTAGAAGAGACCCCGGGGCAGGTCCAGCCGGGCCTGGCAGGTGCCGGTGCCCAGGCGCATGGCGGTGACGGCGGCCTCCGTCACCGGCTGGCACTGGCCCAGGGCCTCCACCACCGGCCGCACATCCCGGATCCGGTGGAGCCCGTCCATGTGCTCCCGAACGGCCTGGAAAACCTGGGTTTTGATGGGGTGGTCCTGGGGCAGGGCATCCACCCAGTCGGGGAGGAAGAGCTGGAGCTCCTCCAACGGGAACTCGAAGAGCACCGACTGGATGATCTCGGTCACCGCCCGCTGGCTCAGGTCCAGGCAGCTCACCGCCAGGCAGGTGACGTCGTAGGTCTCCGCCAGCTGGGCCCGCAGAGTCTGGGCCTCGTCGGACTCCGGCCGGGCGGAGTTGAGCAGCAGGAGGAAGGGCTTGCCCAGCTCCTTGAGCTCTGAGATCACCCGGGCCTCGGCCTCCACATAGGCCTCCCGGGGAAGGTCGGTGATGCTCCCGTCGGTGGTGACCACGATGCCGATGGTGGAGTGCTCGGCGATGACCTTTCGGGTGCCGATCTCCGCAGCCTCGGCCATGGGGATCTCCTCCGGGAACCAGGGGGTGTGGACCATCCGGGGCAGGTCGTCCTCCAGCTGGCCCACCGCCCCGGGGATCAGGTAGCCCACGCAGTCAATGAGGCGGACGGAAAAGGCCCCACCCCCCTCCATGGCGATCTCCACCGCCTCCTCGGGGACGAACTTGGGTTCGGCGGTCATCACCGTGCGGCCGGAGCCGCTCTGGGGCAGCTCATCCCGGGCCCGCTGGCGGCGGAACTCGTCGTCGATGTTGGGGATGACCATGGTCTCCATGAACCGCTTGATGAAGGTGGACTTCCCCGTCCGGGCGGGGCCCACCACGCCGATGTAAATGTCCCCCGCCGTGCGCTGGGCGATGTCCTGGTAAATGCTTGTCAGGGTATTCATAGTATGTCTCCTCCGTCTGGATCGTTTCCGGTTGGGTCCTTCCCACTGTATGTCTCCCTCTGGCCAGATAGACCCCAACGGGCGCCAAAAAAGCCAGAATTTTCCGTCTTCCTCTGGGGTGGCTTTGGAGAAATCCACAAAGCGTTTGTTTTTACACAGATTTTACAATCACAGTAGGATAGATTTAACATTTCTTCTTTATGATGAAGGGCGAAACGGGTCAAACCCCCGGGCCTCGCAGCCCGGCAGAGAACAGAGAAGAGAAAGGAGCGTGGGGACCGTGGACTTGTCCAACCTCATCGCGCTGCTGAGCGGGGTGGCCCTCTTCCTCTTTGGCATGACCCTGATGGGGGACGGGCTGAAGAAGGTAGCGGGCAACAAGCTGGAACTGGTGCTGTACAAGCTCTCCAGCAGCCCCATGAAGGGGGTGCTCCTGGGTACAGGGGTCACCGCCATCATCCAGTCCTCCTCCGCCACTTCGGTGATGGTGGTGGGCTTTGTCAACTCCGGCATGATGAAGGTGCGCCAGGCCATCGGCATCGTCCTGGGGGCCATTCTGGGCACCAGCATCACCGGGTGGATCATCTGCCTGTCTGACCTGCAGGGCGGGTCCGGCTGGGTGTCCCTTCTGTCCACCTCCACCCTCACCGGGGTGGTGGCGGTGGTGGGCATCCTCCTGCGGATGTTCTCCCGCAGCCAGGGGAAGCAGCACGTGGGGGACATTTTGCTGGGGTTTGCCGTGCTCATGTTCGGCATGCAGACCATGAGCGCCTCCGTCTCCCCCCTCCGGGAGAGCCAGGCCTTCCTGGACCTGCTGACCACCTTTTCCAACCCCCTGCTGGGCATCCTGGTGGGGATGGTCTTCACCTGCGTGCTCCAGAGCGCCTCGGCGGCGGTGGGCATTCTTCAGGCCCTGGCCTCCACAGGGGTCATCACCTTTGCCGTGGCCTACCCCCTCACCATGGGCATCGCCATCGGGGCCGCCCTGCCGGTGCTCCTGTCCTCCCTGGGGGCCAACATCGACGGCAAGCGCACCGCCTTCGTCTACCTCCTCATTGACGTGCTGGGGGTGGTGATCTGGGGGACTGTGTTCTATGCCGTCAACGCCGCCGTCCACTTCTCCTTCCTGGAGACCGTTCTCTCCTCCATGAACATCGCCCTGCTGAACACCCTCTTCCGCCTGGCCACGGTGGTGGTGCTCACCCCCTTCATCGGCCTGCTGGAGAGGATGGTCTGCCGCCTTCTCCCCAACCGGGGGCCGGTGGGGCCGGAGGAGGAGGACTTCGCCCGGTTGGAGTCCCGGTTCATCCAGCACCCCGCCCTGGCCATTGAGCAGAGCCGCCAGGCCGTGGAAAACATGGCCGGCGAGGCCCGGGCCAACCTGGAGGACGCCTACTACCTCATCCACGACTACCAGGAGAAGAAGTTCCAGTTCGTCCTCCACCGGGAGGACATCATCGACAAGTACGAGGACAAGCTGGGCAGCTACCTCATCCAGCTCACCGGCAAGGAGCTCACCCCCCAGCAGAACAAAACGGTGACCAAGTACCTCCACGCCATCGGGGATTTGGAGCGCATCGGCGACCACGCCATGAACATCGCCGAGTGCGCCAAGGAGATCGAGGAGAAGGGCATCGTCTTCTCCCACGAGGCCGACCGGGAGCTGAGCACCCTCTTTTCCGCCGTCCAGGAGATCACCCACGACGCCATCACCGCCTTCACCACCGGGGACCTGACCCTGGCCTACCGGGTGGAGCCTCTGGAGGAGGTCATCGATGCCCTGTGCGACGAGATGAAGCTCCACCACGTGGACCGGCTGCAGCAGGGCATCTGCACCCTGCACCAGGGGTTCGTGTTCAACGACCTGCTCACCAACTTCGAGCGGGTATCCGACCACTGCTCCAACCTGGCGGTGGCCACCATCGAGTTGGAGTCGGACTCCTTTGACCCCCACCAGTATATGATCAGCCTGAAGGCCGCCCGCTCCCACGGGTTTGACCAATACTATGAGGAGTACCGTAGGAAGTTCTCCCTGCCGGAGGGGTAAGGCCCCCTTGACGGCCATGGTATCCTGAAAGAAAAACCCAAGGAGGGCACCCCATGCGCTTTGACTCACTGCAAGAAACCCTCACCCGGGCGGGGTTTTCCGTCCACACCTTCCCCACCGGCCAGGCGGCCAAGGACTGGCTGGCCGCCCAGTGGTCCGGCAAGACCATCGGCCTGGGGGGCAGCATGACCCTGGAGGACTTGGGCCTGTACGAGGCCCTGTCCCAGGGCAACACCGTCTACTGGCACTGGCGCACCCCAGGGGCGGCCACCCTGGCCCAGGCCGCCCAGGCCCAGGTCTACCTCTCCAGCGTCAACGCCGTGGCGGAGACGGGGGAGCTGATCAACATCGACGGCACCGGCAACCGGATCTCCGCCGCCACCGGCGCCCATGAGGTGGTGTGCTACCTGGTGGGGCGGAACAAGGTGGCCCCCACCTTTGACCAGGCCCTGTGGCGGGCCCGGAACGTGGCCGCCCCCTTAAACGCCCGGCGGCTCCACCGCAAGACCCCCTGCGCCCAGGGGGAGGCCCTGCGCTGCTACGATTGCAAGAGCCCGGAGCGGATCTGCAACGGGCTGTCCGTCCTCTGGCGGCCCCTGGGCGGGGCGGGGGAAACCATGGTCCTCCTGGTGGACGAGGACCTGGGCTATTGATGCCAGCACCGGAGCGGGGTTCTCCCGGCTCCGGTGTTTTTCTCTCTGTGGGCCCCTCCCCTTCCCCTGGGCCCCCCGGTGTGGTATACTGGAGAAAACACCCAAGGAGGACGATACCCTATGGAAATCCGCACCGCCACCCCGGCCGACCTGGCGGCCGTCACCGCCCTGGAGGCCGCCTGCTTCCCCCCGGCGGAGGCCGCAGGGGAGGCCAGCTTCCAGGCCCGCCTGGCCGCCTTCCCCGACTCCTTCTGGCTGCTGGTGGAGGGAGGCCGGGTGCTGGCCATGGTCAACGGCATGGTCACCCAGCAGCCCGACCTCACCGACGCCATGTACGACGACGCCTCCCTCCACGACCCCGCCGGCCCCTGGCAGATGATCTTCGGGGTGGCCACCCACCCGGACTGCCGCTGCCGGGGGTATGCCGGCACCCTCCTCCGCCACGCCATCCAGGAGACCCGGGCCCGGGGAAAGGCAGGGCTGGTGCTCACCTGCAAGGAGAAGCTGGTCCCCTACTACGCCCGGTTCGGCTTTGTCAGCGAGGGGCCCTCGGCCTCCCAGCACGGCGGGGCGGCCTGGTACCAAATGCGCCTGCGGGTGTGACCCCCGCCCCCCTGCCTGCTGCACTCTGTTGACGGGGCTGCCGGTTTCTGGTATAATACCTAATAACGTTAGCGATTTCAGGAGTGTCACATGGTTATGACGGCAGATTATGAAGGCTTAGCCACCGAATTACTCCAAGTCAACGGAGCCCTCCTCCAGCTGCCCGCCCTGCACCTGCAGGTCCGGCTGAACCAGGGGGAACCCTTCGTGCTGAACTATCTTCTCCTCCACCACCAGGCCCACCCGGTGGAGCTCAGCCGCAGCGGGGCGGTGAGCTCCGCCCGGATTGCCGCCCTCTTAGGCCGGTTGGAGGACAAAGGCTACATCACCCGGGGGCCGGACCCCCTGAACAACCGCCAGGTCATTGTCACCCTCTCTCCCAAGGGGCTGGAGGTCATCCAGAGCTTTCGGGCCCAGGTCCTCCGCTCCACCGCCCAGATGCTCTCCCTCTTAGGGCCAGAGGACGCCAAGGAGTTTATCCGCCTGCGGCGGAAACTGTTGGACAACCTCACCCAGCAATGACCCGCTAACGGTTACCCATCCTGTCAAAATCGAGGTGAACCACATGTCAGAACTGAACCGGGACAGCGGCGCCCGCACCCTTACCTCTGAGCAGCTGGACAAGCTGTTTCACAGCCCGGCCCTGCGCCGCCTGTTCCAAGAGAACGCCTCCGATGAGTACGCTCTGATTTGGCTGCTCTCCAAACACACCAAGGACTCCGGCAGCGAGAAGATCTATCTCAAAGACATGGTCAAGGAACTCAACCTCCCCCTGCCGAAGGTCACCGCCATCGCCCGCTCCCTCCAGGGCAAGGGGCTGGTCCGCTGGACCCACGACGGCAATGGGGAGGACGGCACCTATATCCTTCTCACCGACACCGCCCTCACCTCTGTCCAAACCCACCGGCAGACCCTGCGGAAGTACCACCAGCGGGTGGTGTCCGCCTTTGGGGAGGAGCGGTTCCTCCACCTGCTCAGCGAGATCGCCCAGCTGGAGGAAATCCTACGGCAGGAAGCCGAGAAAGTGGGGGACGAACCATGAGCAGACGCAACGTAGAAACCTACGCCAACGACCAGCAGGCCCTGTGCCGGCAGAACGACTTCATCCCCGACTCCCTCTTCCGGGAGTACGGCGTGAACCGGGGGCTGCGGGACGTCAACGGCGTGGGGGTCCTGACGGGCCTGACCAACATCTCCAAGATCGTCTCCTTCCAGAATGTGGACGGCAAGCGGGTGCCCTGCGAGGGCCAGCTGTTCTACCGGGGGTACAACATCAAAAACCTCATCGGCAGCCTGGGCCCCAACGAGTTTGGGTTTGAGAAGATCGCCTACCTCCTCCTCTTCGGCGACCTGCCCACCCCCCAGCAGCTGGAGGAGTTCACCGGCATCCTCAGCGACTGCCGTACCCTGCCCACCAACTTCACCCGGGACGTGATCATGAAGGCCCCCTCCAAGGACATCATGAACTCCATGACCCGGAGCGTCCTCACCCTGGCCAGCTACGACGACCAGGTCAATGGAGACCTGGGCAACTCCATCCGCCAGTGCATCCGGCTGATCTCCGAGTTCCCCATGCTGGCGGTGTACGGCTACCACGCCTACAACCACTATGAGAACGACGACAGCATGTACATCCACCGCCCCGACCCCAACCTGTCCACGGCAGAGAACATCCTGCGGATGCTCCGCCACGACAAGTCCTACACCCAACTGGAGGCCAAGGCCCTGGACATTGCCCTGCTGCTGCACATGGAGCACGGCGGCGGCAACAACTCCACCTTCACCACCCGGGTGGTGACCTCCTCGGGGTCGGACACCTATTCCACCATGGCCGCCGCCCTGTGCTCCCTGAAGGGCCCCCGCCACGGCGGCGCCAACATCAAGGTCATCGAGATGATCCAGGACATCAAGTCCCACCTCCACGACTGGACCGACCCGGACGAGACCAGCGCCTACCTCCGCAAGCTCCTGAACAAGGAGGCCTTCGACCACAGCGGCCTGATCTACGGCATGGGCCACGCGGTCTACTCCATCTCCGACCCCAGAGAGCAGATCCTCCGCTCCTTCGTGAACCAGCTGGCCGTGGAGAAGGGCCGCCAGGACGACCTGGCCCTCTACCGCAACATCGAGGAGGAGGCCCCCAAGCTCATCTCCAAGAACCGCCCCATCTACAAGGGGGTCAGCGCCAACATCGACCTGTACAGCGGGTTCCTCTACGACCTGCTGGGCATCCCGGTGGAACTGTACACCCCCCTCTTCGCCATCGCCCGGATCGTGGGCTGGAGCGCCCACCGCATCGAGGAGCTGGTGTGCATGAACAAGATCATCCGCCCCGCCTACATGAGCGTCATGCGGGAGCGGGGGTGAGCCCCCTCCCCCCGCACAGGGCCAGGTGCCCCGCTTTCCCGGGGCAAACATACAAAAAGCAGGAGGAGAGCGTGGCTCTCCTCCTGGGGATCCTCCCTCTGGTCGCCGACCAGAGAGGGGGTTTCTTTTTTTCTGCGGGGTTGGACCGGTGTCCAGCGGCCCCGGAGGTGGGGCCGGGGGCCAAATCTCCGGTAGTACGTACCCTACGGGTGGTCGGGGCTGTTTCGAAGCCTCGGGGCGCAGCGCCCCGGGGGCCCGCCGACTCCGGCGGGGGAGCCCGACTTTCTTTGAAGAAAGTCGGAGGAAAGAACACCAGGGAGGAAGAGGTTCTTCCTCCCTGGACCCA